>JBBRTW010000512.1:0-4775 GCA_038244055.1 Tepidisphaerales bacterium | reverse complement strand
CCCGTGACCACGTTCGGGCTGGCGGTCAACCTGCGCTACGCGGGCGACAGCCGTGCGCCCGTGCCCGTGCGGGAGTGGATGATCAAGGAGATGTACCGCCACGGGTTCGGCCAGAAAACCAACCCGCAGTGGAAGGATCTGACGCCCGAACAGGTGCTTTCGGACAAGCGGGCGGCGATCGTCATGGTCGGGGCATACGTTCCACCCGGCGCCCGCAAAGGCCAGCGGACCGATATCATCGTGCAGGCGCTTCCGGGCAGCGACACCTCCAGCCTCGTCGGCGGCAACCTGTATCAATGCGAACTGCGCATCATGGGAGCCAATCCGATCAATCCGGGCGGATCGGTCAATAATTACGTCGAGGCGCGCGGCCCGCTCTTCATCAACCCAGCCTATGCCCTGGAAGTCCCCAAGCCGATGGAAGGGGAAGTCCGCACCGGTTCGCGCGTCGCAACCATCCTGGGCGGGGGCGTGGTCTCGGCAGACCGGGCGATTCATCTCAGGGTGCGGACGCCGCAGTACAGCATTTCGCGGGCGATGGAGGCGGTGATCAATCAGCGCTTCCAGGCGGATGCCGACAAGCCGCGCATCGATGGCCGGGGAATGTGCGTCGCCGAGGCGCAGGATGAGGGGTACATCCATCTCTATGTTCCGCACAAGTACGAGCAGAACTGGGAGCATTTCGTCGCGATCGTCAATCACCTCTATATCAATCTCACGCCCTCGGCGGCCGCGCAGCGTGCGCGGGAGCTGGTGGCCGAAGCCAAGCGGCCGGGCGCGCCGCTTCGGGATATTTCCTTCGCCTTCGAGGGCCTTGGGCCTGTGGCGTCGCCTTATATCGCCGAATTATTGATGCATCCTGTGCCGGAGGTGGCCTTCGCGGCGGCCAAGGCGGGCACTTATCTCCAGGACCCGGCCTCCGAAGACGCGCTCATGCGAATGGCGCAGATGCCGGGCCACCCCTTCCGGATCGATGCGATCCAGGTCCTGGGCGATCTGCCGCAGAACCCGGCCATCGCGCGGGCGCTTTCACCGTGCCTGGATGACAGTGAAACGCAGGTGCGCATCGAGGCCTACAAGGCGCTCTGCCACATCGATGATCCGCGCATTCCGACCCCAATTTTGTCGAAGAAGATCAACGATTCGTTCATCCTCGATGTCGTGGAAACGACGGGCAAGCCGATGATCTACGCCACGCGCGCGGGCGAGCCCCGGCTGGCGATTTTCGGATCGCGGCAGATGCTCAAGATGCCGCTGACCTTCAGCGCGTTCGATACCCGGCTGACGATCTCACAGAACCCGAACAAACCCCAATTCCTGACCGTCTTCTATCGCGGCGAGGAGTTGCAGGAGCCGATCGCCGCGCTCACCCGGCCGCTGGTGGTGGAATTGGCGGCCCGGCTGGGGGGTGGTTCGGATGATCGTTTCAGATTTGGGTATGGAGAAGTGGTCGCCATGTTGCAATCAATGGCCGATACGGGGAAAGTATCCTCTACGTTCGTGTTACAGGACCTTCCCGGCCTGGAAGAAGCGTTTGGCGATGTCGCCGATGCCTCGACTGGCCGGGATGTCGGCCAGCCCGCCACCAGCGGCGGCGCGCCGGGCAATCCTGTCGGAGTGAATGCAAGGGCCCCCGCGGGCAACGGAGTGCCGCCGGCAAGGCCGAATTGAAGGATGAAGGCAGAAGGATGAAGGATGAATTTTTCGCCCCGCACGATCTGCCGGATGATCCTTTGTTCGAGAATATTGATGGATGAGCGCGGTTCGATGCGGATGAATGCCTCTGATTCATCCTTCATCCTTCTGCCTTCATCCTTACCCCCAGGTCAGGGAGGACCTCAGACGCATGCGTCTTAAGAAACTCGTCCTCAACGGGTTCAAGTCATTCGCCGATCGAACCGAGTTCGCGTTCGATTCGCCCATCACCGGCATTGTCGGGCCCAACGGCTGCGGCAAATCCAACGTCGTTGATGGGTTCAAGTGGGTGCTGGGGGAACAATCCGCCAAGAGCCTGCGCGGCGATGCGATGATGGATGTCATCTTCAACGGCTCCTCCGTGCGCAAGCCGGCGGGCATGGCGGAAGTCATCCTCGTTTTCGACAATCCCAGGCGCGCCGATGAGACGCGCATGCTCAATATCGATACCGATGAAGTTTCAGTCGGCCGGCGCCTTTTCCGCGATGGCACGAGCGAATACACGGTCAACAACGGAACCAGCCGGCTCAAGGACATCCGCGAGATGTTTTTGGATACGGGCGTGGGCGTGGATGCCTACAGCGTAATCGAGCAGGGCCGCGTGGCCGCCCTGCTCGAAGCCAACCCGGCCGAGCGGCGGCTGATCTTCGAAGAGGCGGCGGGCATTTCCAAGTTCAAGGCCAAGAAAAAGGAATCGCAGCGCAAGCTGGAGAAGGTGGATCTGAACCTGGTGCGGGTGAACGACATCGTCGAGGAAGTCGAGAAGCGGCTGCGCAGCGTGAAGCTCCAGGCGGGCAAGGCGCGGTCGTATCAGGAATATTCCAATCGCCTGCGCGATCTGCGGTTGCAATATTCATTGCAGGAGTATCACATCTTCGCCAGCGAGCTGGCGGGTTTTGAAGCCAAACAGGCGCTGGCGGCCGAGAGTCTCGGAACGCTTTCGGCCGAGCTGGCCAAGGCCCAGAACGAGCTGGCGCTGAACCGCCAGGAGTTCGATGAGTTCTCCCAGCAGAAGCAGCGCACGCAGCATGCGCTGGTGCAGGCGAAGGCGGATGTGAGCACCGCGCGGCAGCGGCAGCAGTTCGCGGCCCAGCAGCTCGAGCAGATCGCCGAGCAGCTCGCGCAGTTCGAAATCGACCGCGCGGCCAGCCAGTCCAAGGCCCAGGAAGTCGCCGAATCCCTCGCCGCCGAATCCGAGGCCCTGGAGCAGTACACCGCCGAGCTTTCCGAGCATCGCCAGTTAATCGATGAGCGGCAGCAGCAGTTCCGCGATGCCCAGCACCGGCTCAATCAGGCGCTGACGGAGATCGACCAGAACAAGAACGCCATCCTCGACCTCATGCACCGCCTGGCCCAGGTGAACAGCCGCCTGGGGGCGATCGAGATCGAGCGGAAGAACATCGCCGCCCAGCAGGAGCGGGTGGCGCAGCGGCGGCGGATCGTCTTGGAAGAAATCGAATCGCTGCAAGCCGCCCGCGCGGAATTCGAGGAGCGGCTGGATGCGGCCAAAGCGCACATCGCCGAGCAGCAGGCCGCGCTCGAAGATAAAAAGATTCAGGCGCAATCCCTCGGCCAGCACATCGCCCAGATCAGCGAGCAGCTCGGCGCGGCCCGGGAGCATCGCTCGGGGCTGATCTCGCGGCAAAAGCTGCTCCAGGATCTGGAGGCCAAGCGCGAAGGCGTTTCTGAAGGCGTCAAGAGCGTTCTGCGGCAGCGCGAGAGCAAATTCCCCTTCGTCCGGGGTCTGGTCGCCGACCTCATCCGCGTGGATGTGGAGCACGCCCATGTGATCGAAGCGGCGCTGGATGGGCGCGATCAGTTTCTGGTGGCCGATGAAATTGGCGCGGTCGTAGGGGCGCGCGATGTGTTTGAGGAATTGGAGGGGCGCGTGAATGTGATCAGCCGCACGCTCCCCCGTGACACGGGCGTCTCGCCCGTGCGAACGACCGACGAAGTAGAGCAGCAAGACCGATGGGAATTGGATCGCTCCCAGCACGGGCGGGACGCTCGTGTCGAAGAACCTGGCGTATCGGAATTGGACCGCTCCCAGCACGGGCGGGACGCTCTTGTCGAAGAACCTGGCGTATCGGAATTGGATCGCTCCCAGCACGGGCGGGACGCCCGTGTCACTGATTACGACTGGAACACGCACCCCCATCGCATCCGACTGGCGGCCGATCTGGTGCGGGTTGAGCCCGATGATCAGCCGATGGCGGCGCATCTGCTGGGGCGCACGGCCATCGTCGACGATGCGGCCACGGCGGCCTATTTCCATCAGAATGGCCCGGCCGGTTGGCGCTACGCGACACCGGCCGGGGAAGTGCTGGAATCGGATGGCACCTTTCGCGCCGGCCCGCTGACGGCGGCCATGGGTCTCCTCTCCCGCCGCTCCGAGCTCGAAGCCATCGGCTACCAGATCGCCGATGTCGATCAGCGCATCGCCGATTTCACCGCGCGCCTTTCCGAAGGCAACTCCCAGGCCAAAGCCCTCGAAGCCTCGCAGCACGAGCTGCGCACCGCCATCTACCAAGCCAACGAAACCAAGGTCGAGCTCACCAGCCAGATCGCCCAGAACGCCGACCGCCAATCCGCCCTCAATCGCGAGCAGCCGATTCTCGAACGCGAGCTGAATCAATTCCTCGAAACCCTCGGCCGGCTGGCCACCGAGTACCAACAACTCACCGAGAAGAAAACCGCGCTGGAGGCCGAGCAATCGCAGCGGCAGACCCTCGTCGATGAGCTTTCGGCCTCGCAGAAGGAGCTCGAGCAATCCCTGCGCGAGTGGGGCGAAGAGCTCACCAATCAGCGCATCCTCCTCGGGCAGATCCAGGAAAAACAACTCGCCGCCCAGCAGGCCGTGCAGCGCCTCTCGGCCGCCCAGGCGGAGCTCGAACAACAGCTCCAGCGCATCGAGCAGTCGGCCGCCGGCCTCGCCTCGCGCCAGGGCTCGGTCGAAGATGAGCTGGTCGCGTCCAAACAGAAGGAGGAAGAGCTCACCGCCCTGCAGCAGGAACTTTCCGGCACACTCGAAGAGCTGGAGCAGAAAGTCGCCGATATCGCCCAGGTCGTCCGCGCCCTGG
>JBBRTW010000511.1:0-4782 GCA_038244055.1 Tepidisphaerales bacterium | reverse complement strand
CAGATCGTGCGGCAGCGATCGCCATGCGCAGCCGGTGCGGTTGAGATAAAGAATGCCGTTCATCACCTGGCGCATGTCCACCGAGCGGTGGCGACCGCCGGGCTCCGCCGGCGGAATCGCGCGTTGAATCAGCGACCATTGTTCGTCCGTCAGATCCGATGGGTAGGGCTTCCGTGCCATAAAACCGGTCATCGGTTGTCTGACAGCTTCTCACACACTTTCTTAGGAAGGGTGAACGCGCCGCCACACCCTGCTCACGCGAGTTCAGAATCTGACATGTGTAGACCTTGGGATTACTTTTCACCAATGCGATAGACCGCGTAGAGGGGCACCCATCGAAGGCCACGCCCGTGGCCAGCAGTTCCTGAAGCTCGGCAAAGCGGGTGCGGAGCATCCACGATTCTGTTGCGAAATGAGCTTATATTTACCCAAGGCACTGTATTCGCCGAACTGGCGCGCGGCTGCTGGCCGATTTCGGCAAGCACCCGCGCGATTGATGCAGAGTTCAATCCGTCCTGATTTGCCTTACGTCTCTGCGCCGCAGCCCTTCCGCGCTACTGGTTGGAGGAAATGAGGACCCCCCTTTAAGGCGTCGTTCATGGCTATTTCCCGTCGAATTTCGCTCCCTGATCGATCCAGGCGCGAAGGATGCCAATCTCATCCTTGGTGAGCATGTCGTCTTTGGGGGGCATGACCTTATCGGCTTCGACGCCAATGCCGGCGACGGATCGAATGAGCATGCTGCCGGCGCTTTTGCCGGGCTTGATCACGGGGCCGTCCTCTGATCCGTTGGTAATTCCCTCTTGATTATCGAGGCGGAGATCAGCTTTGTGTTTCTTGGCACCGTGGCAACGGGTGCAATTCTCCATCAGGATGGGTCTGACATCCTTCTCATAGCTGACCGATTGCTGCGCGGCCGGTGGAAGTTCCTTGTATGTGGTGCGTGATGATCTGTCGCGCCGGCCTTCACGTTCTTCGGCACTGGCGACTGCCAGTATCGCCATCATGAAAAACGTCGCCAGTGAAAGAAATCCGACGCCCATTCTGCTGGAGCTGAACATCTTCTTCACATTTCAACGATGACCGATATCGCCGCGAGAACATTCCATCCATCAAAATACCCAGGCCCGCCGCTCATTCATGAAATCATGATGAGTGCGCGCGAATTCGGCCTGGAATTGATGGCGGCACCGCTGCATTGATGGCGGCACCGCCGAATTGATGGGCCTTAATGAATCTCGTCGTATAAAACCACATTCAATGATGCGATTCCACATAATCAGGACATTAAAGTTCACCCTTTTCGCCTGATCAAGGATAGAGTCTTAGCATCGATGGATGATGCTTGGTTTCGCGGGTTGCCGACCGAACGCCCGGCGCGTGCCAAGCCGCCCATTTGTCGGCTGTGGTGAAATCATGGGAATAATGGAAGAAAGCCCGATGCCCGAGGTACTCATCTTATGATGGGTCCGATTATGCGGTGCATGCGCGCGGCCGCATTTCCGCCGGGTGGAGAGTGGTCAACGCTGTGAACGACATGGAACTTCTGCAAGCAGCGGCCCGTCAGGACGGGGACGCATTTGGCGAATTGGTGAATCGCCAGGCCCCCGGTTTGTTTCGTTTGGCGAGATGGCTCCTCGGAAACCGCGCCGATGCGGAAGATGTGCTCCAGGAGACACTTGCGGGCGCCTTTAAGTCGGCCGGGTCGTTCCGTGGACAATCGTCGGTCAAGACGTGGTTGACGGGCATCTTGATGCGGCAGGCATCCAAATGCCGCGGCCGGCGCAAGAGGAATATGCGGATTGGTTCGCTGGATTCCATGGACCGCGGCAATGCCGCCAATGGCTGGGAGCCCGCGGCGATAGGTTCGGCGACGGATGTCGAACGGCGCATCGATATCGCCGCCATGATCGAGACGCTTCCGGAGGACCACCGACAAGTGATTCTCCTTCGAGAGGTACAGGGAATGTCGTATGAGGAAATTGCCGAAATATTGCAGGTGCCACGGGGAACCGTGGAATCGAGGCTTTATCGCGCTCGCGCTGCATTGAAATTGCGATTGCACAGTTACGAGTAGCGCGGGTCGCACTGGACTGAAAATGGAATCCTGTAAATACACATCCCGGGTCGGCGTCTATCTGGACGATGAATTGACGCCGGAGCAGCGCCAGATGATGGCCGCCCATATTGAGCAGTGCGCCGAGTGCGGCGCAGAGCTCGAATCGCTTCGCGGGATGTCGCAGTTATTCAGCGGTCCCGATTCTCAGGATCTGACGCCGCGCGAACTGGCTCGCCTGCGATCGGTGGTGTGCGCGGCTGGAGCACCCGAGGAAGCGCCGCTGCGGCTGTTCGGCGCGCTGCTGGCGATCGCAGCCTCGATTGTCGTGGTGTGCGGCGCGTGGATGTACGAAGCGCCGCGGCCAACCCCGCGCGCACCCTACGCAGCGCATGAAATGCCCGCGTGGGAGCGGGTGGCGACGAATCTGCGCGTGGATCCGGACCCTTTCTTTGGACAGGAAGGCACGGCCGCGATTGATCCGAATCTGGCGGAGTGGATGATGTCTGGTTTATCAGACCGGGAGAATCGACGTGATCCGACCCAGAACTAAGGTCATGATGTTCGCGATCTTCGTGATGGCGCTGGCCGGAGGGGTCGGCGTCGGTGTCGTTCTTGCGCGGCACAATTGGTTGAAAACGGCGTCACCGGCGGCGGCAGCGGATCGATCATCCTTGGCGGAGGAGCTTCAGCTATCGCCCGAACAAAGCGAGCAGATGCGCCGTATCTGGGAGGGAGCCCGGGAGCGGAGCAAGACCTATTACGATGAAGTGAAGAAGCTGCAGAAAGGCCGCGATGACGAGATGGTGGCCCTGCTGAACGTCGAGCAGAAGGCCAGGTTCGAGAAAATCGCACACGATTATGCGGATCGATTTTCGGAGGCGGTCAGCCGGCGCGAGGCCGTTTTCGATGATGCGGTGCAGCAGACACGAAAATTACTCAATACTGGACAACGCGAACGATATGAGCAAATACTTCGAAGTCGAGTCGGATCGCTGACGCCGCCGCCAAGCCGCGATCTGTTTCCAACCGGCTCGTGGAAGAGTGGAGATTCGGGCAAGTAGGTCTTTGGCCAGGGACATCACCGCCTATGGGCAATCGCAAATCGCATCAAACGACGTGGACCGCGCTGTTTCAACGCAGCGTCCGGATCGAAGCGCTGGAATCGCGCCAATTTCTGACCGTTGCCGGCGGAGTGGTGGTATCACCGAGCCATCTCCGGCAGGCGGCCGCGGCAGCGCCGGAGGCCGAGCATTCGCACGCCGCTGCGCCCGTGGCGGCCGCCCAGGCGCAGCCCGCGGCGGCTCCGCAGGCGAAATCCAGCGATTATTCGGAAGATCGATCGGTCGGGGAATCCGAACGCTCGGACACCAAGCGATCTGCGCCCGCCGCCCAATCCCAACCCGCATCGGATGAAACCGAAAAGTACGCCGCCGACGAAAGTGAGACCGCGAAAACGCCGGCCGCCAAATCGAGCGGGCAATCCACCGAAGGCAATGAGTACTCAAGCAGCACCGGCTCATCGGCGGGCGCTTCCGGGGGGACATCGGAAATCGAAGCGGAATCGGAGATGCGCTCCGCGGCTTCGCCGGCGGCAATCCAATCTTCCAGCGAGGCGCGCGACACCGTGCTCTCATCGGGTGAGGATGTGCTGCCGGCCTCATCAGCGCGTCAGGAGACGCAGCTACCGGCGCTGTTTAACAATACGCTCTCGGCCAACGACCTCACGAGCGTCGTGGAGACAGCGGGGAATGGATCCGCGCATGCCTTGTGCAGCGATACGACGTTTCCCGAGGCAACCGGATTCAGCAAGACACTGATCCAGGCCGCGGCGGCGACGTTCGGCGATCGGCCGATTTCATCGCTTCCGGCCACGCTGGCCACGATCGGATCGACCGGAGTTGAAATGGTCGCGGGGGCCGAGTTGGCGCGGGTCGCCTCGGCCGCGACACCGTTCTTCTACTTCCCGAGGATCGATTGGATCGGGGCGGCCTCGGATGTGTGGGAGTCGTTTGCCCAGGAGAGCTCGATTCCTCCACTCGCGAGCGGCGGCAACATCCGTGCCTGGGTGATCACCACCGCGGTCGGCGCGCTCGATGCGATCCTGGTCGGATACTGGATCTGGGCGCGCAATCGTCGAGAGAAGACATTTTGCGCCAGCCTGGTGCTGAGCAGCCGGTCGCCGGTGCTGTGGGAATAGGCCGGGAAACTATGGGGAACGGAATACGAGCCGCCGGGCACGGGTGGGGGCTGCTTGCGCGAATTCATCCGGCTCCGTTGCGTGGATCGTCAATCAAAAACCGCCGGCAACGGGGCCGGATGCGGCGGCCGGTTGCGTGGCGGGATTGGCGGGAGTAGCGGCATTGCTCATCTGACCATCGCATCTCAAGCCGTCAGCGGGCTTTCATTGTTGAGCAGAATGTCATCGAGATCGGCATTGGCGCGGTCGAATCCCGCGCCCATGTCGATCCAGTCTTTGGAGCCATCGGTGGCCAGTACCTGGTCGTTGCCGGCGCCGCCGAAGATCGTGTCATTGCCCGGCCCGCCGTTGAGATAATCGCCGCCCTCGCCGCCGGAGAGCGTGTCGTTGCCTCGCCCGCCGAAAAGCGTGTCGTTGCCGGCCTGTCCATCGATGGAGTCGTTGGCCGCGCCGCCCAGGACGAAGTCATTGCCGTCGCCGGCGTCGATGGTGACGGGGACGGTGGCGGCGGAGGCGTCGATGGTGT
>JBBRTW010000510.1:0-4803 GCA_038244055.1 Tepidisphaerales bacterium | reverse complement strand
CCAGCCGGGCCGCCTTGATGGCCGGGAACATTCCAAAGAGCAGGCCGACTCCGCCGGAAAATCCAAACGACAGGGCCACCGCCCATCCGGGGATATAGGCCTTTTCCAGATGCGCGCCCTCAATGCCTTTGACGATGCTGGTCAAGCCCTGGCCGGCGAGCAGTCCTATCAGCCCGCCGAAACAACAGAGCATCACCGCCTCCACCAGAAACTGCAGCATGATCGCCGCGGGACGTGCGCCGACGGCTTTGCGCAGGCCGATCTCGCGGGTGCGCTCGGAGACGCTGACGAGCATGATATTCATGATCCCCACGCCTCCGACCAGGAGCGAAATCCCCACCACGCCGGCGGCCGCGAGGGTGACCGAGGTCGAGAGCTTCTTGAACTGCTCCAGCACCTGCTCGACGGCCTCGATGTGGAAATTATCCGGATCGCCGAAGGGAATCCGCCGCTTTTTTCGCAGGAAGAATCCGAGCTCCGCCCGCGCCTCCTCCGAGACGGTTGGCGAGCGGCTGATCGCGATCACCGAGAACATGGAGTAGGGGTTCTGATGTTGCAGGTGGGTGAAGGGCACCAGCACCTCCAAGCCCTCGCGATCACCGCCGAACATGGAGGATTCGCTGCGCGTTTCCACCAAACCGATGATGTAATAGCGCGTGGTGCCGACGAGAATTGATTGGCCGATGCAGTCGGCCGCCAGCCCCAGTTTATCGCGCGTTTTGGCGTTGATCAGGCAGACCGGCTGGGCGCGCTCGACATTGGTAAGGGAGAACTGCTGGCCGAGAATGACCGAGCGGTTCTCGATCTTGTGCCAGGAGGGGTCGATGCCGGTGACATCGACATTTTTCTCATTGCGCGTGCCATATGAAACCGTATCGCTCCGGCTTCGCATCACCCGCGTGAAGGATTCAACCGATGGGCAGTGCGCGAGCAGCCCTTCAAAATGTTCCGGGCGAAAGCGGACGCGCTCGAAAGAGGCGGCGCGGTTCCTGCCCCAACTGGGAAAGATGAAGATCTTGTTGGCCCCGAACGATTCGAATTCCGAGAGAACGGAAGTCTTCAGCCCGGTCAGCGCGGCGATGACGGCCGTCACAGATGCGACGCCAATGACGATGCCGATGGTCGTCAGAACTGAGCGCGCCTTGTTGGTCCAAATCTGCCCAAGCGCCAGGCGCGCGCTTTGAACGATCAGCAGCAAGAGCGAGAATGGCAGGCGAAGTAGAAACATAGGCTCAATGCCCCGCGCCGGTTACCGCTCCAAAGTTGCTCAGATCCTGCCCGGCCGGCAAATCCGATTTCACCTTGCCATCTTTCATCCGAATAATCCGCCGGGCGTGGCGGGCGACATCATACTCATGGGTGACCAGGATGATGGTCTGCCCGGCGCGATGCAGGTCATCGAAGAGGCCGAGGATTTCATCGCTGGTGGTGGAATCGAGATTGCCGGTGGGCTCATCGGCCAGCAGGATGGTCGGCTTGCCCACCAGGGCCCGGGCGATGGCGACGCGCTGCTTCTGCCCGCCGGAGAGCTGGTTGGGACGATGGCGCATGCGATCGCCCAGGCCGACGAGTTTGAGGGCGCTCTTGGCGCGTTTTCGCCGGCCGAACCACATGGTTCGCGAGTAGATCAGGGGCAACTCGACATTCTTGATGGCGGTGAGGCGCGGCAGCAGCTCGAACGATTGAAACACAAACCCGATGCGCTCATTGCGCACCCGCGCCAGCGATGCACCGCCCAGACGCGTCGTCAGTTTCCCATCGAGCAGATATTGGCCGGCGGTTGGGCGATCGAGGCAGCCCAGGATATTCATCAAGGTTGATTTCCCTGAGCCGGAAGTGCCCATGATGGCCACATATTCGTTGGGGAAAACCTGGAGCGATACACCATCGAGCGCGCGGATCGTCTCCACGCCGACTTTGTAAACCTTCGTGATGTCGCGAAGCTCGATGGCGGGCTGCATGGGAAAATCCAAGAGTCTGTGAGGGTTGCTGCCAATCGGCCAATGGATCGGTGAGTCTGCTATGTGGGCGGATCGGGTCTCGGCGCTGACGGCATGGATGGAGGCGTCGGCGATGCGGGGCGCGAGGTTGGACGCGATGTGGACGGCATCGACGTCGGCATTGACGCGGGCGCAGTGCTCGCGCTTTTCGTCGCAGGCGATGTGGTGGTTGTTGTCGTCGCCGGGCGGGTTACCGCGAATTCCGCCTTCACTTTCTGCCCATCCTGCAGCGCCTCCAACGCCTTGTACGGGCCGGTGATCACGGGGTCATCTTTTTTCAATCCCGATTTGATCACGGTGTGTGTCAAATCCGAAGCCCCGATCGACACCGGCCGGACTTCGGCCTTCCCATCCTTGAAAATGTAAACCACCGGCACGGTCGCCTTGCTCGCATCGACCTCCGGCAGTTTCCGCATCTCTTCAGGCAATGTATCCGGCGCACGCCCCAGCACCGCCTGGCTCGGCACCTTGATCACATCATCGAAATGTTTCGTTTCGATATCCGCATCCGCGCTCAGGCCTGAAAAAATAGTCTGGCCGTTAGTGTTCAGCAGAATCTCCACCTTGAAGGTCTTGCCCCCCTCTCCCGAGTTCCCCGAGCGCATGCCTGATGATCGCCCGCGATCGAATTGCGGATCGTAATTCGCCAGGGCCACGTTGCGCACCTCTCCCGTGAACACCTTGTCGCGATAGGCCTCCATGCGGATTTTGCAGGGCTGGCCCTTGTGGATGGCCGCGATCGAATTCTCATCCACCCGCGCATCGATGATCATCTCCGAAAGATCGGAGACCTCCAGGATCACCGTGCCGGCGTTGTTCATGGTTCCCGTCATCACCAGTTCCCCCACCTCCGCATTCACGCGCGTCACCGTTCCTTCGATGGGCGAGGTGATCACCGTATAGGCCTGATTATCCCGCGCCCGCTCGATCTCGGCGGCGGCCGCATCGATATTGTGCTGCAAAACCACCAGGTTCAGCTCATCGCCGCGCAGGGTCTGCACGGAGGCCGCCATCTCCGCAACCTGCTGATCCACCTTGGATTGGAGTTGATCCACGGCCGACTGGCTCACATCCTGCGACGCCAGCAGCCCTTTGTTTCGATCCAGTTCCCGCCGCGCATCGGCCAGCGTCACCTTCAGGGCATCGATGCGCGAGCGCGAGGCATCCACATGCGATTCGGAGACTGATTTCTGGGCTTCCTCGGCCGCCCGCCGGGCCTCAACGCTTTTGAGCGCTGAATCGAGCTCCTTCCCATCCAGCCGAACCAGTACCTTATCCTTCTCGACCCGATCCCCCTCCTTAAAGGGAATCTCCATAATCCGCGCCGCCACCCGCGCGCTGATGGATACCTTGCGGCGCGGCTGCACCTCGCCCGGCGCGCTGATGTACTCGGTCAGGCTCCCGCGCGTGGCCGGCTCGACGCGAACCATCGGCGTCGTATCCACCGCCTCGCCCGAGCGCGACTTAAACCAGGACCACCCGGCCGCGCCCAGGCCGATCACCACCAGCACCGTGAAAATAGGGCCTAGAAATCTCAAGGCTTAGATCCTTTTGTGATACGAGCGCCGCGCCCGTGCCGACAACGCTCATGCTTCGCGACCCTGACCGGCATCGCCCGCGCCGGCGATGCCATTGCTCAAACGCACACTCTACACACGAACATACCCCATCCATCGATCCACCAACAGTCGCCGGCACCCGCCACAACATCAGGCCCGGCGAACCATTATCGATACACGCGCCCGAAATAAGACGTAGCCCGACGCCATATTTTCACATCCACCTGGGTAGCACCGTTCTTCGCATGAGGGAAAACTGCACCGACGGCCTGCATAATTCAGGACACCGCTTTGATTTCGATTGAACTGCGGGCGCTGCATGGGAACAATAATTAAAGCGTGAAGTCAAGGTTCAAAGGGTCGGTTTCCACGTCGGAGTCTGATCATGACACACACGTCATCCCCAATGGTTGAGACACTGGAAGGGCGGACGATGCTGAGCGCGGCTGCGCCGATGGGATCCACCGCCGTCGTCGAGGCGCCCGCCGCGACTGCGGCGGTCACGCTCAGCCGACACGAATGGCACATGCGGCACCTCCGGCACGCGAGAGTCGTGGCGCGGGCCCAACTGGCCGCGTCAATCGCGGGGGCGCAGGCGGCCGCGAGCCCGGCCGCCGTGAGAGCCGCGCCCCTGGCGATCCCGGGCACCGGGACGGCGATCTACTCCAGGTTCCTCGGGATCCAGGGAGACGTGACGGACCGTGTGTACAACCAGTGGATCGATATGACGACCGTGGCGACGAGCGTCTCGAACACGGGTGCGGCAGGCAGTCAGTCGACACCTGCGAACGCCGAATTCACCCGCGAGGTCGACCTCGCAAGCCCGAAGTTGTTGGGCGCGGCGGCGCGAGTGACGCGCTTCTCCGGGGTTCAGGTCGACCTGGTGACGTTCATCGGCGGAAAGGCCCAGCCCTACGCGCGGTACGTGTTCGGCAACGCGGTACTCCAGCAGGTCCGTCACGAATACGGCCCTTACCAGGCGAACGAGTCGCTTTCGCTGAAGTACTCAACGCTTGACGTAACCTACTTCCTGATCAATTCCGCCACGGGCAAGGTCGGGGGATCGGTCCCGTTCCACTATGACTTCACTTTCCAATCAAGGTGAAGCGGCAAACAGGGAAACGAGACAGAATTGGCGCAATATTCGTTCCCTCGCTGGTGCCATCAGTCATGCGGGAAACTTCGCCGGAAACTCCCCGTCATTGGAAACTCCGCTTGACTGTCTTCGCCGCATCGATCATCGT
>JBBRTW010000509.1:0-4853 GCA_038244055.1 Tepidisphaerales bacterium | reverse complement strand
CGCCGTCGCCTCGGGGTACAAGTGCTGGTTCAGTTTCGACATGATCTGCACCGGCACGATCTCGCTCTGATTGGGGATGTTCCCCGTGATGAAGATGACCGACCCATACTCCCCCACCGACCGCGCGAAGGCCAGCGCCAGCCCGCTCAGCCAGGCCGGGTAAAGCTCCGGGAAGACCACCTTGAAAAACGTCCGCCAGCGCCCCGCCCCCAAACTATGCGCGGCCTGCTCGGCCTCCACATCCCAGTCCTGCAATACCGGCTGCACCGTGCGAATCACGAACGGCAGGCTCACGAAGGTCAGCATCAGGATGATCCGAAATTGATCCAGCCCAGAGAGCGTCACATAGCTCATCTCCGCCAGCCCGATCCGAAGCCCGATCCAGTTCCAGAGCCAGGTGATCGATGAGCCGATTTTCACATTGTCGATCCACGGCAAATTCGCATACAGGCTCGCGAAAGTCAGCCCCGCCACCGCAGTCGGCAGCGCGAACGGAAAATCCACCAGCGAATCCAGCAGCCGCCGCCCGGGAAACGGATAGCGCACCAGCACCCAGGCCGTGATCAGCCCGAGCACGCTGTTGATCAATGCCGCCGCCAGCGACGTTTGCAGCGAAACCCGATAGGCCGACATCACGAAATCACCCGTGATGGTCTTCCAGAATGTGCTCCACGAAAGTTGCCCCGTCTTCACGCATAGCGCCGCCAGCGGAATCAAAACCAGCAGGCTCAAATAGAAGAGGGTATACCCCATCGACAGCCCGAACCCCGGCATGACTCTCCGCTTAACCGCCACTGGTCCTCATTCCATCCCACGCTAAGCCACAAAAGGGCGCGCCGCAATCGCGGCGCGCCCTGTGAATTCATTTCTACTGACTACTGACTACTGACTACTCGCTCCTGTCTACTTCCTATACAACCCATCGAACACCCCCTCATCCGCGAAGAACTGCTTCTGCGCCTTCTCCCATCCGCCAAACGCCTCATCGATCGTGAACAGCTTGATCGCCGGCAACTCGCTCTCGTATCGCTTGAGCGCTTCCGTGCTCCTCGGCCGGTAATGCAGAGCGCCGATCACATCCTGCGCCGTCGGCGTATACAAAAACTTCAAATACGCCTCGGCCACCTGCCGCGTCCCCTTCTGATCCACCACCTTGTCCACCACCGCCACCGGCGGCTCGGCCAATATGCTCACGCTCGGATACACGATCTCAAACTTATCCTTTCCGAACTCATCAATCGCCAGCCAGGCATCATTCTCCCAGGTGATCAGCACATCGCCGATGTTCTTCTGCGCGAAGGTGATGGTCGATCCCCGCGCCCCCGCATCCAGCACGGGCACGTTCTTGAAAAGGGCCGCGACGAATGCCCGTCCCTTCGCATCCTCCAGTGCCGGGAACTCCTTCGCATTCCTCGCCCCCTCCTCGGCCGCCTTGAGCCCCGCTTCGGTCGACAAATCCCGCCCGCTCACGCCGGCCGCGTATCCCCAGGCCGCCAGAAAATTCCATCGCGCCCCACCGCTCGTCTTGGGACTGGGCGTAATCACCGAAACGCCCGGCCTGATCAGATCGTTCCAATCCTTGATCTGCTTCGGATTCCCCTTCCGCACCAACAGCACGATCGTCGAAGTGTAAGGCGCGGCGTTCTGCGGCAACTTATCCTTCCACCCCGCCCGGATCAGCCCCGCCTTCTCCACCGCGCCGACATCGTATCCCAGCGCCAAAGTCACCACATCCGCCTTCAGCCCATCGATCACCGCCCGCGCCTGCTTCCCCGACCCTCCATGCGACTGCTCGATGATCACCGTCTTGCCCGTCTCCGCCTTATACCTGGCCGCGAAGAGCTTATTGATCTCCTCGTACAGTTCCCGAGTCGGGTCGTAGGAGACGTTCAGCAACTTCACATCCTGCGCCTGGGCCGGCGCGGAATCGCAGCCCAACGCCAGCATCGCCCCCGCGAAAAAGACCAGAATCTTCGTTAAATGCTTCATGACATTTTCCAGCAGCCCTGCCCGCCGCGACTCCGTAAACGAGCGGGCCGGGGATTAAACCAGCAAACCCATCACAAATCAACCTTAAAACCTATAGAAAACATAGAGATTAAGGCCGCAGCAATACAATGGATGACAAATAACGCGTATAACCACTTGAAAATACACGACTAACGAAATGGAGACGCAGCACAGCCAACGCGACGCTACCCTGCCGCCGTTCATTTGAATTCCCCTCAATTCACCATCGCTACTTCTTCTTCCCGTGTACTTCGGTCGGATAAAAATCGCCCTGATCCGCGCCGAAGTCTCGGTCCTTGTGTGGAACGGCCTTGGGATCTACCTTCGGCGGCTCCACGGCCGTCGCCGTGAGCTTTTTGATGGGTGCAGCCGCCACGGCGGTGGCCGCGCCGGCGCTGGCGGGAGCTGATTCGGATGCGCCTTTCGCGAGGCTGGCCTCCAGCTCGGCCTCCAGGCGTTTGAGCTGATCCATGTCGTCTTCCGTAACGGTCGCCTTTTCCTTTTTCGGTTCGGGCTTGCTCTTGTACTTCGCCAGATCCACTTCCTTCTGATCCGACTTGCCCCGCCCGAATCCCGCGCCCACCAGGAAGTTCAAAATCGTCGGCCAAATCAATCCGATCACGACAAACCCACCGCCGCCGTAAATCAGATAGGCCATCTTCGGATCGTCGATGAACGCCTTTTTCCAGGTCAATTCCATGGCCTTGGGGTACTTGGCCGTATCCGCCTTCGCCTTAGTCATGTATTCGGCCAACTTCTGGAGGTATTCGGTCGCGCTCATCTTTTCGACATCCTTGCCGAGCAGACTGGGGCGCGCTTCTTTCACAACCAGCGGCAGAATATGTCCCGATTTCTGGCGGGGCCGAATCACGGGCGAACGCGAACCGGTCTCGATGGCCGGGTAGGGCTTTTCGCCGAGTTTGAAGACGACCTGCTTCTCAGATCCGCCACGAAAGAGCGTGATTTTGACTTCGCTGTTGGGGGGGACCGCGTTCAGGGCCGTCTTGACCTGGCCATCGGACTGCACGGCCGTGCCATTGACGATGGTAATCGTGTCCTCCGGTTTCAAAACGCCGCTGGCGGGGGTATTGGGCGGAACTTCCTTGACCAGCAGTCCAAAGGAAATGACTTCGTATTCCGTGAAGTCAAAGGAGATGAAATCGGTCAGAACATTGGCCTTTTTCTTCTGGTCGTACAGCTCGAGCAGCGGCGGATGGAGCTGGACATTTCTGACATTGTCGACGGTCCAGCCTTTGAAATTCCGGCCGTACAGGAGCATTTCCTCAAACTCGCGGTGGCGGATCGTATCCTCGCCCGGCTTCTCGTGCGGACCGGACCAGATGCTGACCGAGGCGACGATGCACCCCACCAGGATGCCCAGGACGCACCAATGCCATCGTTTCAAGTGCTCGATCATAAGTAACCGCTCCTCCGCGGGATACGACAGTACAACGTCAAACCAGCCCCGACATTCGCGCCGGCGGATGCTTTGCATACGCCCGCCCTGCCAGGACTCTTACACTATTACACCCCTCGGCCACCGTGGTTGACCCGACACGCCATCGTCGGACACACCAGGTGGGAATTAACCATTGGCATGAGTATTCCCCATCACTCCAGGCCCCGCCGCCTCCGCCGCCTCCGCCGCAGTCGATCCCCCACCGACCGAGACGCCCTCCCGCGCTTTCGCCAGTTCCGGGGTACACCACGGACAACGCCCATCTTCATCGCGCAAATCGCGCTGGCACACTTTGCATAGGGCCGCCCGCCGCCGGGCTTCCTTGCGAATCACGATCGCCAGAAGATGCACCACCATGGGCGTCGCCGCCAGCCCCAAAAGCTCCAGGTAATAAATCTGCCGCGATTCGCGCTTGCGCACGAACCGCTTGCCCCGATCCCCATCCTGGTGCATCGGCCCGATCCAGATTCGACCCGCCTGCGACACCAGCGCCCGCCGCGAGCCATCGGCCGCCGGCGACAGCTCGACGAAATCGCGCACGACCGCGCTGCGTATCCACAGACCGCCCACCGCCAGGCAGGCCAGCAGCGACAGCGCCGACAGAATCATCATAAAAATGGGCGCAACACGCAGCATGGTATCGTCGAATTGTACCGCGCCGGCCGGGCAGTTGTTGGCCGGCATCGCCCCGCGCTCATCCTCCGCCACGCGGGTGGAACGGTGTCCCGGAGTGCGGATCGCGCTACCCCGACCGATGCCCGGACTGTGGAACGGTTCCGGTAAAAATCCCAATTTCAATTTGAACCATCGCCTGATTTTAGACGTGCCCGCAAATCCCCGAACCTGCTACGGTGCATGAATCGTCAGCCGTCCGCATCAGCGCCGTTGGCGATCGCACGACGTTTTTCTTTCAGGAGATCGTTATGAATTTCGCACCCATTCTCGCGGACTATGTTTGGATTGGCGGCGGCACGCTCGGCTTGGTTCTCCTCATCGTGGTTATCGTCCTGCTCCTGCGCAAGTAGCCGAGCCGGTGGACACCACCCCCGCGCCGACCCGATCCTAATTGTTCGCATCGCCCGGCGCGCCCGCTATCCCCGTCCGGCCCGTCAGGCTGGCGATCACCGCGATGAGCTCATGCGGATCGATCGGCTTGGGCACATGCACCTGGAAACCCGCCAGCAGCACGCGCAGGCGATCATCCTTGTGGGCGAAAGCGGTCAGGGCGACGGCCGGGAGTTCTTTGGCGGAGTGTCCCGCGCAGCGCACCTGGCGGATCAGGTCGTAGCCATCCTCATCGGGCATGGCGATATCGCTGAGCAGCACCTGGGGCGTGACCTTCTCGATCGCCGCCAGCGCTTCGGCGACCGTGCTGGCGGCCGTG
>JBBRTW010000508.1:0-4866 GCA_038244055.1 Tepidisphaerales bacterium | reverse complement strand
GCGCGCCGGCCGGGACGGCGGGGGCGGCGGGGGAGATTCATTGTGCGACTTGCCACAATACCCATGGGGATGGCGCTGCGGCGGTGGAGGCGAATCTGGATGCGCGGCGGGCGGGCCGGCCGATGATCCGCGCGGAAATGGGCAAGCAATGTGCGTATTGCCACGGAGCCGATGCGCCGCGGATGTTGCTGTACTGGCACAATCCGCAGAAGCGGAATTCGATTGAGCCGCTGCGGAAGCCGTGATGCGAGAGCGCTCCCGCCACGACGCACCCGCCGCGACACATTTAAACCTCATCAAGCGATTTATTGATGGGGGCCGACCAGCCCGTTGTCTCGTAGAACGCCGGATCAGGCCGCACGAACAGGATGGCGGCATAAGCCGGATACGCACCAATGACAAGAATAATAGGAATAACTGCCCAGTCGGGCGGCTCCCAGGGGACGAGTATGAAAATGGTTTGCAGCACGCCTGCAATGAAGGCGCGCAGTCGGCTTCTGATCACCCGGTGATCCAACTTGGCCGAGCGCGTCCGAATTCCGAAATCAAGAAGCGCCGCGCTCCAGAGAATCCCCAGGGGTCCCATGCAAAGGCAGGGTATTGCACTCTGCGGCTTGGCCAGACGATGACGCGCTACGTCGACCATTGCCTGAAACATCGGCGGCAGAATCATCCCGCCAATGAATGCCCAGACGCACTGGCCAGCCGACGGGCTTGGCGGCGGCTCCGGCGTGGCATAGTTGAGAGGCAGGGGCTTGGTTGGATGTTCGGGCATGGCAGTTGCAAAGTCGGATCAGGCAGAAACATCGCCTAATCCTTCCTCTGATCCTTTCCCGGCAAAGCCACCAGCAAATCAACCGCCGGCTTGACCCAACCGGTTTCCCAATGGTGGTCGACTTTGAGATCATCGCGATATTCATGGGGTATCGCATTCCGAATGAGCAGCTCATGGAAATCCTGCGTATGCCCGGCCGGGGCATATTTCTTGTCCGGATTCGTTCCAAACCCCTTTTCCCCGAGGATCACCAGCCGCTTCTGGTTCTTGAACTCGGCCGGCATTTTGGCGACCTGATCGACCAGCCGATATTCCGCAAATCGCTCCTGCGTGCCGCAGGCTTTGGGGATTTCAAAGGACCTCCAATCTTCGTTTCGGAGCATCAATGGCGCATCCCAGGCGGCGGCCGCGCCGTAGAAATCGGGATGGCGGAGGAGCATGGAGACCGCGCCCCAGCCGCTCTTGCTGAAGCCGAGGAGGAGCCGGCCATCGGGGGCGGCGGGGGTTTTGTACGTCCGCTCGACCCATTCGACGACCAGGCGGAGATAAGTTTCCTGGCGGATCGCGGGGTCGGTGGCGTGCTCCATGTACCAGGGGATGGTGTCGAAGGTCATGGTGACGCAGATGAGGTTGTGGGTGTTGTGGAGGTCTCGCCTTTTAACTTCCATCAGCCCATCGCCCCATCGCTTGGGCGGGCCGGCTTCGACGGGGAGGATGTAGAGGACGCGGTGAAGTTTATCCGCATCGAACTTTACGGGGAGGAGGATGTCGAGTGTGTTTTCAGCTTTCTGGCAGTTGGATTTGACGGTGGTAGACCAGAGGGCGCGGGTGGGGTTGAAGGTGGGCGGGGGCGCGGTGAAGGTTGGAGCGGGCGGCGTAGAGGGGTTGGAGGGATCGGCGGCGGGCGCGGGAATCGCGACAATGGTGAGGTGCGCCAGGAGAATGAGGATCGCGGCTTTGTTCAAGTCATGGGAACGCATTTTGGATTGTCACGACATAGACGCGATCGCGCGACAACGCAACTCGTCGCGCCTGATTGGCTCAAATTGCAAGGGCCGGTTGATGGCGCACTGCGCGATCGCGCCCTCCGCGACGGAGCTGGTCGCGGTCCGTCCCGACGGTCTGTCCCGGCTTGTCAAATCGTATGAACCGCTTTGCTCCGAATCCGCATCGGAACGAAATCGCAATTGGGTTCCTCGGCTAGATAGCTCTGCGTCTCCGAGAACGCCCGGGCGCGGCAGCCCATGCAGACTTTTTTGTACTCGCAGAGGCCGCATTTGCCTTCGAGCTTGGTGTCGTCGCGGAGGTCGGCGAAGACCTGGCTGTCGCGCCAGATTTTGGGGAAGGGGATTTCTTTGATATTGCCGGAGGAAACGGGCAGGTAGCCGCAGGGGAAGACTTCGCCGGTGTGGGAGACGAAGCAGACGGCCTGCCCGGCGAGGCAGCCTTTGGTCATCGCGCTCATGTCGCCGTGCCCGCCGGGATGGCCGGGTTTGCCGCCGTGACCCTGTCCAGGTCCGCCGGGATGGCCCGCGCCATGGCCATGCGCCTGTCCGCCGGGTTGACCCGCGTCATTTGCCGGATTCGCGCCGGGCATGCCATCCATCGCGATAGGCCGCCCGGCCATCATCGCGGGCGGGGCCATGCCCTTGTGCGGATGAGCGGCCAGGGGCATCGCCTTGCCCGATTCCTTAGCCCGCTGCCGCATGACCCGGAAGTAGTGGGGCGCGCAGGTGGCTTTGAGATGGATATTCTCTTCCAGACTGCGATCGTAAATCCAGTTCAAGGCGTTCTCATACTGCTCGCCATTGAGCATGATCGATTCATCGAGTTGCGCTCCGCAGCCAACCGGCACGAGCATGAAAACGTGCAGGGCATCCGCGCCCAGGTCCAGCGCGAGCTTGTAAGTATCATCCAGTTTGGCGTAGTTGTGTTGTGCGACCGTGGTATTGATCTGTGCGGAGACGCCGGCGTTGCGGAGGGCCTTGAACCCGCGAATGCTGGCATCAAAAGCGCCCGCGCCGCGCCAGCGGTCGTGGGTCAGGGCATCCGGGCCGTCGAAGCTGATGGAGACGCGCTTGAAGCCCACATCGTGGATGCGCTGGGCGATCGCATCATCGATCATCGTCCCGTTGGTCGCCAGGGCCATGGGGATATCGAGCCGCTTGGCTTCGGCCGCGAGGGTCCAGAGGTCGGGGCGCATCATCGGTTCGCCGCCTGAGAAGACCAGGATCGGCCGGCCTGTCTCAGGGAGCGAACGGATGAAGGTCAGGGACTGCTCCGTGCTCATATCCAGCTTCGAGAGCTGGGTCGAGACATCCAGGCGGCGGCAATGGACGCATTCGAGGTTGCAGCCGACCGTGGTCTCCCAGAAGACCAGGCGAAGGGGGGGCGCTTCGATTTCGTTGTTTTCAACCAATCCGGGGCCTGGGACAAATCCGCGACTCATTGTGAACTCCTTCGAATCAATCTTGCTTATGTCACCTGCTGTATGTCAATCTTCATGCCAAGGCCGATCGGCCCGCATCGCTCAGAATCCGCATCCATTGCGGGTGGATTCCCATGGCCAAGAAATTTCCGGGAAATATCCGCTCAGAACAGCAATCGCAGGAGATAGTCCAGCCGCCCGGAGAGCACCATTTTTTTGCCGCTGAATCGCATCACTTCCTGAATCTTGGCGCGGTAACTGGGATGATAGCAGTGGCTCGGGCAATGCTTGCAGGCGGGTTTGGGGTCCATCGGGCAATGCGATCGCTTCACAAATGAATGAGTCAGCAACTTGGTGCATTCCGGGCAGAGGGAAATGGCATGTTTGGCGATGGCGGCGACATCGTGGGTCTTCAGGATCACGGGGGCTTTGGCGATGTCTTTGTGCTGATGGTCGCAATAGAGCTGGATGAAGTTGGCCAGTGTCTTGAGGTCTTTGAGGAGCGCCCGGTCCGTAGGTAGCGGCGGAGGCGGGGCCGACGGGGTGGGCATTTCAGAGGTTGTGGGGGCGGTTGACGACATGGTTATCGATTATGCAAATAGAGGACCAGGTAGATGGTTTAATCTATCATCGCGGAGGCCGGGCGATTCCCAAACCTAAGAAGCTTCGGGAGTTGGGAGTCTCATAGGCGAAATTGCCCACGGTGAATCCGGTCCTGTATCGGTCAATCTCCGCTCGAAAACGATAAGGGCGTTGGCCCGGCGTTTGTACATACCATAACCGGAGTCGTGGGGCCCATGTTGCTCCATGTTATCGAGGATTGGATGAAAAACACCTGCCGAGTGTGGTTTGTCGGAGTGGTGCTGCTCGCAATTGCGGCGGTGGTGTGGGCGGTGTATATGCCGCGCGGGCCGAGCCCGGTCCAGGGTGCGACCCCCTCCGCGCAGCAGGCGATTCGGATCGGCATCGTCCCGGAGCGCGATATTTTCACCCAGCGGAAGCGCTTCAAAGTGCTCGGGGATTATCTGACCTCCAAAATCGGCCGGCCGGTGGAAGTGGTCACGGCCAACAGTTATCGCGCGATCCTGGAAGATTTGGGCAAGGGCGAGGTCGATCTCGCTTTTCTGGGATCGCTGGTCACCCTGATGGCGATCGATGAGCAGGGGGCCAATCCACTTCTGCGAACGGAGTTGCCTGAAGGCGGATCGACCTATCGAGGCGTGCTGTTCACGGGCGCTGATTCACCGGTGAAAACGCTGAAGGACCTGGCCGGGCGACGCATTGCGATGGTCCGCACGACGATGGCCGGGCACCTCTATCCGATTTATATGATGCATGAGCAGGGGCTGCTTGGCGAAAGCAATCCACCCCAGTTTGTCTGGGTGGGTACGCACGATGATGCGGTGCGCGAGGTGCTGGAAGGGCGCTGTGATGCGGGGGCGGTGAAGGACCTGAGGCTCGATGAGTTCGAGCGGATTCACCCGCAAATCCACGTTCGGCGTCTCGGACAGAGCCTGCCCGCGCCGGAGGGGTCGCTGGTGGCTCGAAAAGAGCTGGACCCAGCCCTGGCGGCGAATCTGGTGCGCAGCCTGCAGGAGATGGACCAATGCCCGGCGGGACAGAAGGCCCTGTCCGAGTTTGGTGCGGCCCGGTTCATTCCATG
>JBBRTW010000507.1:0-4893 GCA_038244055.1 Tepidisphaerales bacterium | reverse complement strand
GCTTTCCGGCCAGGGAGGCGTCGGCGTCGAACACCGCCATCATGCGAAAGCCCTTGCGATCGAACCCCTTGTAGGCCATGAGAGCCCGACCCAGGTTGCCCGCCCCGACCAGCAGCACGTTCCAGGTCCGGTCGGTGCCGAGGATGCGCTTGACCTGGGCGATCAGATCATCCACGCGGTAGCCGATGCCGGGGTGCCCGAACTGGCCGAAATAGGCGAGGTCTTTGCGCACCTGGGCATCGGTAAGATTGAGCGATTCGCCAAGTTGCTTTGAGGAGATGGTGCGGCGGTCCTTGCGCTTGAATGCTTCGAGCTGGCGCAGATAGAGAGAAAGCCGGCGGACGGCCGGGTTGGGGATCAGATCGGGGCGGGTTGGATCCATGAGGGGCTTCTTGAATCGAGGTCGTTGAGGAGGCGGATGCAATGGGGCGAGTATTCGCCCCCACGCGATACTATACACGGGGGGTGGAATTGTGGCAGGGGGTGGAATGGGTTCCTTCGATATCGGAGTCGGGGCAGTTTAATGGGTCGGAGTCCTTCCAATCGAATTCACTTTCCCGCGTACCAAATGCCGCGCCGCCAGTTGTGGGCTCGGAGTTTTTTCTCCAGCTCATCGGACAGGGGGGTGGCATCGCTCACCCCGCAATTCCGCCGGGCCTGATCGGGGTTGCGGATGCCGGGGATGACCGTGCTGACGGCCCGGGGTTTGAGGGCGAATTTGAGGGCGGCCGTCGGCAGGTCTTCTTCGGCATGGCCCACGGTCGCGCGGACTTTCTCGACGCGGGCCACCGTGCGCGGCAGGCGATCGCCGGCGAAATAATTGCTGCGGAAGTCATCGGGCGGGAACGGCTTGTCCGCGCGAAGCTTTCCCGCCAGCGCGGATTCATCCAGGGCCACCCGAACGATCACGCCCACACGATTCTCCTGCGCCGCCGGGAAAAACTCGGCCTGCGGCTCCTGATCGAAAATGTTGTAAATCACCTGCACCGCATCGAGCCATCCCCCGCGCATCAGATCGATCAGCGAATTCTGATCCTGCTCGGGCGTGCTGATCCCGATGCCGTGGATTTTGCCTTCCTTCTGGAATTTTCGAAGGGTTTCCAGTGCGGTGGGGTGGCGGTTCCAGGCGCGGGTCCAGGTGTGGAGCTGGACCAGGTCGATGCAGTCGGTGGCCAGATCTTTGAGCGATCGCTCCAGCCGGTCGCGCAGGTATTTTTCGGAGAAGCGATCTTCGATGGAATCGTAAGGCGATGGCGGCCATTCCCCCGGCGCGGGGGGAATCTTGGTGGCGACATAGACGCGCTCATCGGGGTTGGATTTGCCGCGCTCCTTCAGCACCTGGCTGATGATCCGCTCGGATCGCCCATCGCCATAAACCTGAGCGGTATCGATGAAATTGCACCCCGAATCGAGCGCGGTGTGGAGGGCTTTAATCGAATCATCGTCAGACTGCGCTCCCCACGAGCCGCCGATGGCCCAGGCGCCGAATCCGATCTCCGAGACCTGCCAGCCCAGTCGGCCAAAAGTGCGGTATTTCATGGCCGGAAGGGTACGGTTTTGGCACCGGGAAGGGAAGGGCGAAAGAGCAAGGGGTGACATGGGCGTCCCGCCCATGCTGGGTGCGGTTGGAATTTAATGCTGTCGTGAATAAAACACTTTGAAGCAACGATGAGGCTTGCACGGCCGGGACGGCCGTGGCACGGGAAAGATTAGAACCCCGTTCGCTTGAACTGTTTTTCGAGATCGCGGAGGGAAAGTCGCAACGTGGTCGGCCGGCCGTGGGGGCAGTTGCTGCTGCGGTCGACGAGGTCTTTGCGGGCCAGCAGGGCCTGGATTTCGGCCGGCGTCAGCGAATCGCCGGCTTTGATGGCGGCTTTGCAGGACATCATGTCGAGAATTTCGTGGAGCAGTTCCTCATCGTGGAGGTCGAGGAGTTCCTGCTCGCCGCGCTCGAGGAGATCGGTGATGAAGTCGGCCGGGTCGACGCGGGCGAGGAACGTGGGGAAGGAGTGAATGGCGAGCGTATCGGGGCCGAAGGGGGAGACTTCGATGCCGAGGCGGACCAGGAGCGGTTGAATCTGTTCGAGCAGCGCGGCCTGGCGCTGGGTGGCGGGGACGGTGGGGGGGATAAGCATGCGCTGGCTTTCGAGTGTGCCGCGCAGAACCCGGGCTTTGAGCTCCTCGTACATGATGCGCTCGTGCAGGGCGTGCTGGTCGATGATGAGCATGCCCTCGGGCGTTTCGGTGACGAGGTAGGAGTTGTGGACCTGGATGGCGCTGGAGGGGAGGGATGAGAATGCGTGGGAGGCGGCGGTTGGACTGGCTGATGCGGCGGGATAAGTTGAATCGGTGGAAGCAACTGGGGAAGCCGCGCCTGCGGATGGATTCGCGCCCGATCTGCCGAACTCCGCGCTGTTGACTGCTTCTTCTGAACCCTGAACCCCGAACCCTGAACCCTCCACCGAACCCGCAGCGCCGAACCTTGACCCTTCACCCGCCGAAAAATCGAGCCGCGGCGCTGGCCCGGGTTGCGAATGCAATTCCAGCGGCGCCGGCGCGGCCGGGGCGTTCAAATCGCCGGGGAGTTTCTGGAAGAATGATGCGAGCGTAGCGCGGAGGTCAGCGCGCTCGGTGGTGTCGAAATTGTCGGCGCGGGTGGGGAAAGCGGAGGGGGTGAGGTCGCTGCCGAGAAGTTTTTCGCGGATGCTGGAGAGGACCAGGCCATGAATTCGGCCGGAATCTTTGAAGCGGACTTCGATCTTGGTGGGGTGGACGTTCACATCCACATCGCCGGCTGGAATGGTGAGCATGAGAATCGCGGCGGGGTGCCGGCCAGGCTCGGTCAACCCGCGAAACGATTCGCGCAGGGCGTGCTGGATGAATTTGTCGCGGATATGCCGGCCATTGAGGTAGAGATACTGGTATTTGGCGGTCGGCCGGGCAAGCTCGGGCAGGCCGATGATGCCGGTGATGCGGACTTCGGCATCGCGCGCTTCCAGGGGAAGGCGCTGTTCGTGGAAAGCATCGGGCCAGGCTTCGAGGAGTCGGGAGATCGGATCGGTGGCCGGGAGATTGAGGCTCTTTTTTCCACCGTGCAGAAGTTTGAAGGAGACGTGCGGATAGGGCAGCGCCAGGCGGAGGAGGGTATCGGAGATGTGGCCAAACTCGGTGCTGGCCCCCTTGAGGAACTTTCGGCGCGCGGGGGTGTTGTAGAACAGATGCCGGATTTCAGCGGTGGTGCCGATGTTGCCGGCCGTGGCCTGCGGGGCGGTCATCTCGCCGCCGCGATCGAAGATCTCCCAGGCGGCATCGGTCTGCGCGGTGCGAGAGAGCAGGCGCGCGTGGGAGACCGAACCGATGGAAGCCAGGGCCTCGCCGCGGAAGCCCATGGTGGCGATGTTGAAGAGATCATCATCGTTTTCGAGCTTGCTGGTGGCGTGTTCGGCGAAGGCCAGCGGCAACTGCTCCGGCGGGATGCCGTGGCCATCATCGACGATGCGGATCAGCTCCCGGCCGCCATCTTCGATTTCGACGAGAATCTGGGTAGCGCCGGCATCGAGGGCATTCTCGACGAGTTCCTTGACGACCGAGGCCGGCCGCTCGATGACCTCCCCGGCCGCGATGCGGTTGACGAGGGAGGGGGAGAGCTGGTGGATGGGGCGCGGGGATGGCACGCCGCGATTATAGGGGAGAGGGCGGAAGGTCAAAACGGGTGGGGGGGAAATGAGCAACAACGCGGGAGATCTCACAAGCCGGGACAGAGCGCCGGAGCGCAGCGACAGAGCGCCGTCCCGGATGGCGTGGGTGTTCGGCTTGATCAGTTGATTAGCGCGCGGATGAGTGTGGAGTTAATGGGTTGTGGAGCCGCGGTCGGCTGGCCCTTTCCCGAGCCCAGGCGCTCGGCTTCCTTCAGCCACGCGGCTTTGGTCAAATTGGATTGACGCAGAACCGCCCGGTTGCAGGAGGTGATGGGGTGCGCGGCATTGCCGGGCCAGACGTGCAACAAGGCCGCGACTTCGCTGAGGGCGTTGCAGAGGTCGGCGGGGGCGTTGATGGGGTTGCGGAGGATGGGGGCGAATTCTTCGATGTCGGCCCATCCTTTGCCCCAGACTTTGACGTTGATCCCGGCCGCGAGCAACGCGCGGAGGAGGCCCTGGGCGTAGGCGGGTTGGATGAGGCGATCGATGAAGAGGCGGCGGTCCAGGGCTTCGCCTTCGACGCCGGTGCGCTCCATCCAGCTTTCGAGATAGGCCAGGGGATTGTCGCCAAGGACGAACGGATCGGAGAGAAGTTCGGAGGCGATGGTGTGCCAGAGGACGCGCTGGCTGGAGAGATCGAAATCGGGCGGAGTGAGATTTCGCGTGTCGGCGATGAGGCCCAGGCCCTGCGGTGTGGGCGAGCAGCCAACCGTGCATTGGGTGGCCGTGCAATCGGGGGCGGGCCAGCCGGCGATGGCGATGTGGTCGGCCGGCCAGCCAGCGGCGGTGGCGAGGTTCTGCCAGGCGGGCTCGGCCAGGAGGAGGCGGTCGGCCGGGCCTTTTGCGGGATCATACGCGGGGATGCGCGGG
Source organism: Tepidisphaerales bacterium (assembly GCA_038244055.1). Lineage (GTDB taxonomy): Bacteria > Planctomycetota > Phycisphaerae > Tepidisphaerales > Tepidisphaeraceae > DASPKW01. The sequence continues at coordinate 325 of JBBRTW010000507.1, read as the reverse complement.
ATGGTGATCCAGGTGGCGACTTTGATGGTCGAGGGGAGATCGGCCGGCAGTTCCGAGCGTCCGGCGTTGGCGATGAGGATGGCCGATGCGCCGGCGACGGCGCGGGCCAGGGCCAGCGGCGAGGCCGAGCGCGAATCTTCGGGATTGAGGATGCGCCAGTCCTGCTCGCGGGCCAGGCGGTTGAGCGTGCCGCCGGCATCATCCCAGAGCCGGAACTGGGACGGGGCGACGATGAGAATTTCGGTGGTTGGGATGAGTTTGGCCGCGACCGCGAAGAGTTCCTTCAGGCGGACGGCGCGGCGCTCGTTCTCGGCCTTGAAGGTGC
>JBBRTW010000506.1:0-4908 GCA_038244055.1 Tepidisphaerales bacterium | reverse complement strand
AGGGTGATTGAGGCGGAGGGGATGCTGGTTTCGCCCGCCTTCGTTGAGTCGCATATCCATCTGGATTCAGCGCTGATCGATGCGGGAAGGTGTTTGAATCAGTCGGGGACTTTATTTGAGGGGATCGAGATCTGGAGGGAGCTCAAGAAGAAGCTGACGGCGCGGGAGGTGAAGGAGCGGGCGAAGAGGGCGCTCAGAATGCTGGCCGGTCAGGGGGTGTTGTATGTGCGGACGCATGCGGATGTATCGGAGGCGAAACTCGTGGCGCTGCGGGCGCTGCTGGAGGTGAAAGAGGAGGTGAAAGATTGGATGACCGTGCAGGTGGTGGCGTTTCCGCAGGATGGAATTTACGGGCGGGCGGATCAGTTGGAGCGGATGGAGGAGGCGGCGAAGATGGGAGTCGATGCCATCGGGGGCATTCCGCATTATGAGCTGACGCGGGAGGATGGAGTGGAATCGGTCAGGAAAGTGTTCGCGCTGGCGAAGAAATATGGCCGGATGATCGATGTGCATTGCGATGAGGTGGATGATCCGCAGTCGCGGTTTCTGGAGGTGATGGCGGCCTGCGCGATCCGCGAAGGCAATGGCGCCATGGTGACGGCGAGCCATACGACGGCATTCGGGTCGTATGAAAATGGTTACGCCAGCAAGCTGATGGGCTTCCTGAAGCGATCGAAGATGAATTTCGTGGCCAATCCGCTCATCAATATCGTTTTGCAGGGGCGAGCCGATACCTACCCCAAACGGCGCGGGCTGACGCGGGTCAAGGAACTCTGGCAGGCGGGGCTGAACGTGAGCCTGGGATATGACTGCATCATGGACCCATGGTACGCGCTGGGGACGGGGAACATGCTGGATGCGGCACATATGGCCGCGCATGTTTGCCAGATGATGGGGAAGGATGAGATCGATGCGTGTTATGACATGGTGACGTTTGGCGGGGCGAAGACGCTGGGGCTGGAAGGGTATGGGATCGGGGTGGGGAAGGAGGCGAATGTGGTGGTATTACCGGTGGCCAATCGGTTTGAGGCGATCAGGATCAGACCGCAGCCGGCGTATGTGGTTTCGAGGGGGGTCGTAGTAGTGGGCAGTGGGCAGTAGTTAATGATGGCGTGGCTTTTCAATAGTCGAGAGCGACGCCCTCGCGGGCTTTGGGTTTAATTCGATCGCCGTTTGCAGTTGAGCCACGCAATTGGGAAATAATGGAGTGACCATTGCGTTAGAGGCAGTGGACATCGCAAATCGCGACCGCCTTGTAGCAAATATTTCCGTGTTTCCCGCCGTGTCGGCGGGGGGTTGGCAGCGAGGGTCTTGAGGTCCGCACAATTGACAGGAGTCTCCTATGGTTCGCATGCTCAAGTGGCTGGCCCCCGTGGCCGCGTTCGCTCTGTTGCTCGGTGTCTCGACCCAGTCGAAGGCCGCCGATGCGGCTCCGGCCGGTGGAACGGTCACCGGTTCGGTGGTCGATAAGGACGGCAAGGCCGTCGCGGATATGGAAGTCCGCATTATGAAGCCCATGACCCGCCCGAATGCCGCGGGCGGCGCTCCCGCCCCGGCCGCCAAGGCCGCCGGCGCGGGTGGTCGCGGCGGCGCTCGCCCGGCCCCGGTTGCCACCGGCAAGACCGATGAAAAGGGCAATTTCAAGATCGAGAACGTCCCGGCCGGCGATTACATGGTCATGGTCCGCGACACCACCAAGAATGTCGGGGCCCGCGAGAAAGTGACCGTCGAGGCCGGCAAGACCGTCGATGTGAAGCTGACCCTGGCGGAAATGCCCGCCCGTGGCGCCGGTGGAGCGGGCGGAGCCGCCCCCAAGGCCGCCAAGTAAGTTCAGAAAAACTCGCCGCAGAGGCGCGGAGGTCGCAGAGGATATTCGCGGATGACGCGAGTGGCTTTGGGATTCAACGCACCGTGTCGAGAATGATTCAGAGATGATTGAAGAAGGCCGCGCCAGCGATGGTGCGGCCTTCTTCCAATTGGGGGCGGAGAAGAATCACCGCAGAGGCGCGGAGGACGGTGGGGAAGTAGGAAATTTAGCCCGGCGTGAATACACGCGGGGGAACGCTCGCGCACCGGGCACCAATCATCGCGCGAGCGTTTTACGTGATCCGCCCCGCCACACCAGGCAACGATCATCGCGCGAGGGGTTTGCGGTGTCGGCTCCGGAACGTCGAACACGGATCATCGCGCGAGGGGTTTGCGGTGTCGGCTCCGGAACGTCGAACACGGATCATCGCGCGAGCGTTTTGCGCTATGATTGTGGGTTGGTTTTCGGCGGTTCCCCCGGCGTGTATTCACGCCGGGCTAAATTTCGCAGGGCGCGCTTTAGCGCGCGGGATGGAGGGAGGCGCGAGAGACATATGGCGGGGCTCTTCCGCGCGCTATGGATGGGAGGCCGGCGCGGGTTGGGTTGCTATGTGCTGGTGGGCCGCTCGGGCTGCTTCCGCGCGGGCTTTGAAGCCGGCGGGGTCGAGGAGGCGGACTGTCACTTGCTCATCATCCCCCAGACGATATTCCAATGTCCCGGCCACTCCATTTTGCATAAATGGCACCGTGAAGCGCGAAGGGTCCGCTGGGTTAGCGAGTCCAGCCTCGACGCGGGAGGGACCTGACATGCCCCGTATGTACTCAAGCGCTCGGCTCGTCGCCTCATCCCGGACCGGATCTCCCTCCCAAACCAGACGGGGAGGACCGCCAAGATAACCAGCGGGTTCAATCACAACGACCGGGTCAAATCCCCACGGCAATCCCTCGGCCATGACCAGCCGTCGTCGCCCATCGGGTGTATGCCGCTCGTGGAGGAACATCGTCCCGTTCACCTCTCCTGGAAAAACACTCGATCGCGGAAGGGGCCCAACCGCAGTTGCCAGTGCCGCCCAGCGAGGGTCAATCCGCCCTGCCCCGCCAAACCGTGTGAGTTGATACTCTGTCGGTCGTGCCGCGACTAGAGTGAGTGCCGCAATGTGGTCATTCTCATACACCACCCGATCCCCCGGTAACTTCGCGGTCATACACGCTTCCTGCAATTGGATCAGCTTCCACCGCCGCCAGAAGTGCGGGCCGTAGAGGATTGCCAGCGCGGCCAGCACCATCAAAAGCCCGGCCGGCCACCAGCGGCGGAGTTTTCGCAGCCAGCGCCGCCGGGGGGAGGGGCGCGGGGCGTAGTCGAGCGGTGCGGGCGCGGGAGTCGGGTCGGGCATCGCGAGAGCAATCATACCATGCGGGAGTGGATGGGGGCTTTGCAGAATGTGAAACGGCTCTGCAAATTGCGGCCGAAAGACCCTCACCCCCGCCCTCTCCCGAGTACAGGAGAGGGAGCCGATGCACTTGCATTTCATCGGTCGTCGGGGTGTCGCACACCCTGCATGACGACTCGCTCTTTCCCTCCATCAGCCCTCTTTCTTCATGGTGTCTTTGCGGCTTTGCGCCTTTGCGGCTTTGCGTCTTTGCGCGCTGCCTTTTCATCATCACTATTCGGCCGCCAAGATCGACCGCACATACGGATTCGACTTGCGCTGTTCGCCCAAGGTGGTAGGCGAGCAGTGGCCGGGGAGCAGGCGGGTGTCATCCGGGCAGAGGCGGTAGACTTTTTGAATTGAGTCGATGAGCTGGTCCTCATCGGCATCAGGCAGGTCGGTCCGGCCTACCGCGCCGCAGATGATGAGGTCGCCGCCCACCAGAATCTTCTCTTTGGGGAAATGGTACATGACGTGGCCGGGGGAGTGGCCGGGGGTGTGGATGATGTGGACTTCGGACTCGCCGAGGTTGAGAATGTCGCCATCGTTGACGAGCTGGTCCGGCCGGCGCGGGGGGATTTTGAAGGGGAGGATGAACATGCGCGTCTGCGGGCCGGGATCGGCCAGCTTGGGAACATCGAGCGGGTGGAGCAGTACCTTGGCGGCGGGGAAGGAACCGGTGACCAGGGCGTGATCGGCGATGTGATCGAAGTGGCCGTGGGTGAGCCAGAGGCCGATGATGTCGAAGCGGTTGGACTTGGCGAAGAGCAGAAGGGGATCGAGGGTGTGATCGGGCGCGTCGAAGATGACGCCCTGGCGGGAGGGCTCATCGATGATGAGGTAGGAGTTGGTGGAGGCGACGCCGCCGGTGGAGGGGTGGATGAGCATGGGGGGTGGGGGGGAAGGATGAAGGAGGAAGGAGGAAGGAGGAAGGAGGAATGGGAGGGTTCAGGGTTCAGGGTTCAGGGTTCAGGGATGGCGAGGTCGCGGCAGATTTTTCGGACGAGGAAGTCGTTGATTTCGCCGTGGCGCGGGACGGCTGACCTTCGGCCATTGGCGGGATTGCCATACCACGAATGTTTGGCCCCCTCGCGAACCAGGATGCAGCCGTGTCGAAGCAGATGGGCGATCACATCCCGGCGCTTCACACGATCACCTCAATCAATTGTTCCTCGTATGGACCCTTGGCAGCGTCGAGGGCGTCCTGGCGATTCATCTCGATCGCTTCGGACAGAGCCGAGCGGAGATTGTCGATGAGCTCTTCGCGGGTTTCGCCTTGCGAATTGACGCCGGAGATTTCCTGGATCCAGCCGATCCACCAATCGCCGTCTTTCTTGATGATTGCTGTGTAGGTTGCAGGCATAAGAATAACCTGCTGGATTATATCCGATTGCGCGGATGGAAAGCGCTGGTCCTTGGAAAGTTTCTTCAGGGCGGGTGTAGCGCGCACTTTTGGCACTTTTGTTAAACTGGCCGGGGATGTGGGTGCTTTCATGGAGGATCGCATGCAATACGCGAACGATGACGAGCGTCTGGTGGCCGAGCAGGCGGTGTTGAATGTCCGGGAACTGAGGGGGGTCATGAAGACCGCTCCGCACGGCAAGGGGATGGCGGTGCTGGAGCAGGCGGTGCGTGAGAAGGGATTCGAGCAGATGCGGAAAACCCTGAGCCT
>JBBRTW010000505.1:0-4911 GCA_038244055.1 Tepidisphaerales bacterium | reverse complement strand
AGTGGCCGGCGCAACATTCACTTTATCTCCACCCTTGGCCTCGCCGCGCCCGCCGCCCGCGCTGTCCGCCGCCAGAAACTGCACCGCATCGGCCGTCACATGCCCGTTGGCGTTCATGTTCGACACGATCACAAAACTCTGCCCCATCTTCTCGAACGTGTGCTGCCCCAGCGAAACGAAATGCGCATCCAGCGCCGGCGCGTCCTTTTCATTGACGCTGACCGTCTTCTCCCCATCCGCGCTGAACACGGTCACCGAAACATTCGAAGCCCGATTGGCGCTGGCGGTGTAAGCGAAGCGCACTTCATATTTCCCCGTCTCCGGCACATCGAACAAAAACGTCAGCGACTTCTCCTCGGCCTTGTCCCCATCATCCGTCAGATACCCATCGCCGATGAACCCAGTCACCGCCACCGATTCCTTCCACATCCCGATCCGCTTGGCCTTGGCATCATCCACGACGATGCCCGCAAGCTCCGAAATCGGCGTGGGCGCGGTTCCCTTCTTTCCCTTGGCCAGTTTCGTCTGCGCCGCCTTGAGCTCCTTGATCCGCGCCTGAATCGCCGCAACCCGAATCTCCTGCTTCTTCAGTTCCTCTTCCTTTGAAGGATCCGATGGCAGGGGCACATCGATCCACTTCGACACATTCGAATGCTCCAGTGTCGTCGTACTGTGCAGGATTCCCGCAAGTGCATAATAATCCTTCGTCGGAATCGGATCGAACTTGTGATCGTGGCAACGGGCGCAGCCGATCGTCTGCGCCAAAAACGCCCGCCCCATCGTCTCGATCTGCTCATCGACCACATCCATCTCAAGCTGCTTCTTATCCTGCTCTTCGAGATTGAAATTCCCGATCGCCAGGAAAGCTGTGCCCGTCATCTGCCGCCGGCGGTCTTCCAGCGAATCGGCCGGCATTAAATCCCCGGCCACCTGTTCCATCATGAACCGGTTGAACGGCCGATCGGAATTGAACGACTCAATCACGTAATCCCGATAGCGCCACGCCTCTTTAAGCACGAACCCGCGCAAGGTCAGCGATTCTCCAAAGCGCGCAATATCCAGCCAATGCCGCCCCCAGCGCTCCCCGAAGCGCGGCGAGGCGAGAAGCTCATCCACCATTTTCCCGTAGCGCGTGGGCGTCGGGTCCTTGACGAATTCATCGATCTGCTCGGGCGTGGGCGGCAGGCCGATCAAATCGAAATAAAGCCGCCGGACGAGACTGGCTGGGTCGGCATCCGCGACCGGCCGGAGCCCATTGGCTTCCAATTTCGCCAGCACGAAACGATCGACTTCATTGCGTCCCCAGGTTCCATTTTTCACTGCCGGCGCGGCCGGGCGCGCCAAGGGCTGATACGCCCAGTGCTTCCGCCCCGCCTCGATATCAATTGCCTTCTTGCCCGCCACCACCGAAGCCGCGCGCGGATCCGGCGCGCCGCGCTTGACCCACTCCGTCAGCACGGCAATCTCTCCATCCGGCAGTTTCTCCTTGGGCGGCATCTCCGCATCGGGATCGACATACCGGATCGCCTTGATCAGCGCGCTCTTCTCCGGCTCGCCCGGCACGATTGGCACACCCGAATCCCCCCCCTTCTGCCATCCCTCGCGCGAATCCAGGAGCAGATGGCCGCGAATCTTACGAGATTGAGCCGAATGGCATTCGTAACAGCGCTGGACGAGGATCGGCCGGACTTTTTTCTCGAAGAAATCCAGGTCGGCCGGCGTAGGAGCAATCGCAAGCAGCGCACCCGGCTTCGCATCGGTCGCCGGCCTGGCGACCTCATCCGCCCCGGCGCGGCGCGGCGTCAGCCCCCAGGCGCACCATCCACAGAGAATGAAAACCATCCATCGATTCATGCGCACCGAGGTGAATCAACCGACCTGAAAAACCGATCCGACAACCCGAACTGATATCATACCCGCCAAATGTGATACCGCCTCAATGAATTCCGCGTTGTGGGGCATTAGACTCGCCCCATGCCCGAGACTTCAATTCAGCGGAATCATGCTGCCGACGAGCGTTTCATGCGCCTGGCCATCGAGGCCGCCCAGCGGGGGATCGAAGCGGGCCAATCGCCGTTCGGCGCGTGCATCGTGGACCCCGCCGGCCAGGTCATCGCCTGCCAGCACAATCTGGTCTGGCAACAAACCGACCCCACCGCCCACGCCGAAGTCACGGCCATTCGCGTCGCCTGCGCGAAGATCAAATCGATCGATCTGACGGGCTGTTCGATCTATTCAACCACCGAACCCTGTCCGATGTGCTTCTCCTCAATTCACTGGGCCAGGATCGGCCGAATCGTGTACGGCGCGAGCATCAGCGATGCCCGTGCGGCGGGTTTCAGCGAACTGGGCATTTCGAATTTTGAGATGAAGCGATTGGGCGGAGCGACTGTGGAGATCGTCGCGGGATTTTTAGGAGCGGAGGCGGGGGAACTATTTAAGCGGTGGAAGGCGAGAGGGAATCGAGCGTATTGAGGGGAAGGAGATGTCAAATGTCAAATGTCAAATGTCAAAAGGCAAATGTCAAATGTGGAAAATGAAATCATCGCCGTTTTTTTCCGGACATTTGACATTTGCCTTTTGACATTTGACATGGGATTCGTCGGACATTTGCCTTTTGACATTTGACATTGAATTCGCCTATTCAATCTTAAACTTCGTCACATCCACCTTCGCCTTGGGGTATTCCATTTTTAGCCCTTTCAGCGCCCGGACGATGATGTCGGAGATGACCCAGTTGCGGAACCACTTGCGGTTGGAGGGGATGATGTACCAGGGGGCGGCTTCGGTGGAGCAGTGGGTCAGGGCGTCTTCGAAAGCCTCGGTGTATTCATCCCAGTGCTTGCGGGTTTCGAGATCTCCGGGTTCGAATTTCCAATTCTTATGGGAGTCATCCAGGCGCGATTGAAGTCGGCGCTTCTGCTCGTCCTTGGAGATGTGCAGATAGAACTTGAGAATGACCATCCCTTCATCCACCAGCATCTTCTCCCACGAATTGATCTGGTCATAACGCTTCTTCCAGACCTTTTCGGGGACGATCTGCTTGACCCGCTCGACGAGGACGGCTTCATAGTGGGAGCGGTTGAAGATTCCGATCATGCCCCGCGGCGGAACGGCCAGGTGATAGCGCCACAGATAATCGCGCGCCAGTTCATGGGATGTCGGGACTTTGAAGCTCGTCACCTGGCACCCCTGGGGATTGATGCCGGAGAAGATGTACTCGATCGCCCCATCTTTTCCGCCCGCATCCATCGCCTGAAGAACGATCAGGATCGAGTGCTGGTTCTGGGCGTAAAGAACTTCCTGAAGTTCATCGAGCTTTTTTACATTCGCTTCGATGTCCGGCAGGGCATGCTCCTTATCTTTGAAGTCGCCGACTTCATCCGGGTCGAATTTGGAGAGTTTTATCTTCTTTCCCGGCTCGGCCATGTACGGTGAAGAGATCATGCCGGAGTTGTCGGCCGGGTATCCGCAATTGTCAATTGCGGAATGTCGCAAACCTGCCTTCGCCGGGCGAGCGATGGCCTTCAAGTTTCAGCCCTCAAACGTCCGATAACCCCTGTAGCATGGAAGATTCCATCTATCGGCTTCGCCACGGCGACATTCTCACACTCTGCGTCATGGGCCTCCTCGCCCTCGGCGTAGTCATGGTTCAATCGGCCACCATGAACGCCACCGGCCCGCTCGAACTGCGCCTTCAGGATTTGCGCGCCCAGCGGGCGACCGCGCTTTCGAAAACCAGCCAGCCAGACGAAATCGCGCGAATCAATGCGGAATCCGCCGCCAGCGCCGAGGCGGCCAAGGCCGAGTTCACCGGCCGGCCTTCGCATTGGTACTGGTCGCCCAGCGCCACCAAGCAGTTAGGTTACGCCGCCGCCGCGATGGCCGCGTTTCTACTGGTCGGAAAACTGGATTACACCAAGCTCGCCAAAGGCGCGGTCTGGCGCAATCCGATCATCTGGCTCCTGGCCGCCGGGGCTTTATCCTGCCTGGCCGTGCTGGTTCCGGGAATCGGCCGGGAAATGAACGGCGCCCGCCGCTGGATCAACCTCGGATTCACCCAGTTCCAGCCCTCGGAACTCGGCAAGTGGAGCCTGGTCATCTTCCTCGCCTACTGGATATCCCAGCGTAAAGTGCAATTGGAGCGTTTCGTGTCGGGCTTTCTGCCCACGCTCATTCCCGTCGCCATCATCGCCCTGTTGATCGTCATCCAGGATTTCGGAACGGCCGCCCTGATCGGCATCGTCGCCTGCGTCATCCTCATCGCCGGCCGGGCCCGCCTGTGGCATTTGACGGCCTGCATCATCCCCGCCAGCGGGGCGGCCTACTGGTTCATCGCCCACAAGGCCTACCGCAAAGAGCGCATCATGGCCTTCATGGACCCCTTCGCCGATCCGCAGGGCAAAGGGTATCACATGATCCAGAGCCTTCTCTCCTTCTCCACCGGCGGGTTGTTTGGCCGGGGATTGGGCAATGGCATCCAGAAGCTCGGCTACCTCCCCGAAGACACGACCGACTTCATCTTCGCCGTCATTTGCGAAGAGCTCGGCCTCTGCGGCGCGCTCCTGACCATCGCCCTCTACCTGGGCATCCTCTACGTCGCTTACCAGGTTCTCAAACAATCGCGCGATGGCTTTGGCCGGCTACTCGCCTTCGGCATCGCCGCGATGATCGGCTTCCAGGCGCTGATTAACATTGCCGTCGCGACGGTGAGCGTGCCCACCAAGGGACTGTCGCTGCCGCTCGTCTCGTATGGCGGATCAGGATTGATCATCACCTGTGGGGCGTTGGGGCTGCTCCTATCGGTCACGCGACATCGGCATGCGGCGGAGGAGGAGCAAGCGGTGCTGTGGGAAACGGATTCGCTGGCATTGGCCGCGGTGCTATAGATCCATCAGAACTTGATGGTGT
>JBBRTW010000504.1:0-4918 GCA_038244055.1 Tepidisphaerales bacterium | reverse complement strand
GGTCAGCGTTCCATCGGCGTTGGAGGCGAAGGCTAGGCCGGTTTCCTTGTCGAAGGCGGTGGCATCGACGCCCGCGCCGATGGGCAGGCTGGCGATGATCTTGCCCGATTCGCTGTCCATGATGACCATCGCCTGGCTGCGGCAGCCGATGAAGAGGCGATGATGCGCGATGTCCATCGCCATGCCGGTCGGCGTCTTGGCGGGCGCGAGCGGCCAGTGGGCCAGCACTTCGAGTTTTTTGGAATCGAACGCGACGACTTCGCCCTTCTCCTCGAGGTTGACGAAGATTTTTCCTTTGCCGTCGGCCGCGGCGAATTCCGGGCCGCCGCCGAGTGCGACGGTGCCATCGACCTTGCCCGTGGCCGCATCGATCGCGGTGGCGTCTTCGCTGTCGCCATTGAAGGCGAAGACCCTCCCAGAGCCCGGATCGAAGATGATCGCATCGGGCTTCTTGCCGACATTGATCGTATCCAGCACCTTGAGCGTTTTCAGATCGAACATGAAGACGGTGCCGGCCTGGCCGTTGGAGGTGAAGCCGTGCCCCTGCTCGGGGGCGATGGCCACACCATGCACGCCGGCCGTCTTGGGAATATCGCCGACGACCTCGCCGGTGTCGGCGTTGAGGACGCTCACATGGGTGGAGCGCGCGATGTACAATCGGCGGGCGGCGGCGTCGAGCGTGAGGTAGTCCCATTTGACATCGCCGGGGATGGCCCATTCCTTGAGAACCTTGTGGGACGTGGCGGGCGTAGTCTTCGGATCATCCGCGGCCTGCGCGGACCGCGAGAAGCACAATGCCAGCATGAACGCCGCGGCGATGGACCATCGAATCATTTGGAGGCTCCGGTTTGGGATGGGCGAAGGCTACACGGAACAGGATGAACGATGGATGAATAGCCTACCCGATGTCGCACCACTGAGCGGGTTACGTTTTTCGTTTTCTCTGAACTTCGCTCGATTGACCCCACACCCTCCCACCCTTACTATTTCAATAGGAATTGTCGGGAGGACACCTTTTGCGTCTATCCAAACGAACCGAATATGGCCTGCGCGCCACCGTTCAACTTGCCCGCCTGTACCCGCGTAACTTCATCCAATCCAAAGACTTGTCCGAGCAGGAAGATCTCCCCAACAAATTCCTCGAGTCGATTCTTCTCGCCCTCCGTCGCGGCGGGTTTCTCGAATCCAAGGTGGGTTCTGGAGGCGGATATCGTCTGGCCCGCAGCCCGCGCGAAATCGGCGTTGGCGATCTCATCCGCCGACTCGAAGGCCGGCTCACGGTTAAGGAAATCTCCACCACCGCCGATAATTCCCCCGGTCGGATCGCCGTCCGCCTCATCAACGATAAACTCACTGGCGCGATGGATGATGTCCTCGACAACATGACTCTCGAAGAGCTCATGGAACACATCAGCAAAGCCGCCAATGCGAGCCAGGAAATGTATTACATTTGAGGGGAGGTAGAAGTTGGAAGGTAGAAGTTGGAAGCGAGAAGGAAAGGCGTCCGTTGTCCGTTGTCCGTGGTCCGTTGTCCGTTGTCCGTTGTTCGTTGTCCGTTGTTCGTTGTCCGTTGTTCGTTGTCCGTTGTTCGTTGTCCGTTGTCCGTGGGCAACTGACAACGGACCACGGACAACTGACAATTGCCCATTCGCAATCCACCATTGACCATGGACAATTGACCATTAGCAACTAGCAACTAGCAACTAACAACTAACAACTACCAACTACCAACTAACAACTACCAACCAACAACTACCAACCAACAACCCCCCGTGATCCACCTCTTCGCCGTCATCGACCTCGAACGCGTTTTCAGCCTGATGGATATCGGGCTGTGGGGGTATCTGGTCCTGTTCGGGCTGCTCTTTACCTGCGGGCTGGGGATGCCGATTCCGGAGGATATTCCGCTTTTGACTTGCGGGGCGCTGATCGGGGCGGGGAAGATGCACTTGCTGCCGGCCGCGTTTTGCGCTTGGGGGGGCATCATCGGGGGCGACTGCGTTCTCTATTATTTAAGCCATCGGTTTGGGCTCGGGATTACCAAAGCGCCGCTGATAGGAAAACATGTCACCGCTGCGCGCATTGTGCAGGCCGAGCGCATGTTCGAGAAATACGGGGTGTGGGTGGTCGCCATTGGCCGGCTTTTCGCGGGGATCCGCGGCGCGATGGTGATCGCGGCCGGGACGATCCGCTTCAGCTTCATCAAATTTTTCATCGCCGACGGTTTGGCGGCCGTAGTTTCGGGCGGGCTGTTCATCTGGCTGGGCACCCAATTCGGGGCACCCGAAAATCGCCATTGGATCCAGCATAAGATCAAGGAATACAGCACGGTTATTTTCTGGGGATTGGTCATCTTCGTGGTCCTGTTCATCGCCTACAAATGGTGGCGGCGAAAGGGCCACCGGAGCGTGTCGGAGATCGCGGTGGATACGGTGGAGAAGGTGGCCGAGCAGGGATTGCACCTTCCGGGCACGCATGCCCATACGCCCGCCGCGTCACCGCCAGATTTACGCGAGTAGGGTGATTGATGGAGATGCGAGGATAGAGGATGGGGGATAGAAATTGCCAGGCGCAAGAATCCGTTTGCTTGCCCGTCCCGTTTGATTGGGGCGGAAACGAAAAATGTTCCACGTGGAACAATCTCCGGGGAATCGGGGCGGCGGTGATCCTAACTTATTGCGAACATTTGGGTTAAATTCCTATGGGAATTCGGATGGAGCGCAAATATTGAGCCACGTGGATATGAATGGGGTGGGCAGGCGAGGGTCCGAGCGGCCACCACGGCAGCGCCGTCCCATCCGCCGTGGCCCCCGACTCGCAGGCCCCTCTCGCCGGCCTCCCCGATCCCCGGCGGAAAATACGGGCGGCAATGGGTCGACCGCCCGCAGACCAAAACCGAGCAGGATGCCCTGCGCCGCCGCATCGACCGGAACGGCCCCTTCGGCGATGATTGCCGGGTGAAGAAAATCCGCGAAACATTGGGCTGGGTCGAGCCGTTGAAGATCGGATGGCCGAGGAAGGAGAAGGAGTCGTGAGGCGATGCGAAGGAAAGTCAGAGCTGTCCCGGTTGTTTTCCTCCGGGCAGGAGAATGACGAAATGTCAGACATTTACACGGATTTCCTCGACGTTCAGCGGTGGCTTGCAAGTGGCCGAGCACGACCGCCTACGATGCGTAATCGCGAGCTGTTAGATTGCAACGCTGCTGAACTTCAGCCAACCCAAATGACGTCGTTCATTGAAAGATCATTGCCGATTGTGCGTGAGAACCGCCGGCGTATTCTGTCTAACTTTGACGCTGAACTCTTAATGCCTATCAGCGGAAATTGCCTTGTTTATTTGCCGCAGTTTACTTTGAGCGATGGCATCGCTGAGTCATTGTCATCCGGCTTTTTTGATGTCCACAACTGTCCTGGGTGGGATACATGGATTGGCCGGCTGCGCCTTTGCGAAGGCGCTGACGCCCTAATTTCTTGGATTCCAGATGAACTGCTCGGACTCGTAAACTCAGGATTGAACTCGAACGCTGAGAGATGTCTGTTATGGGCCGACGATTTGCCCGAAGATGCAACAATGATCAAGGTGCTCCTTGGGGACAGGAATGGGTCAGGATTCGATTCCGAGGCAATTTCATGAATTATGGCGCTTTTGCACGTCGACTACAACGATGCCGATGGGATTGTCACCTCCACCGATCCGCGCGGGATCGTCTCCAAGAACTATTCGCACGCAACAACCGGGACAGGTCCATTATTCAGACGGGGTCGCGTCGAGCGCGGTCCCGCCCGCGTCGCGTGCGTCGAGGGGGCGTTGCGACAGACGGGCGGGGCGAATCGGCTCCCGTCGCACCGCAACGATTTCACATCAGGGCCTTTCCGAGCCGGGGGTGCCAGGGGAAGGTTGGGTGTGGCATCATGCGCGTACCGAACAAGCCGGAGGTAAGGCAGGTTGGATGCACTTAATAAGAGATTCTGAGCACTGGGGTGATTGGCTCTTCTTCCATCCAGCTGATTCTGCCCATCCGCAGGGATTCGGTCGTTTTGCTCAATGGGGTGGGGAGAAGGCACCGATCTTTCTGGCACAAAATAACGGAATATATTAAACATTGAGGTTTGCGATGAGAGATTTATCAGAGCTTGGATTGACGCCTCACGTCAAAGGCAAACAGCCTAAGCTTAAACTTGCTGCGATAAGGGATTTTGAAATTTATTTCGGGGTTATCCTGCCCAAAGAATATGTTCAATTCCTCTTATTCAGAAATGGCGGCTCGCCGAAGTTGCGTTGCTACAAAGTTCAAAACGGTGTTGATGGGCGGCTTGGACGTTTTTTTTATCTGGGCGAGCCTGAAACGCAACCTGCTAGGCCCGTGCGCGACGGATGGGATTCGGAGAACCTCTGGGCGGAGACGCGGGTTCGTAGACCTTTGATTGGCACTAGAGGCGTTCCGATCGCCAGCAACGGTGGGGGGGATATTGTATTCTTGGATTATACTGCCGATTCTCCATCTGTCGCGGAACTAGGCGGCGACGACCGCTTAACTCGTAAGGTCGCCGTAAGCTTTCCTGACTTTATTGATTCGTTATATTTCTAGAGTTCGTAGGGTGGGCAGACGAGCCATGTGAAACGCTCGCGTCCATCCAAACCCTTTCGCGGCTCGTCTGCCCACCGCTGGCGTGATGCGGCGACGGCGCGGCGATTTGCCTGGTTGCGGCCGGAATTCGCGGCGATCGCGCGCGGGGCGGGAGAGTGAGGGCCGGTTGCGGAGGAGAAGCTTTCGCGCGGGTTAGGCCCATGGTGGGCAGACGAGCCGCGGGAGATTTTGCGTGTGCGTGGGCGTAAGGCGTGGCTCGTCTGCCCACCCTACGAACTCACGCACCGGGCTACTGTTTCTGTCGTGAATCACGCAACAAGGCAATTTGG
>JBBRTW010000503.1:0-4951 GCA_038244055.1 Tepidisphaerales bacterium | reverse complement strand
CGATGTCATCGGGAATCCGGTTCCCGCACGATTCATCGAAGGAATTGCCCATCGATTCGAAATCGAAAGCCTCGGTCCCCGGCACTTCTCCCGAATCCGATTCCTTCCAGGGCATGTTCGCCGCCAGCCCGTACGGATCATCATCCTCCCGCTCATCGTCGAAATCGAAATCGAAAGGCTCGGGCGTGAACTCATCCGCATCCTCGTCCAAGGCCGGGTCCACCTCATCATCCGGCCCGTAATCGATCACCCAGTCATCGCGGCCCTGCTTGTCGCGATAGTCCGGCATGTCATCCAGATTCTCTTCATCGTATTCATCGTCGAACCACCCATTGATATGCCGGCCGTGGCACTTGGGGCAGATGGCATGTTTGGAGATATATTTCCCATCCGGCGGCGAGAAGAAATGCCCGCACTCGGCGCACTGCCAGCGGAAATCGAGGGCATGGATATCGAAGCCGAACCCGCGCCCGCCGCAGGTGGTGCAGGGGCAGGCCCACATCATCTCGTTGGCCATCCAGCGCATCTCGACGGCTTCGAAGATGTGCCCCTCCGGTCCGCAGTGGAGGCATTCGCAGCGGAGAAACAGATTGTCGGCCGGGGGTTTCATCGGGTCCTGATGGGCCATCGCCGGCAGTTTCTCGTACTCCGCCTTCTGAATGACCCGGCAGGTTTCGCGATCGGGGAAGATTCTGGGGGTCGTTCCATCCGCTTCAGCCATGGGCGTCGCATAGGCGCACCACTTGCACTGGCTGAGCGTGCTTTCGTAAAAGCCTTTGCAGTGGACGCAGCGGTGATAGCTGACGGCCTCAAGCGCCATGGCACGATCTCCCGGATGGCCCCGTGAGGGGTTGGAAGATCATACCACTGGAATGGGTCCGGGTCATCAAGCGCGCGGGGAGATCCGGCGTGGACCGGATGGCTACTTCCGATCGAGGAACTGCCGAGCTTTTGCCTTTGCCAATCACATTGCTGAGACCGGAGCAATGAATGTGGCGACGAAAGTGTCAGGCGGTATCTATGATGTGGTCGGAGGCGAAGTGCAGGTATTGCGGATTTTGGCCAAGGCCGATGTGAACGAGTATTTGAAGGAAATGGGCTATGAAATTGAAGACCTTTAGTATGGCACAATTGGCCGCTGACACCTCGAGAATCGTGCGTCACGCGAAGAAGGGCCCGATTCTTGTGAGAGGTGCCGCGGGGGGCACACTCGTCGTTCGCCGGCTGGTGGACGATGAGCTCGCGGATGAGTTGATTTCAAAGAACCCGCGCTTCCGCGCCACCATTCGCAAGGCCCGGCGCAATTTCGCGGCGGGGAAGGGAATTCCCCTGGCGGACTTGCGCAAGCGCGTCAAAACCTAGCCCTTCACCTGCATCGCCAGAATCCGCGCGATCGCCTCGCAGATTTCCGTGCGATGGATTCCATTGAGCGCCAGCGCCAATTGCGTCTCCATCAAACCATAGGGAATCCCCGTGTCGTACCTCTGGCCCTGGGTGACGACACACCAGTATTTCTCGGTGTGCTGCCGGAGGTGTTCCTGGGCGGCGGTGAGCTGGAATTCGTTCTTCTCGCGGAGATTATTCTCGAAGAGGTATTCCAGGCTGTCGAAAATGCGCGGGCCGAAGACGTGCATGCCGAAATGGGCCAGATAGTTGCCGGCCGGGAGCATGGGAGTGACCAGTTTTTCCCGCGCCACCTCGATCGAGGGTTTCTCGATAATCAGCTCCGATCTGTAGATCCCTTTGGCCGAATCGATCGGCAGCCCCTTGATCACGCCGAACAGGTGCAGCAGGCGCTCGACCGTCGGCTGGACGCCGGAGACGGCATCGCACATATACTGCTCGTAGACCTTGATGAGCTGGCGGGCGCAGCGGTCGCGGATGTCGGAGATGTAGACGTGATCGCCCAGCAAAAGCAGGAAGGGCTCATCGCCGACGAACTGTTTGGCCTGGTAGACCGCGTGCCCGAACCCTTCGGGTGTGAGCTGCTCGGCGAAATGGAGCCGCTCGCCGAAGGCGCCGAGCTTCTCGGATTCGAGAATCGCCCAGTCCTTTCCGCGAAAACTCTTGACCATCTCATCATCCAGCCGCTTGAAATACTCGCGGTATTGCCCTTCTTCACCGGGCTGGGTGATGATGCAGATTTCCTCGATGCCGGATTCGATGGCTTCCTCGCCGATGATCTGGATGACCGGCTTGGTCAGCCCATCGCGATCCACCAGCGGGAACATCTCCTTCTGCACGGCGGTCGAGGCAGGGTACTGGCGGGTGCCGCGGCCGGCGGCGGTGATGACGGCTTTTCGGACTTTGGCCATGAATGATGACTCCTAGGATATAGGATAGAGGTTGGCGGCATTGCGGCAAGCGATCGATTTTGTGGAGGTGAGGCGGCGGCCGTTGCGGTTAGAATGATCCGAACCTTCCGGCGGCGGTGTCGCCGGCGGGTTCACAGTGGAGCGCCTTGCGAATGCCACAGTCAGAATTCAGCGCCAACAAGAGCCCGGCCGGTCCGGCTGGCGCGCGCGCGGATGCGCCCGGGGCCGCACCAGTTGGGGCGAGGCGGCGGAAGTGGCTACGGGTCGTGATGCCGATGCTGGTGATGGGGGTTCTGGGCGGCGCGGTGATGCTGCTGTGGGCGCAGCAGTCGGCGCGGCAGCGGCAGGATGCGGACTGGCTGCGTCAGAGAATGGCGCAGCGGCTTTCGCTGCGGGGGATGGATTTGCTGGAGGCCGAAGTCGGGCGGGCCTCGCAACTTGCGGCCGAGTTCGCGCGCGGGCGCGTCAAGGATCCGCGCAAGTTCCAGGATGCCGTGGAGCAATCGGTAAAGCGTTCCGAAGCGGCGCTGTCGGCGGGATGGATCGCGCGCGGAGGAATGTGCGAGTACATCTGGACACGGGGCGAGGAAAAAACGCTTCTGAAGGGGGCCGACCTGAAGCAGAATGCGTTCTTCAGCGCCGCGATGAGCCGCGCGCAGGCGGACAAGATGCCGCGCATGGTCTCGGTCGATCGCAAGGGCAGCCGCGCCGAACTGGTGCTGCTGGCGCCGGCGGTGTCGGGGGAGGGAACCAGTGCCGCGTACATCGGATGCATCGCCGAGAGGCTGGACCTGGCCGTCGCGCTGAAGAGTCTGCTCCGCTCCGAAGAGGAGGGACAATGCGACGTGGAGATCGCCGATCGCGGGCAGGCGGTCTTTCGCGCCGGAGAGCCGATTCCGGCCGGCGATCCGCTGGCCGAACATTCGACGGTGCGAATCTGGAATCGCACTTTTCAACTGCGTGCGCGGCCGACGGCGGCGCTTCTGGCGATGGACCGGGGGGCCGCGCCGGAGTGGATTCTCTGGGCGGGCCTTCCAGTTTCGGTGGTGATCTCCCTGGCGATGTGGTGGGCGCTGGGGACGCGCGCCCGCGCGGCGGCCGAGGTTCGCTGGCAGCTCGAGGCGATGGAAGCGCTGACGCGCACGGCCGGCGCGGTCTCCACGGAACTGGCGGCCGGCAAGGGCGCGCTCGATGCGCTGGCGGAATCGGCGCGCAAGCTCCTGGGGATGAAAATCGCCTGCATCTCCCTGGTGTACGTCGAGGAGAACAAGATCGAACTGGTGGCGCGGGCGGGCCTCGATCGCAGCCAGCGGACGGTTTTTACGCTGGATGAAGGCAAGGGAACGATGGCTTGCTTCAATTCGGGGAAGGTCATGATCGTCCAGAACACGCGAAAGGACCCGCGCGTCAATGCCGCAATGCTGGGCGGAATTTACGGCGTGGAGGCGGTGCTGATCGTGCCCCTGGCGGTGGCGGGGAGGACCATCGGCGTACTCTACATGGGCAGCGACAAGCCCAGGGCTTTCAGCCAAACGGATGTGCGCCTGGCGGTGGTGCTGGGCTCGCAGGCGGCGGTGTTTCTGGCGAACCTGCGCCTGGTTCAGGAAAAAGACGCGGCCATGAAGGGCCAGGAGAAACTCTCCGCCCAGCGCGAGGCCCTCTATCAGATCGCCAGCGAAATCTTCCGCTCGGACGATGTGGGCCAGTCGCTGCGCGAACTGGCCGATGCCGCGCCGGCGGTGCTGGGCGTGGATATCTGCGTGGTCACCCTGCGCACCGGAAATGGGACGCAGGTTCAGGTGTATGCGGTCACGGGCGATGCGGCCGGACTTCGCGGCGAGACTTTCGACATCGCCGGAACGCCCGCGGAAATTGCCTGGTCGACCAAGGCGCCGGTGATTGTTGAAGATGGCCCGGCTGATGCGAGGCTTCACCCTGGCATGCGGCATCGACTGCATGTCGGGAGTGTGATGTTCATGCCGCTGCTGCGCGGCGAGCGCACGCCCATGGGGCTGATGGCGTTTATCCGGCATGCAACGGGTACGTTCAGCCGCGAGCAGCAGGAACTGGCCAGCGCGCTGGCGGCGCGGGCATCGACTGCGATCGAAAAGGCCAAGCTGTACGGGTCGGCCAAGCGGCTGGCGCAATCGCAGACCACGCTCCTGCGCGAGCTGAATCATCGCGTGAAGAACAATCTGGCCAGCATCGTCACGCTCCTGACGATGAATCGCCCGAGGATGCCGCACGAGGCCAAACGCTGGCTCGATCGCGTGACCGGGCGCGTGGCGACGATGGCGCGGACGCACGATCTGTTCATCGGCGGCACGTCCAGCGTTCCGCTTGAGGATTTGGTGGCCAAACTGCTGCCCTCGCTCTCGGTGGTCAAGCCGGCGCTGGCGCAGGTGCGGACGGATCTGGGCGGCGCGGCCGATGTGCGGCTGGGGACGGATCGCGCCGTCAGCCTGGCGATGGTGCTGAACGAACTGTGCTGGAATGCGCTGGAGCATGGTGTGGGCGACCAGGGGCTATTGGAAATTCGCGCGCGGCGGGCGGGGGAAGGGCGGATGGTGGTTGAGGTAGAGGATGATGGCGGACGACGCCGGGAACTGGAGGCGCGGCTTGCGGCGGCCAGCCGG
>JBBRTW010000502.1:0-4982 GCA_038244055.1 Tepidisphaerales bacterium | reverse complement strand
TGAGCGCGGTCTCTTCGCCGCAGACGAATGCACCCGCGCCCAGGCGGATATCGATGGTGAAGGAGTGGGTGGTGCCGAAGATGGCGTTGCCGAGCAGGCCCAGGCGATCGGCCTGGCGGATGGCGATCTTGAGGCGTTTGACGGCCAGGGGATATTCCGCGCGGATGTAGATGTAGCCCTGCTTGGCGCCGACGGCGTAGGCGGCGATGGCCATGCCTTCGAGGACGCGATGGGGATCGGATTCGAGCACGCTACGATCCATGAACGCGCCGGGGTCGCCTTCATCGGCGTTGCAGATGACGTACTTGGTCTGGCCCTGGGCCTTGGAGACGGTGGACCATTTCAGGCCGGTGGGGAAGCCCGCGCCGCCGCGGCCGCGCACGCCGGAGTCGGTCATGGTCTTGAGCACCTCTTCGCGGGTCATGGTGGTGAGGACTTCGTGGAGGGCTGCGTAGCCTTCCTCGGCGATGTATTCCTCGATGCGCTCGGGGTCGATCTTCCCGCAGTTTTCCAGGACGATCTTTTCCTGGCGCTTGAAGAAGGGGACATCGGTGGGGCAGAGCAGGCGCTGGACGGGGGCCGTCTCGAAGCTGCTGACGATGTCGGAAGCATCGTTGGCGGTGACTTCCTGATACATCACATCGTTGGGCTGCACCTGGACCAGGGGGCCGGCGGCGCAGAGGCCCATGCAGCCGACGCCCTTGACCTGGCAATCGCGCTCCAGGCCGCGGCGGCTGACTTCCTTTTCGAGTGCAACTTTCACGTCATCGGCGCGGGAGGAAATACATCCGGCGGCGACGCAGACGTTGACGCAGTGGCGGAACTGGCTCCGCGATTCCTGCTCGATTATGGCGATCTTACTCAATTCATCAGCGGTCATTTGAAATTGCCTTCCTGCCGGAAGCCAGGTTCGCGCGATGCGGTGCTGGCGGTGAAGCGGGGCGGTTGTGGGTGCATGTTGACTCTTGTTGAAAAAGGGCTCGAATCAGCCGGCCGAGCCCGCGGGAACGGGCGCGGGACCGGCCAGAACTTCTTTAAGTCTCTTGAGAACGTCGGGGGTCTGGATCTTGCCGACCACGTTGCCGTCGAAGACGACCGCGGGCGCCAGGCCGCAGGAGCCGAGGCAGCGCGCCGTCAGGAGCGAGAGCTTGCCATCGGGCGTGGTCTGGCCGGGCTTGATGCCGTACTGCTGGGCGACGCCTTCGACGATGTCGGGAGCGCCCTTGATGTAGCAGGCGGTGCCGGTGCAAACGACGCAGGTGTGCTCGCCGGCCGGCTTGAGGCTGAAAAAGTGATAGAAGGTGGCGACGCCGAAAACCTTGGACAGCGGCAACTGCAAGGCGGCGGCGACATACTTCAGCGATGCCTCATCGAGGTAGCCGAAGCATTCCTGCACGGTGTGGAGGCACTCGATGAGCGAGTGCCCTTCGTAGCCGTGGCGGCGGATGGTCGCATCGACGATCTTCCAACGTTTGTCGGCCGAGGGGGCGATCATTTTCGGGGCTTTCAATACCATAGTCATATCCTCGCTTTCGTGCGGAGACAGTTGGCGCAGGCCCACATCAGCACCGCGACGGCGGCGCATCCGAGGAGGCTGCTGCACACGGAATAATCCTGCCAAGGGGTGATGCGAGTCTGGAGGGAGGCGAACCAGGCGGAAATGCCTGCGGCAGCCTCTTCGATTCCAAGTTTTTGGGTGGTGTATTCCAGCCCATCCGGCCAGGGGCTTGAGCCGAGCGCTCCCGCAACCGCCAGCCCGATCGCGGTCGCTCCGCCGCCCAGTATGGGGAGCCAGCGTGGAGCACGGGCCAATCTCGCGGCGGCGATTGCCACAAGGGCGGTTGCTCCACCCTCGACAAGCCCAATCAACGCATGAACCACCAGCATGGTTGCGACGACCGCGCCCGCCTGCGAGCGCGCTACGGGAATTGAAAGCAGTTCAACCGAACACGCCGCCGCAGCCAGCACGACCGACAGCCAGGCCGCGACGAAGATCGTGGCGTAGCGGCCAATTCCCGTGGCGCGTCCAAAGGCCCATTTCCAAAGCGGGTAGACCACCAGGCATGGGATGATCGCCATGTTGACGACATTCAGAGGCAGGGTCATCAGCCCACCGTCTTGAAACAGAATGGCCTGAAGCATGAGGACGGCCGTGATGGCGATCGCGCCCCAGCCCGCGCCGAAGAAGCAGGCCAGGAGGAATCCGCCGATGGCGTGGCCGCTGCTGGCGCCGGGCAGGACGGTCAGGTTGAAACTCTGCGCGGCCAGCACGCCGGCCGATGCCAGCGCAAGCCGCCAGGGATGTTTCGGGGCCGAGCGGCGTGCGAGTATCGACACGGGTGTCATTGCGAGAATCGCAACCCCGGCCCCGTAGAGGGCACATGCGGGCGTTACGGCTCCATTGGGCAAATGCATATCAAACTCCAGTCTGGGTTCTGGTTAACAAATCCTGGGAAGCTGTTCTCCGTACGGTTTTTGCAGCACGCGGCGGCCGCCGATCTCGGTGATGAGTTCGCAGAGGCCTTCGCGAGCGGCGGTAATCTTTCCAATGATCGCGGCATCGCGGCCGAGTTCGTGGCCCTTGAGGGCGGCCAGGGCGGCGGCGGCGGAATCGGGGCGAACGACGATGAAGACCTTTCCTTCGTTGGCGACATCGAGTGGGTCCAGGCCGAGCATTTCGGCGGCGTGGAGGGTCGCGGGATGGACGGGGATGGCCGGTTCATCCAGCTCGATGGTGTAGCCGGTGCGGACGGCGAGATCGGCGGCGACGCCGGCCAGCCCGCCGCGGGTGGGGTCGCGCATGAAGACGACGCCGGGCGCGGCGGCGAGAAGCGAATCGATCATGTCGTTGAGCGGGGCGACATCGCTGACCAGCGAGCATTTCACATCGGGCATCTCGCGTGCCAGCATGACGGCCAGGCCGTGATCGGCGATGGTGCCGGAGAGGAGAATGAGGTCGCCGGGGCGGACCTGGTCGGGGTGGAATCGCCGGCCTTCGGGGACCAGGCCGACGCCGGCGGTGGTGATGAAGATGCCATCGGCCTGTCCGCGTCCGACGACCTTGGTGTCGCCTGTGAAAATTTTCACATTCGCCTGCGCGGCAGTGCGGGCGAGGGAATCCATGATGCGCTCGAGGATGCCGCGCTCCAATCCTTCGGCGAGGATCAGGCCCAGCGCGATCCCGAGCGGGCGCGCGCCGCTGACGGCGAGATCGTTGATGGTGCCACTGATGGCGAGCCGGCCGATGTCGCCGCCGGGGAAGAAGAGGGGCTGGACGACGTAGCCATCGATGGTCATGGCCAGGCGCTGGCGGGTGCCGGCGAGATCGACGATCGCGGAATCGAGCAACTGGTTGAGGGCATCGTTGGCGAGGCGGGGGAGCATGACCGAGGCGATGAGTTCATCGGTGAGCTGGCCGCCGCCGCCGTGGGCGAGCGTGATGGTGTCGCGGGCGGCGCTGCGCGGGGTGTGGGCGGAGTTTATTCCGGGCGCGGCGGAGGCGATGGTGGAAGATCCTTTGAATAAATCGGACATATCGATCATGACAGGGCCTCCATTTTCTGTTTTTGATGTGAGGAGTCGGAAGCGACTTTGCGGAGGCGGCCGGAGCGCCCGTATTTGAACCAGGCGGCGCAGGTGCCTTCGGAGGAGACCATGCAGGGGCCGATGGCCTGGGTGGGCGTGCAGCCGGAGCCGAAGAGGGGGCAATCGACCGGTGTGCAGCGGCCGGTGATGACATCGCCGCAGCGGCAGCCGCGCGGCTCGGGGGCAAAGGCGGCGCGGAGGCCGAAGCGAATTTTGGCATCGAAGAGGGCGAAGCGCTTGCGAACTTCGAGGCCGCTCTGGGGGACGGTGCCGAGGGCGCGCCAAGTGACATCGGCGGGCTCGAAGACTTTATCCAGCAGGGCCATGGCGATGGGATTGCCAAAGGGGGTGACGGCCTCTGGGTAGAGGTTTTCCGGGCCTTTGTCGCCATCGCGGACCATCTCGGCGAGGCGGGCCATGGCATCGGCGATCTGGACATCTTCAAAACCGGCGACGACGCAGGGGATGGCGTAGCGCTCGACGATGGGGTGGTAGGCCTGAGCGCCGATGATGACCGAGACGTGGCCGGGGAGGAGGAAGCCGTCAAAGTTGACCTGTCCGGAATCGAGGAGAGCGCGGAGCGCGGGAAGGATCAGCTTATGACTGGCCAGGACGGTGAAATTGGTGAGGCCCTGGGCTTCGGCGGCGAGGATGGCGGCGGCGGTGGCGGGTGCGGTGGTTTCGAAGCCGACGGCGGCGAAGACGACCTGATGTTTGCGGTCCGCCGCGGCGAGGCGGACGGCATCCATGGCGCTGTAGACGATGCGGACGTCCGCGCCATTGCTACGGGCGGAGGAAAGGCTGCCGCGCGTGCCCATAACGCGGATCATGTCGCCATAGGTGCAGAGGGTGAGGTTGCGGCAGTCGAGGCCGAGATCGATGAGCAGATCGATGTCGCCCTGCGAGGTGACACAGACGGGGCACCCCGGGCCGGAGAGCAGTCGCACGCCTTCGGGGAGCAGGCTGTGCAGGCCGGAGCGGAAGGCGGCGACGGTGTGGGTGCCGCAGACTTCCATGAAGGCGAGCGGCCGGGCGATAGCGCGGGCGGCGCTGGCGAGGCGGTCGAGATGCCGGCGGCATTGGAGGGCGCGCGGGGTCATGGGACACCTCCGGCGCTGGTGGCGCTTTCGGCGGCTTCATCGGCAAGTTGATTGGCGGCGCGGACATCTTCGAGAATCGCGAAGGACTGGCGCACCTGGGTTTCGTCGAGTTTCTGGATCGCAAAACCGGCGTGAACCAGGACCCAGTCGCCAACAATGACGCCGGGGACGAGAACGGTGCTGACGCGGATCTGAGTGCCATGCATCTGCGTGATGGCTTCACCATGCTGCATCGAGATGACTTGTCCGGGGACGGCGAGACACATCAGACACCTCCCTGGGTTGTGACGGGTTGGG
>JBBRTW010000501.1:0-4991 GCA_038244055.1 Tepidisphaerales bacterium | reverse complement strand
TCCGCAGTCGACGCCATCCGGGACGGCGCTCTGGTCGCTGTCGCTCCCGCCACTCTGTCCCGGCTTGTCCAGAGGCGCGGAATTTCGCACAGTCATTTAGTGCGCCGGCGAAGCGCGGCCAATGCACCGATGACCAGGAGGCTCAGGCCGCCGGGCTCGGGGACACCGGCCAGCGTGCCGCCGCCATCTCCGAAGGGCGATCCGGCCAGCGGCGCGGTGTAGGACAGGCCGAAGTTGCGTTCGAACAACTGGTAGTCGTTGAAATCGACGATGCCATCGAGATCGAAATCCCCCTGGGACCAGTGCGTGCCGGTTCCGAAGTTGTTGTAGAGGATCTTGAAGTCGGCGTTATTGACGTAGCCGTCGAGGTTGGCATCGCCGATGAGGCTGGGGGCCCACTTGGTCTTGAATGCGATGTCGTCGGCGTAGGTGGCGATGTCCGCGAAGTAGGAATAGCCGCCGAAAACGCTGGTGTTGTCGGGCTGGCCGGTGAATGAATCGCGATAGAGGTTGATGCCGATGAGGCGATTGCGGTCATCGAAGACGCCGCCGCCGGAGTCGCCACCGACCACGGTCCCTTCGCTCGATGTAGCGCCACTGGCGTTGTTGGCGGCCGCGCTGGAGTAGTCGGTGCTGTAGGTGAAGGAGGCGCGGTTCAGCACGGTGGGCGGGAGGTCGGCGGGTTTGTTGGTCCACGAGTCGATCTTGTTTGTTGCCCATCGCTTGGAGCTTGTCCCGAGCCACTTATAGCCGCCGACCAGGGGTGAACCTTGATTCGATTCAACCCAGGGATTGGAGGAGGCATCCCAGGTCGTCAGCGCGGGATCTCGATTCGATCCATATCCCATGAAGGTGATATGCGTCCCGGCCGCGGGTGAAGCGCCGATGACGACTGCAGGCAATCCGGGATCGACCGTAAGGCGCTTGAGGACCAGATCAGAGCCAACTCCGCTGGCACTCACGGGCGAAACAGCCGGCGTATTCACATCCTCAAAATAGTTGGTTCCGTTCAGGTTGACGATCCAGTTGGGAAACGAGCCGATGTGGTTGGCGGTGAGAACCCACCGATCACCCAGATAGACCGATGAGCCGTGGTAGGGATCGGTGATACCGCCGCCCGAGCTCAGAAGCCCGACGTTATTCCAAGCTGGAATGCCCGAAGGCATGGTCGTGTTCTGCGCGCCGGTGCCGGCCGCGACCAGCGCACCTTCAGCCGGGCGCGTCATCAGCAACGCGCCGATAGCCATCCACCCAAGACATTTGATCGCTGCACCGAACATCGTGGCTCCAGCCAACCGACAGCGGTCCGCCGGCATGGCGATCAGACCGATAACCCTCACATCAACCGCGTGGTTTCATTACGTCGCTCGATCGACAATGATCGCGCAACAATTTCGCCGCTCATTGGATTTACCACCGCGACGGCCCGCGGGCAAAATCAATCTTCTTTCACGATAAGGTCTTTCACGTCCGATAATTATAGCCGATTTTGGCGCGGCGCGATGAGGAAAACGTGAATCCATTCAACTCAATGGCAGGCAAGGGGTTAGGGATGAAAACCGATCAGGTGTGGAATTCGGTCGCGCCCGCTTTGAGATCGCGGGCTTCGCCGAGCGGGCCGACGAACTCTCCATCCATGCCCTCGGGGAGCTCGACCCGCACGGCAAGCTGATCATCGCCCACTTTTTCCCATTCCACGCGAATGGGACCCAGCGATGTGGGCACAGCGCCGCGCGCGAACTCCAGTTTGCCGACCAGCGGCGCGATGCGGACTTTTTTCCAGCCGACGGCGACGGGCGTGACACCCAGCACCTGCTGCGCCAGCAGCGCCACCGGCGCGGCGGCCGCGCTGAAGCAGCGGCTGCCGGTGTCGCCATTCCATTCCTGCCAGAGCGTGGTCGCGCCGTCGGCGATCATCGCGCCCCACTTGTCGCGGATCAGATCGATCGCTTCGGCGCGCAGGCCGGCTTCGATGAGCGCATCGAGAACGTATCCGCCGAAGGCCGGCGAGGCGGCGATCAATTTGCCGCGTTTGGCGCGCATGCCTTTGAGAATCACATCGCGGGCGACATCGCCGCGCTGCTCGGGCGCCAGACGCAGTAGGACGGCCAGCGCGTTGGCGTGGACGGAGATGCCATCGACCGGCTTGAGGGTCTGGGGATCGATCCCGTCTTTCCAGACCTTGGCTTTGGGATCCCACAGATGCTTGACCAGCGCCCTGGCCAGGGCATCGGCCCTGGCGGTGATCCTGTCGGATTCGGAATGGAGATCCAGAACCTGATAAATGCCGGCCGCGTGACGGAGCGATTGGAGATAGAGGAGGTTGAGGGTTGCGCTCAGTTCGGTCTTATGGAGATCGCGCGCATCGATGGCGATTTCGAAGCCGGCGAATCCGCCGATCAGGCCATCGAGGCGCTCGTGGGCGGTGAGGAAATCCAGCAGGCGGTCGAGCGTCTCGCGGCAGTCGCGCGGCAGGGCGGTCTGGCCGGTGTGGAAGTAGTAGTCCCAGAGAGAGCCGATCCACGCGAGCATGCCATCGATGACCCGGCCATGGGGATCATCGGCCGGGGCGCAGGCGTGCAGGGAACCATCGGCGGCCTGGCTGCGGGCGGCGAGGACGATCGCGCGATGGAGCAGTGAATGATCCGCGAAACAGTATTCGGCGGCGCGGGATTGTGCGGCGAGATCCGGCCAGCGCTGCGCCTGCGACCGCTCGGGGCTATCGACGTAACCATCGAGCATGCAGGCGCGGAGCGTTTCGACGCCGGCCTTGTGGATGGCGGTCAAAATCTCATCGTTGCAGGCGAAGGTTCCGATCGGATCGATGGCGGCGCGGATGGAGCGGATGCCGATGTGGCGGAGTTTCAGGGGCTTCTCGACATTGCGGAGAATCAGGGTCGCATAGCGGAAACCGCGCGGCGCGAACGATT
The DNA here is from genome assembly GCA_038244055.1 of Tepidisphaerales bacterium. Classification (GTDB taxonomy): domain Bacteria; phylum Planctomycetota; class Phycisphaerae; order Tepidisphaerales; family Tepidisphaeraceae; genus DASPKW01. Next base: position 2,061 of record JBBRTW010000501.1, on the reverse strand, counting down.
CCCAGCGCTGCGGGCCGGGGCGGCAGCGGTAGCGGTCGGCGAGGGCGGGGCCGGTTTCGTCGACGAGCGGCGACTGGTTCCTGTCGAGGGCGGAGGTGTAGAGGATATCGATGATCTCATCGCCGGCCGCCTCCATGACATCGAGGACGATGTGCGCCGTCCGCGCCTGCCCGAGATCGAGAACGGCCATGTGGAACTCGCCATCGGCAGGGGGGGCGAGGATGCCGGGCTGATCATCATCGCGGAGCATGGCCTCGGGGTTTTCGATCGGGATTTTCGCCTTCTTGCGCGTCTCCTGGATGGGCAGGTGGAAGACATCCTCGGCCACCTTGTAGCCGCGGGCGTTTTCACCCGTGAACTGCGCGACGATGGAGGAGAACGACATCACCTGATCGGCCAGCAGCGGAATGCCGCGCGGGGACATTTTCACCCAGGGATACCCGCCCACTGGCGCGACGATGACCGGCGCACGCCAGCCCGAGGCCTCGGTGGCCTGGTAATCCGCGCCGAGCCAGTCGATGGGGTCGGCATCGGCATCGAAATGTTCCTGGAAGCCCAGATCATCGCTCAATCGGACGACATTCTTCCGCCAGCCGAGCGCTTCGCGGCAGAGCCAGCCATCGGGGGTATGCAGGGGAATTTCCTGGCCATCGATCTCGGCCAAGCCATCGAGGAGGAATCCGCTGGCATCGCGGTAGGCCGACTGGGCGGTCGGCACGCCGAACTGATGGACGATCGCGCAGAGGGCATTGGGGCCGCCCTGGAGGACATCGGCCAGGTTGATCTCATCGTAGGATTGGATGCCCGGCCGGCAGCGGGCGGGTCCCTGGTGGACGCGGCGGCCATTCACATAGAGCGTGTAGCGGGCATCGGCGCTGATGCGGACGATGGCGGAGGAGGGCTTGGCGGGCAGGAGGACGCGGCTCCGGAAGAGCGCGTAGAGATTCCACGGGCGCGACGATCGGCGTGCGGTCCAACACCACGTCGCGCGCCACGGTCGATCGACATTGCTGTCACTCCCCGTGCTCAGGGTCATGCCTCATCCTTGTCTTCCCGAACTTCGGCCCATACTCTAGCGGGTCGGAGACCCAAAACCAACGGCCTTTCACCGGACAAGCAACTTCCCATGGCCCCGCGCGTCGCCCTATTCATTACCTGTCTTACGGACCAGTTCTTCCCCCAGGTCGGCATCGCCATCACCAAGATCCTGGAAAAATTCGGATGTAAGGTGGATTTTCCCGATGCCCAGACCTGCTGCGGGCAGCCGTTCTATAACAATGGCTACGAGGGCGAATCGCGCGAACTGGCCAAGCGGATGATCGAGATTTTCGAGCCTTACGAATACGTGGTGACTCCCTCGGGGTCGTGCTGCGCCATGGTGCGCGAGCATTACCCGCATCTGTTTCACGGCGACCACGCCTGGGAACATGGCATGGAGGGGCTGGTGGGCAAGACCTACGAGTTCGTCGAATTCCTCGACAAGGTGCTCAAGGTCGATTTCAAATCGTTCAAACTGCCCAAACCGGAGACGATCACTTATCACTACACCTGCCACCTGCGCGGGATCGGCGTGAAGGATCAGGCGGTGAACTTGATCAAGCAGATCCAGGGGGTGAATTTCGTGCCGCTGGAGAAATCGGAGCAGTGCTGCGGTTTCGGCGGGACCTTCGCGATGAAGTATCCGCAGATCAGCGGGGCGATTGTAGAGGATAAAATCAAGTGCATCGCCGATACCAAGGCGGAGACGGCCATCTGCAACGATGCCGGATGCACGATGAACATCTCGGGGATGTGCCACCGGCACGGCGTGGAGACGCGCGTGCGGCATGTGGCGCTGTTAATGGCCGAGGCGATGGGGCTGGATGTGGACGGGTGGTAGGGAAATCCGAAATTCGAATTTCGAAATCCGAATCAAAATCAAATCACTACTGTCCGGTCAGAAGTCGAACAGCATCAACTGGTTACGATTATCGTCCTCGGCGTTTTTCTGCTGAATCTCTGAAAACACCTGAATTATCGGGGTTTTCTCGAAGATCATGACACTCAGGATTTGTGCGATTT
>JBBRTW010000500.1:0-5005 GCA_038244055.1 Tepidisphaerales bacterium | reverse complement strand
GCCTGCGCGGATGGGGCTCCACCGGTATGGTCAGAGAGCCTTACCCATGCCACCAACCATCTATATCCATGCCAACGATAATCCAGGGCAATCGCATGTAACTCCTATCGCATCGATTTCGGATTGTGGATTGCGGATTGCGGATTGAAAACCGCATTTCAATCCACAATCCGAAATCCGAAATCCGCAATTGTTGCCCACTTCTTGCCACATGCGATTGCCCTGCGCGGTAATCTGGAGTTACGGGGTGCCTTTTCGGCTATCTTTCCATTTCTGGTATTCGGGGGACTTGATGAACGGGGCGAATTCCTTCGCCTTTTCGATGGTTTCGATCGGCAGAGATTTGCCGGTGGCTCTTTCGCGGGCGTTGAGGAGTTCGGCCGTGTGCTGGAAGTCTTTTTTGTTGAGGGCGATCACCAGCACACCGCCCCAGGCGCGCTCGCAGGTGGGGTCGTATCTGAGGAGTTTATCAAAGGTCTCCTGGGCCTTGGCGACATTCTTCTGGGCCGCGTAGTTCTGGGCGCGGAAGAGGTCGAGGTAGGGGTCCTGGACATAGAGGTCGAGGCGATCGACGGCCGCCAGGGCCTGGTCGTAATTCCGGGCGGCCGACAGGGAGTAGATGCGGATCAGGTCCAGAACCGGATCGTTGGGGAAGGTTTTCTCAAAATCGGCGGTGGCGATGGCGTATTTCTCCGGGCTGACCTTCTGGGCGTACTGGAGGCGGGAGAGTTGGAGGGCTTTCTCATTGCGGAGGGATTGGGGGAGTTTGGACCAGAGATCGAGGGCCATGTTGTAATCCCCCCCGGCCGCGACGCGCTGCATGGCGGCGACATCCTGGAGCGGTTTGACGACATCATCGGCCTTGCCCTTTTGCGCCTCGACCAGCGCCGGGAGGAGGAGCCGGCGCATGGTGGCGCTGATGGGCTCGCCGGAGATGAAGACCTCGACATCGACGATGCGGATCGCGCCGGTGGCATCGCGGGCCAGGCGGAGGCGGTGGTAGTTGAGGCTGCCCTGGGATAGCAGGCGGAAGATGGGCGTGGGAACGGGCTTGGAGGTGTCGATGCGGAGGAGGCGATAGGTGCCGCCTTCGGAGACGGTTTTGACGATGCGATTGGCGAGGTCTTTGCCGACTTTGATGCCCTCGGCCATCTCGCGGGATTGCTGGTCCTTGATCGGATAGCCGGCCAGCGCCCACTGGACGAGCGTGGCATCGTCGAAGGCCTCATTGAAAACGGCGGGGTCGCCGGCGGCGAAACTGGCCTGGATGCGGCGGCCGAGGTCGGCGGCCTGGTCTTGCGTGATCGGTTCGGCGAGGGTGGAGGCGGCCAGGGCCAGGGAGAGCGTGCAAAGAAAACTAAAAACTAAAAACTTAAGGCTTCGGTGCGGTTCGCCGGAAGGAAAAGGGCGGCGCGCGGGGGGAGGCTCACGCAAGATTGCGTCAAATGTCCGTCGATCCCTTGTTTGGGAGGCCTTCATGGTCTAAGATAGCGGGCTTTCCGCTCTCCGAATTGAAAGCTGACCGTTCCTAAACCCAAACGGGCTTGGGAGTAAGGTCACTATACCCGATCGCCGGGCGGCGGCGAAATTATTTGTCTTGCATGCGGCATGTGCGATAGAGGAGTCGAGTTTTGATCATTGTGATGAATAACGGCGCGGATAGCAGCGCCATCGACCGGGTGGTCGGCGAGATCGAGCGCATGGGGGCCAAGGCTCATCTCTCGCGCGGGCGCTATCGCACGGTCATCGGGGCCGTGGGTGAAGAAGGGGTCATCGACCAGATGCACCTGGCCTCGCTGGATGGAGTGGAAAAAGTCGTCCCGATCATGAAGCCGTACAAGCTGGCCAGCCGGGAATTCCACGAGGAAGACTCGGTGGTGGAAATCGGCGGGGGCAGCACACCCATCGTGAAAGTGGGCGGGCATCATGCGGTCTGCATCTCGGGGCCGTGCGCGGTCGAGAATGAGGAGATGCTCTACAGGATCGCGCGTCAGGTGCGCGAGGGTGGGGCGACGGTATTGCGGGGCGGGGTTTTCAAGCCGCGGACATCCCCCTACTCCTTCCAGGGGCATGGCGAGCCGGCCCTGAAATGGATGCGGGCCTGCGGAGATGAACTGGGGATGCCGATCTGCGTGGAAGTGATGGATACGCGGCAGGTCGAGATGATGGAAAAGTATGTGGATTGCTTCCAGATCGGGGCGCGGAACATGCAGAACTTCGATCTTCTCCGCGAGGTGGGCAAGACGCGCAAGGCGGTGCTGCTCAAGCGCGGATTGGCGGCGACGGTGAAGGATTGGCTGCTTTCGGCCGAGTATGTCTTGAGCCAGGGGAATCGCGGCGTGATTCTCTGCGAGCGCGGGATCAAGACCTTCGAGGATTCGATTCGCTATTCGATGGATATCAGTTCGGTTCCGGTGGCGCGGCAGTGGAGCCATCTGCCGATCATCGTCGATCCGAGCCACGCGGCCGGTAAGCGAGATTTCGTCGGCGCGCTGGCTCTGGCAGGAATGGCGGCCGGGGCGCATGGGATTATCGTGGAAGTGCATTACTGCCCGAGCGAGGCGCTGTGCGATGGCCCGCAGGCGCTGCTGCCGGAGACATTTAAGGAATTGATGGGCCAGTTACGGCAGGTTGCGGGCATCTGGAAGCGAGAATTCGCCGAGGCGGCCGAGCCTGCGGGAGTGTGATGATTTGTAGCATGGGCATCTTGCCCATGTTGAAAGTGCGGAATAGAGAAAACGCCGTTTTTTCAGTAAGAAAATGGCGAACACGGGCAGGATGCCCGTGCTACTGAATGTGCCGATGGCGGCCAAGTGAATTGAAGTTTGCGATGCGATGGCCAGAATCTCGCCCGGCCTATGTGTGGCCTATCGTGATTTTCATGGTCATCTGATTTGGAAGGTTCGAACATGCGTACGAAGTTTGTCGCGGGCAACTGGAAGATGAATACGACCAAAGCCTCGGCCATTGAACTGGCCAAGGGCGTCGCGGCCGGCGCGCCGGCTTCGGGCGTACAGACCGGGGTTGCGGTGCCGTTTGTCTACATCGATGCGGTCGGTCAGGCGCTGGGCGGGTCGAGCGTATTGCTGGGATCGCAGGATGTGTATTTCGAAAAGGGCGGAGCCTTCACGGGCGAGATTTCGATCGACATGCTCAAGGACCTGGGCGTGAAGTTCGTCCTGACCGGCCACAGCGAGCGCCGGCATGTGCTTAAGGAGACGCCCGAACTGGTCGGCAAAAAGGCGTCGGCCGTCTATGCCGGCGGATTGATCCTGGTGCATTGCGTCGGCGAGAAGCTGGAAGAGCGCGATGCGAACCAGACCCTGGCCATTTGCGAGGCGCAGATTAAGGAACTCAAGCCGGCGGAGATTACCGACCCGGCGCGGCTGGTGATCGCATATGAGCCAGTCTGGGCGATCAATACCGGCCGAAGCGCCACCGATGCGCAGGCGCAGGAAGTGCATGCCTTCATCCGCCAGACGCTCGGCAAGATGTGGAACAAGGATTTCGCCGACAAGGTGAGAATCCAGTATGGCGGTAGCATGAAGCCGGATAACGCCAAAGGGCTGCTGACGCAGCCGGATGTGGATGGCGGATTGATCGGCGGCGCAGCGCTGAAGGCGGATTCGTTTCTGTCGATTGTGAATGCGGCCAAGTGAAGAATTGATTCTTGACTGGACAGACAAAAGAGAAGGCACGGGTAAGAGAACTTACCCATGCCACCGAAGTAGGATTTTTGCAGGGTTGAAAGCCCGTTCGAGACACTCATGAACCTCCTCGCAGCATCAGGTTGGCACAGCGCTTTTATGGGGCTGTTTATCACGCTCTTCGTGATCGTGTCCCTGCTCTTGATCCTGATCATCCTGATCCAGAAGGGTCGGGGCGGCGGGCTGGCCAGCGCGTTTGGGGGCGGGGGCGGAAACACCGCTTTCGGCTCGAAGACGGGCGATGTGCTGACCTGGGCGACGAGCATCATCTTCGGGATCTTCCTGGTGCTGGGCGTGATCCTGAACCTGATGGCCCGCGATCCCAACGCGGTTGCATCCACCGGTAAGACCGGAACGCCGGCCGGGCAGACGACCGGGGATGGCACGACTCCCAAGCCGGGCACGGGATCGACCAACACCGGCGCGACGACCGGCACGCCTGCCACGGGCACGAACACAAATACGCCGGCGACGACTCCGACGAGCAAACCCGCCACGACCCCCGCGACCAGCGCGCCCGCAACGGGCACTCCCGCAACGGGTGCTCCTGCCACAGGCACGCCGGCCGCTCCTACTCCGACACCGGCCACACCGGCAACCCCCGCGCCAGAAGCGCCCAGAGGCACGCCCGCTACAGGAACTCCGGCGACAGGAGCTCCCGCGACGGCCGCCCCCGCGACGGGCACTCCCGCGACGGGCACTCCCGCAACTCCCGCAACCAAGCCCGTGACCAAACCGGCCCCCAAGTAGTTCATATCGAATTCCCGTACCTCCGAAGTTCGCAAGCAATCGAGCCGCCCATGATCGTCAGTATGACTGGCTTTGGTGATGCCAACGCCGAGCGCAACGGAACGCATTATTCCGTTGAAATCCGCTCGCTGAACAACCGCTTTTTCAAAGCGGTCATCAAGCTGCCGGACATGGTCTCGGGCCTGGAGCCGGAGCTGGAGACGATGCTCCGCGAGCAGCTTGGGCGCGGATCGATCACCTACATCCTCAAGATGCGCACCGAGTCGGCCGAGGCGGCCTACCTGATCAATACGCAGGCCCTAACCGCCTATCTCGATCAGCTCCAGAAGATCAAAGGCCTCAACGGCGATCTCAAGATCGACTTGGGCGCGCTGCTGCAACTGCCGGGCGTCTGCCAGGAGCCGCGCGATGAATCCGATGAGATCGAGCGGCACGGGCCGACCATCCGCGAGCTCTCGAAGAAAGCGATCGCCAAGCTCGATGCGATGCGGGCGAAGGAGGGGCAGGCCCTGTTCGATGAGCTGCTCAAGCACCTGAAGCTCATCGAG
>JBBRTW010000499.1:0-5022 GCA_038244055.1 Tepidisphaerales bacterium | reverse complement strand
GGGGGATGATGACATGTGGCGTATCCTTCCTGGCCTTGTCGGCCAAACGGGTGGGCTTTGAACACCGCACCCAGGGTACGCCGCTTTTATTGTTGGGGCATCATCCACAGCTTTGGGTTATAGCTCTCGCGTGGGATCATGTTTGTCATCGAAGCGGTGACACACCTGGTCCTGATGGGATGGTCTGCGGGGAAATCGAGACGCCCGGCCAGAAGTTCGAGTACCTGCGATCCCTCGGCCAAGCCATGCGTGATGGCACCTACGCCCATGGCGAGACGCGAGAGGTGACCATCCCCAAGCCCAAGGGCGGCACGCGGGTAATTCACATCCCTGACCTCTGCGACCGGATTGTGCAGCGGGGAATCGTCCAGGTCGTTCAGCCCCTGATTGAGCCGCTCTTTGTCGAGCACTCCTACGGGTTCCGCACCGGCCGCAGCCGATTCGACGCCTTGGCGATGGCATGCCGTTTGGCGGCTGAGGGATGCACAGTCTGGCTGACTGAGGATGTGCGGGATGCCTTCGGCTCCCTGCCTTTCACCCGATCCCTTCAAGTGTTTCGCCGCTATACGGTCAACGACAAGCTCACGGCGCTGGTTCGTGCGGCGATGGCCGGTCGTAAGGCGCGCGGCGTGATTCAGGGCGGGCCACTGAGCCCGTTTCTCCTCAACCTTTATCTGCATCATGTTCTCGACCGGCGCTGGGATGCTGCCAATGCGATGCCACCGCTGCTGCGATACGCGGACGACATTCTCATCCCATGCCGCAGCGCCATTGAAGCCCAAGCCGCACGCACCCGACTGCACGATACGTTGATCCCCGCTGGGATGGCGTTGAAGCCTGCCGCCCCGTCGGCAGCCATCATCGACCTTGCGGCCGGGGGAAGGGCTGACTGGCTTGGATTCAGCATCGGCTGCGACGCCAGATGCCTCACGTTCCATATCCCAGAGCGGTCGTGGGCGAGGCTCGAAATGAATCTCTCAAATCCCACAATCCCTGGCGAGAAGGTGAAGCAGAATGTCCTTGCCTGGCTGCGGCAAATGGGGCCTGCCTACGCCTCGGAGCGCCGCGACGACTGCTTCGCTCGTTTGTTTAAGCTGAGCGCCCGAGCGGGAGTCTCGCTGCGCGGCCATGCTGAATTCCTGAAGCAGGAGTGGCGGAAGGCGTGGCGGCGGTGGCGACGGATCTCGAAAACCGTTCCTTGCGAGAACTGATGCGGCAGGCGGACGAGGTGATGCAGCGCCTTGCTGACGCGGTCGCCCAAGAAGAACGATAGGCATTGCCACAACGATCCAGATCATTTCCCCTGCTTGGATTTTTGGCGCTGTGCCGGTTCGGGAAGCCAGATAGCCAGCCGCTTTTCCAGTTCGCGAAGGACCTTGTCCAGCCCCGTCGTGTCGAAATGCTCGCCATCGACATAAAACCGCGCCATCCTCTTGTCGACGTGCGCGGAAAACAGATCGGTGAACTGCCGGTCAATTTTATCTACTTCGCTCGCGCAGGTGTCGCGAAGATTGCTGAAGCTGTAGCCCGCCTTGCCCTTTGCCACGCCTGCCGCCTTCGTGAGCCTGTGCCACCAGTTGTTCACGTTGTCGACGCGAATAGGTACGCCATCCTCCCCATCGGTGTAATAAACCAGCGGACGGCCATTGGCACCCGGAAACGCCAATCCAGAGTCGGGCAAGACCTTCTTGAGATATTTGCGAGTCTCGGCCCAAAGAAGATACCTCACCGCGACGTCCGTCTTGCCGCGATGATGCTGGAGATAGCCGCCCGCGACCTGCTCGGCCTTGAGATCCGAAATATCCACCGCGTAGTACGCGCAGTTCAGGCCGAGCAGCAAGAACGCCTTGCCCCGATCGTCAGCGTGCTGCCAAAGTTTACGAAGCTCTTTGATTGGGATGGCCTTGGCGGTGCCTTTGAGCTGATATTTTCCGAAAAGCTTTCGGTCACGCGGGATGCGGTCCAGGATGTAGTTCGCCTCGGCCCAGCCCACAAACTGCCGGACGCATTGCACGTTCTGGTTGAAGCTGGCGGGCGTGATCTTCTGAGCCATCAGTTGTTCGTTCGACCATTCCCGAAAGGACCGCACGAGCCGGGCGGCACAAGCTTCGGTTCCATCCCAGGGTTCCTTCTCAACGCACTTTCGGAATGACGCCACGGCAGTCGCAAGCCGTGAGAAGCGGCCGGGGGACATATTCTCCCGCCGCCCTTCTTGTACAGCCTGGCCCTTGGCGCGAAGCCCATCCAACTTACGCCGCCGCTCCATGCGCTGCCGCTGGGCTTCCAGAAACTGATCGATGATCGGTGCCGCTGTCTTCGCCGCATCGCGGGGCCGGGGAACCTCGGCCAGTTTTCGCAGGTGGTCAAGGGACAACTCTGAGAGTGTCCGCAGAAGCCGCCGATGTTCCTCGCCGTCCGCGGCCCTGGCGAACGTGTCGGCATCGCCCCCCAACGCCTTCAGGTTGGCAATCTGCTTTCGGGCCGCTTCCAGATCCACATTATCTGGCCAGCCATCCAGAGCGGACATGCCGTATTGGAGGGATCTGGCCGTTGCCGTGCGGACACCGCTCTGACTGCGGGCCTGCTCCTGCGCCTCCCATTGGCGAAATGCCGCAAGGGCCTCGCGGTAGCCGACCTTGTCTGTGACGCCATCCCCTTTTCCAAAGTAATGCATCCTTCCTTTGATTTTTTTGTACCACCGCCCCCGCCCCCTGCCTCCTTTGAGCGGCTTAAAGCTCAGCTCCAGACCTCGCAGATTTCGTCTGCCCATAATGGCGCTCCCGGTGCATAAACCGGTAGCATTATACGTCGTTTTGTCTCGGAATAGGGGTCAGAATAGGGGTCGCAAGTTAGCGACCGCAAAGGGGTCATTTCCCTATCTTTTGTAACCCCTTGTCTTATAAGGACTTTAGAAAGCCACCTGTCGGACTTGAACCGACAACCGCCGCTTTACAAAAGCGGTGCTCTGCCAATTGAGCTAAGGTGGCGCGACGTTCACACGATCGCCAGGATCTTGAACTCCAGCGTACCGCGCGGGGCTTTGACTTTCACGAGGTCGCCGATTCGCGCCTTGATCAGCGCTTCGCCCATGGGGCTGGAGACCGACACCGGCAGCACATCATCATCGCCGGCGCCGCCGGGCTGGGCTTCGCCCACCAGGCGGACCAACTGCTCCGTATCATCGGACAGATCCAGCAGCTTCACCGTATGGCCAAGAAAAACCATGTCCTCGGGAACGTGTTCGTTGGAGACCACGGCCAGGTTCTTGAGCTTGGATTCCAGTTCGGCCAGCTCGCGCTGGATGACGCGGTTCTCTTCCTTGGCGAAGTGGTATTCCGCATTTTCCGAAAGATCGCCCAGGGCGGCCGCCTTGCGGATGCGCTCCTGGACGTCGATCTGCGACTTGTACATCTCTTCGCGCTTCCGCTCCAGAGCGACTTTTTCTTCAGCGCTGACAATCTGCATGGCACAACTCCTCGATACCCCGGCGCGGCGGATGGTTATTCAAACAGGCGGCCGCGCGGGGGAACTTCAATCGACCCAAAATGTAAGCCACCGCGCCGGAAGGCGCGGTGGCCGGTGAGCTATCACGGGGCACATTATACCATACGCCACCCGGCTTTTCGCCACTGCAAAAACCAAAAAATACGCCTGGCAAGGGTCGGGCGGCAAATCGCAGGCGGGGACGCCCGCACCACATTCCCCGGCCGATCTTGACTTTGCCGCACCGGGCCATAATCTTCGACTCGGCCGGCATTTGCCGGCCAGCGATTTGAGCAGGTTTAAGCCCAGTACGTTATCGGCCTGACCCGCGTCCGAATTTGAGCGTAATCTTCACGCGATCGAGAGCTTTCCATGTCCTTCAAATGCGTCGTGGTCACCCCGGAACAACAGGTGCTGGATGAGACCGTTACCCAGGCGATTCTGCCCGCGCACGATGGCCTGGTCGGCATCCTGACCGACCGCTCCCCCCTGTTGGTCAAGCTTGGAATCGGCCCGCTGCGCGTGGACCTGCCAGGTGGCCAGAAGCGCAATTACTTCATCGATGGCGGGGTCGCCCAGATGAAGGACAATAAGCTGACCATCCTCAGCACCGAGGCCATTCCCGCCGAGCAGATCAGCGCGGAATCCGCCCGCGCCGAGCTCGCCGAAGCCACCGCGCGCGTCCCCACCGATGAAAAATCGCGGGCCAATCGCGACCATCAACTGGCCCGCGCCAAGGCCCTTTCGGAACTGGCCGGCAAGGCCTGATCGAGCGCCAAGCGTCCGACCCATCCGTTAAGAAAGTCGGCCTATGAAGTATCTCAACATCGTCGGCTATATCTGCATTCCGCTGGCGGCGTTGGTTCATTATTGGCTCGGACACGGCAAAGACTGGGCACCAACCACCACATTCATTCTGGCGGCGCTGGGAGTCATTCCGCTCGCTCATCTCATGGGCGAGGCCACCGAACACCTCTCGGAAAAAACCGGCCCGACCCTGGGCGGGCTGCTTAACGCCACCTTCGGCAACGCCGCCGAAATCATCATTGGCGTGATCGCGCTCACCAAGGGATATAACGAAATCGTCAAAGCATCTCTGACGGGTTCGATCCTGGGAAACCTCCTATTGGTGGCCGGGGCATCCATGGTCGCGGGCGGGTGGAAGCGCGAAAAGCAGACCTTCTCGCGCGGGGCGGCCGAGGCCAACGGCGGTTTGCTGGTCGTCGCCGTCGCGGCCATGCTGCTGCCGGCGATTTTCCATTTCAGTTTCGCCCAGCGCGATACCCATCTGGCTCAGCACGTCAACGGAATCTCCGTGGGAACCAGCGTGGTCTTGCTGATGATCTACGGCCTGGGTTTACTCTTCACCCTACGAACCCACAAACACGTCTTTACCCCCCAGCCGGCCGTGAGCGATGAAGATCCGGCAGGTCTCGATAATAACTGGACCGTCCGTAAAAGCGTGATCGCTTTGTTCATCGCGTCGGCGGGCATTGCCGTCTTGTCGGAATGGCTTGTGGGATCGGTGGAGAAAGCCGC
>JBBRTW010000498.1:0-5035 GCA_038244055.1 Tepidisphaerales bacterium | reverse complement strand
TGGTCGTCGTCGTCGCCTCGGTCGTGGGGATTAGAACGCCCGTGACCGGCTGGGAGTGAACCGAATTCCAAGCCGGATCGGGCGAATAAGAAGCGGCCACCGGATTGTGCGGCAGCGCGATCGGCGCTGAGAACGGCTCGATCACACAGCCCGATAGCGCAACGCAAAGCAGCGCGATGGGCAAAGTGTGGGGGCGCGACAGCAGCTTCAAGGGGGCGACAAACATCATCACGCTAGAGTCTAGCCTCGGCCGCGTACTTCACAAAACGCTCCCGGTTGGTTGCGCCAGGTTTTCCAGAACCGATCTGTGAGGTGGTCCGGCTAATTCGGTCGGCCGTGCCCGGGTGCGTGCCGAAGGCTTTTCCCCCCGAGCCGGTCTGGGCCTGCATCCGTTTGAGGAAGCGCGGCAGGCCCGTTGGATCGTAACCCGCGTTAATCAGCAGCTTCACGGCGTTGGAATCCGCCTTGGTCTCCTGCGACTGGTTCCAGCCGCTGGTCAGCACGGTTTTGACGACGAAATCCGAAGTCTGATTGAACGCCGCCAGCCGCTGATCGGCCGCCGACATCGCTTCCAGCCCCGCCTCGTTCATCTTGGCGTGCTTGGCGGCCTCCAGACCATCGTGATTGAGCACATGCGCGATCTCATGCGCCAAAACGGCCGCCAATTCCGATTCATCTTCCATCGCGGCGATCGAGCCGCGCGTGACCAGGATATAACCATTGGGCCCCGAATATGCCCCCAATTCAGGCGTATCGAGCACGCCGAAGACCCAGTTGCCATCCGGCCGCGATGAGGTGGATGCGACTGTCAGCCCGACCAACGTCACATATTTGGTCAGCGCCGGCCGGTCCAGCAAGCGCCAGCGGTTGGTCGCCGCGATGGCGACGGTCCGCCCCATTTCATCTTCATCGGCCTCGCTCATGCTCATGGCCGCGCCGGCCTTAGCGCCCGCGCCGATCAGTCCTTCAATGGACATCCCGCGAGCGCCTCGGCCGGCTCCTCCGCAGCCGCCGAGGAAACCGGTCGAGGCCAGAAACAATACGACAACCGATACTGTCAAATTGCGTTGGTTCATGATGGCAATGGTTCAATAGGGGAATCGAAATCGAATCAAAATCGGATCGAAACGGCATCGGGAAATAATTTATTTGGCCGGGCCGACTTTGCCTTCATCCGTGAATTGTTCCCAGTCTTTGCCCGTGACGCTCTTTCGCAGGGCGATCATGCGGTTCAACCCGGCCGGGCTCATGCGCTTGGATTTGGCCCAGTCCAGCGATTCGCCAAATCCCTTGCCCGCGGCCGCATCCGATGCGGTGGAGGACCCCGATGCCCCGCCCAGCATCTTGCCAATCCCGCTCATGTCATCGCCGGGTTTGGTCTCGGCCACCGCGGTTTCAAAAACGTATCCCTCGCCGCTGTTGGTTTTGACTTTCAGCCATTTCCCTTCGCGGGCGATGATCTGGAGCTTGTCTCCCTTGACCGCCTTGCCGACCTCATCATACGCCGCGCCCTTGCCGGCGCGGATGACGATGCTGGTCTGCTTGACGAACACTTCTTCCGCGCTGGCGACACCCGCGCCCGCCAGCAGCGCCGCCACCGCAACCGATGCCAATTTCAGTTTGCATTTCATAAGAGCCTCATCGTAGCACGGGCATCCTGCCCGTGTCTGATCCATAACGCTTACAAAAAAACACTCACAAGACCATCAATCCGCCGACACGGGCAAGATGCCCGTGCTACTTGTCCATCGCCACATACACCCCATCCCAATCCTCGGCCGGTGGGTGGGCACGAAAATAGGTCACGCGCGCCATCAATGTAGCCGTCGGACCGTCCCCGGGGAAGTCTCGCTTGAGCGCTTCCAGCATTTCCATCGCCTCCTCGAACCGCCGAGCCCGGTAGGCCGCCAGCGCCGATTCATAGCGCGCGATCAGGTCCGTCATCGCCGAATCCGGCGCTCCCTCGCCCATCAGCTCGTACACCGCCATCGGCTTGAGCTTGCCTTTGACCCGCAACAGATCGAGCTGCCGCATCGCGAACAGATCCTTGACGATCGCCGCCGTCGTTTCACTGAGAATAATGCGCGTGCCATACATCTTGTTGGCTCCCTCCAGCCGGCTGGCCAGGTTCACCGAATCCCCCAGCACCGTATACGCGAACTTGTAGCTCGAGCCGATATTCCCCACGATCATCGGCCCCGAATTGATCCCGAAGCGGCTGTAGACTTCCGTTCCCGCCAGTTCGAGTATGCGCGGCTGAATCAGCGCCTCGCGCCGCCGCATCTCCAGCGCCGCCCGGCAGGCCCGCACCGCATGATCGATCTGGTTGGCCGGCGCATTCCAGAAAGCCATGATCGCATCGCCGATATATTTATCGAGCGTGCCATTCTCCCCCAAAACCACGCCCGACATTTCCTCCAGATAAAACTGCAGCATCGAGGCCAGGCTCTCGACGTCGACCGCTTCCGACAGCGTCGTGAAAGTCGCCAGGTCCGTGAACATCACGGTCATCTCCCGCCGCTGCCCGCCCAGCCCGAGCTTGCGCGGATCCTTGGCGATTTCATCGGCCACCTCCTTCGACACGCTCTGCGCGAACGCCTTGAGAATGAACTGCCTCTGCCGCAACTCCGTGAAATAGCTGTACCCCATCGCCACGAATGCACCCACCACCGCCGCCGCCAACGGCCCGGCCGGCGCAAGCCACTTGACCTGCCCCCCCGGCACGAAAAGCAGCCAGCAAACCCCCAGGATCAGCGCCGGCCCCGCCAGCCCCCCAAGGATTTTCACCGGCACCCGCGAAGGCAGCATCGTCAAAATCGACCCCGCCGCGCACGCCAGCAGCATCAAGCCGATCCGCCAACCTTCCCCCACCGCCAATACATGCCGGCCATCGAGCATGTTCTGGATCGCCGTCGCGTGAACCTCCACGCCCGGATACTTGGCCGACATTGGCGAGGATTTGAGGTCGTAAGTCCCGGCCGTGATCGTCCCCACCAGCACGATCTTCCCGCGAAACATCTCCGGCGATACGCCGACCTCATTGGCCATCTTCGGATCCACCGCGGCCGCCAGAACACTGGCAGCGCGGATGTATTTGAATGTCGCGGGCGTTCCATCCCCGCGATCGTGCGGGCCATAGTAATGCAGCCGAAACGGCGCATCCGCCCACGCCGGCGGCGTCGCGCCGGATTTGATCAGCGCCATCTTCGCCAGGCTCGGCTGGCCGAAAGGTGCGGGATCGTAGCTGCGAATCACTTCATCCCCGGCGATGTTGGCCGCCCCGAGCACTTTATTCTTGATCGGCGGCGCGACGCCCCACAAACTCCCATCCCCCCGCGCGATCGTCGCCAGCACGATGGGAATCTTTGCTTCATCCACCTTCGCCCCGAATTGCGCATCGTCATCGCTCACCGAGTTGTAGACACTGCTGCGGTCGAACAACACATCAAACGCCACGGTCTTCGCCCCGCACTTCTCGAAATACCCCACCATGTGCCCCCAGTATTCCCTCGGCCAAGGCCAGCCAAACCCCTTGATCTTGTCCATTACCTCGATGCTCCGATCATCCACCGCGACGATCACCACCTCGCCATCCATCTTCGGTTCCACCGCACGCATCGCAAACAGCGAATCGTAAACCGCCGAATCCAGCTTCCGCAGCGGTGCGAAAATCCCCCACGGCGCGTTCATCAAGATCCCCAGCCCCGCGCAAACCCCCGCGATGGCGCAGGCCACGATCAACCGCTGCAAAGGATGGTGCTCGGGAAGTCGGACAGGCAACCGCATAGTCCAGCCAGTGTATGCGCAACACTGAAAGTGTCACGACCGCCAATCTTCAATCCGCAATCCGCAATCCGCAATTCGCAATGCCCGAAACCTTTTCCTTTAACCCGCGTCTATCCCAACTGACGTTCCCTATCGCCCCAAGGCGATTGCATTTCGAGGAGCCTTCCCATGAAACGAATGAATTTGCCCGGTGGTCGTGGATTATTTGCGGTGGCAGGAGTTCTGGCGGCGTTGCTCACGGCCCGCGGCGAAGCGCCCATCGTCAAGCCCGCCATTCCCCCGGCCGATGCCAACATGCTCGGCGGCGCGGATCGCTACCTCACCTTCGTCTCCACCGACAAACCGATGTACCGGCCGGGCGAAAAACTCTTCGTCCGCTCCGCCGTTCTCCATTCGGCCAAGCACACGCCCTCCCCGCAGCAGGAGCAGGCGATGGTGGAAATCACCGGGCCCAAAGGAGACATCGTCGCCTCCGGGATGGCCGCTTCGCAGGATGCGGTGGCCGGCTTCTCCTGGGAAATTCCACCCGCCACGGCCGGCGGCGAATACTCCATCAAGGTGAGCCACCCCTACACCGGCCATGTCCCGGGCGTCCGCAAGTTCGATGTCCGCGCCTTCCGCGCCCCGCGCCTCAAATCGCAGATCGTCTTCGTCCGCGATGGCTACGGCGCGGGCGATATCGTCTCGGCCTCCGTCCATGTCGATCGCGCTGAAGGCGGCATCCCCGCCAACGCCAAGGTCACCACTATCGCCCGTGTCGATGGCGCTGAGGTTTACAACGGATCGACCACGATCGATGCCCACGGCAACGCCTCCGCGCAGTTCCCCCTCCCCAAATCCATCGAGCGCGGCGAGGGAACGCTCGCCTTCGTGATTGAAGATGGCGGCATCGTCGAAACCGCCTCCAAGACCATCCCCATCCTCCTGCAAACGCTCGATCTGACGATGTACCCCGAAGGCGGCGATCTGGTCGCGGGCGTGACCAATCGCGTTTATCTCGAAGCTTTCACGCCCGCGAAAAAGCCGGCCGATCTCGCCGGTGTGATCGTCGATCAGGCCGGTGCCGAAATCGCCTCCGTCACCACCGCCCACGAAGGCCGTGGCCGCTTTGAGTTCAAACCGCAGGCCGGGCAGAAATACACGCTCAAGATCACCCAGCCGGCCGGCATCAAGACGACTTACCCGCTCCCCGAAGCAAAACCCGGCGTCGCCCTCGCGGCATTGGAGAATGTCACCCCCGCCAACCAGC
>JBBRTW010000497.1:0-5059 GCA_038244055.1 Tepidisphaerales bacterium | reverse complement strand
CTTGCATTTCCAAAGCCGGCTCACGCAAAGGCAGCGCTGGGCGGTGACGACCGAGAGGTCCTGGCAGGCGCAGAGGTACGGGTCATCCAAATCGTCGAGATGGTGAACAGTGCGGAGAAAGCCGGGAATCTTTCCGCGCTGGGTGAGATCGGCCAGGGCGTTGGCGCTGATGCCATCCTGGGCATGATAAAGATCGAACTCGGGGGAATGATGTTCGAGAAAGTCGATGTACCCGGCGATGCGGGTGCGATGGAGGTCGGCCACCGAGCCGGTGATGGCGGGTGTTGGAACCAGGGCGACCCGGCAGCCGACTGCGCGGAAAAACCCCGCGCCGGTCGGGTCGGGGGCGTGAACAGTGACCTCATGGCCGAGACCGGTAAGAGCCTGGGCGAGCTCAAGCGTATAAATGACGCCCCCTCGGGGCTGGGTGGAATGAGTAAAGAGGGCAATCCGAAGCGGGTCCGAAAGGGGCATAAATGGGGCCTTGGGGAACTGGCTGGGTTGTTTGTGAACACTCGGAAATCCCGATACAGCGTGGGAATTCCCGAATGGAGGGCTGATTGGGGCAGTTGTGCAAACGTTGTGCCGGGTTTGATATCAGGCGGTGGGAACAGGCCCTATTACAGAGCAACCCGCGTTTTTGAGGAAAAGAGAGGGATAGGCGGGTCGGAATCGCCTCTGCCCATGCGAAATGGCTGATGAGTTTTGTGGCGGATGCAAGGGGAGTGCGCAGGGAGGATGCAGGTTTCAATCCTACCTCGGCTCCTCGTAGTGCTCGGGGTCCTCGGCGCTGCCCGCGCGGGCGTTGACCATCGACTTGCCGGTGGGCCAGAGGGGGATGAAGAGGACGAACGCCACCAGGGCGGGGATCATATTGGGCAGGAGCATCCGGCTCATGAGGCACCCGGTCAGGCTGATGATTCCGCCGAGTTCCATGGCGATCCAGACGGTGAACATGCCCATGAGGTAGGCCTTGGGCGCGATGCGCCGGCCTTGCCAGTAGGATTTGAAGATGCGGCTGCGAATGAAGAGGCTGACCGGGGTGATGACGATCATGAAGGCGGTCGCGCCGATGAACCATTGGCGGGCCACGTCTTCGTTACCCGGTCCGCCGCCGGAGATGTGCCAGAGAACATAGAGGAGATAGAGCGCGGGCAGCGCCAAAAGAACGATCCAGCCCGCCCAGGCATAGCGCACGGCGATGGTCGGGGTCAGACCTTCGGGCTCACCCGTCAGCGCCGGCTCATGAATAATTGCAGCCAAGGGAACCTCCTGTTCGAAAACACCCGCGGGAAATATCTCCCGCCACCCGCAGGCTCATCAAGACCCGTTCCAACTGTTAGCTTAGGTTTCACAAATCGCGGCATCCAGTGAAAAATGGGCAATCGCCGCCCGCAAAAGGCATTCTTTTATGTGAAGAGTTTTACAATGCTCTGGCGGATCGCCCCCGTTCCCGCGTCAAACCGCACCTCGATCTCCATCTCGCCGCCAGTTTGTCCGGGCTGGTCGAATTCCACTTCCATCCACACCACCCGGCGCGGCGGCTTGGTATAGCCGGCCGATGCCAGTTCCCGGCTCACCTCGGCCGGCAGTTCGATCCACCGGGCGGCGATGATGCGCGAGCTTGCGATCCGGGCATCGGTGTCAGTCGCGCTCGGCGCTGCGCCGGATTTTAGCGCGCCGGACGGCAACGCACCGGACTGCAGCGCCTTGGCCGGGACGATCGAAATCCGATACCGCTCGGCCTCCGGCCGATCCTGCTCGCCCCATAGGATCAGCCCGACGACGATCTTCCCCGCCTCCCGCCGCAGCCCGGCCGCCTGCACGATGCGATCGGGCGAGATCATCGCCTTGTGGCCGTTCATGAGCATCGCCCGCTCCGCGCCGGCATTAACTTCGTTGCCCAAGTTTCCCGCGCTGACCGCGCTCTGGCGCACCAGGCCATCGATCCATTTGCCCGTCAGTTCCGGCACATAGCGCGCCACGCGATCATCGGGCGTATCGAACGGCACCATGAACGGCAGGCGCGTCTTGACGAAATCAGGGGTGGACATGCGCCCCGCCCCCGGCTCGAGCTTTTTCTTGAACAGGAGCACGCCGCCGGGAATGCTCAGGGCCAGGAAGACGCCGAGGAAAATGAGATTGACGCGGGTTTCTCGCTTCATGGTGTTGCGCTGAAGAGTAAGATCACGACGCCGATTAAGATAGGCGTCGAATGAAGAGAAGGACACGATGATGAATGATGAATGATGAATGATGAATTGGCAGAGGATAGGCGGTGACGCGTCATCTCCGGCATGTCATTCATCATTCATCATTCAGAACTCATCATTCTTTCCCCGACCGCGGGGGGGCGCGAAAAGCCCTTCCGTCAATTAGACTGCCTCCATGGCCTCGCGTGACGAAATAGTTCTGGAGTATCTCGATCGCCTGCAATATCCGCCGTACCCGGTGCAGGAGGAGGCGCTGTTCGCGTGGGCGGCCTGCGAGGATGGAGTCCTGCTTTCAGCGCCAACCGGTACGGGCAAGACACTGGTGGCCGAGGCGGCGGTGTATGAGGGGCTGCGGACGGGGCGATACGTTTATTATTCCACGCCCTTGATCGCGCTGACGGATCAGAAATTCCTGGAGCTGCAGGATACGGTGGAGCGGTGGGGATTCGAGCGCGATCGGGTGGGGCTGGTGACCGGCCATCGCACGGTCAATCCCAATGCCCAGATCAAGGTGGTCGTGGCCGAGGTGCTGCTCAATCGCCTGCTGCATCCGGAGGTGTTCGATTTCGCGGAGGTGGGGGCGGTCATCATGGATGAGTTCCACAATTTCAACGAGCCGCAGCGGGGGATCGTCTGGGAGCTGGCGTTGTCGCTGCTGCCGCGACAGGTGAAGGTGATGCTCCTCTCGGCGACGGTGGGGGCGGCGCACGAGTTCATCAACTGGATGGCCCGGAGCCTGGATCGGCGGGTGACGCTGGTGGAAGGCAAGGAGCGCAAAGTTCCCCTGCACTTCGAGTGGATCGGCGATGAGCTGCTGCCCGATTTCATGGAGCGGATCGCCCAGGGGCAGGATGATCAGCGGCGGACGCCGGCATTGGTCTTCTGCTTCGATCGCAATGTCTGCTGGGACACGGCCGAGGTGCTCAAGGGGAAGGATGTCTTCGCCGAAGGCCAGCGCCAGGCGCTGCTGGAGCGGCTCGAAGCCTTCGATTTCACGGTGGGCTCGGGGAACAAGCTGCGCACCTTCCTGGCGCGGGGGATCGGCATCCATCATGCGGGATTGCTGCCGCGCTACCGGCGGGTGGTGGAGATGCTTTTTCAGGAGAAGCTGCTGCCGGTCTGCATCTGCACGGAGACATTGGCGGCCGGGATCAATCTGCCGGCGCGGAGCGTGGTGCTGACGACACTGGTGAAGGGCCCGCGCGATAAGAAGAAGCTGATCGAGCCGGGCAGCGCCCAGCAGATGTTCGGCAGGGCCGGCCGGCCGCAGTTCGATACCGAGGGGTATGTGTACGCGCTGGCCCACGAGGATGATGTGAAGCTGGCGCGATGGAAGGAGAAATTCGATTCCATCCCGGAGGATTCGAAGGATCCCAAGATGATGGCGGCCAAGAAGGCGCTGAACAAGAAGAAGCCGAACCGGCGGACGGGCTTCACCTATTGGAATGCCGAGCAGTTCGTCAAACTGCAAACCGCGCCGGCCGCGCGGCTGGCCAGCAAGGGGAATTTGTCGTGGCGCTGGCTGGCGTATCTGCTGGATGCGAGCCCGAATGTGGAGAAGATCCGCGAGGTCATTCGCCGGCGTCTGATGGACCCGCCGGCGGTGGAGCTGGAGATGAAACGGCTGACGCGCATGCTGGTGACACTGAGCCAGATGGGAGTGGTCGCGCTCGATCCGCGACCGCCGGAGGAGTGGAAGAACGCGGTGAAGCCGGCCGGCGCTGGGGCCGCGGTCCCGGCGGTTGAGGATGATGAGGAGGAGGGTGAGGAATCGGCGGGGTCGGAGGGGTCGGCCGGGGCTGGCGCGGAGACTGCGAAGCCCGCCGCGACACCTCCCTCCTCGGCCACACTCGCGCGAACCCCGCCGCCGCGCGTGAGTGAGCTTCTTGAGCGGTTGAAACTGGGCGAGCACATCGGAATCTCATCGAGCGCGAAGCCGACTTCGGGGCGTGGTTCGGGGAAGGTGGAAGCAGCCGCGCCGCCACCGTATGAAGTGCTGACCGCGACGCCGACGGACAAACTGAAACAGTTGATGATCTTCCGCGCCGTGCATCCGCTCTATGGCTTGTTCCTGCTGGATTACCTGGGCGTGGCCGATCCCAACGAGATGATTCAGATTCTCGAGAGTTTACTGGAAATGCCGGGTTCGGTGGCCAAGTCGCTGCGCGTCCCCAAGCCTTACGAGATGCCGCCGGGCCGGCTTGCGACCGAAGTCGTCGACCCCGCCATCCTGAAGCGCGGGCTGGCGACACTGGATGATCTCTATCCCCCGGCCGACCAGGGCGATCTGCCGCCGGAGCTGCGTAAATATCCTATTCCGCTGGCGCAGAAAATGAAGATGCTCTTCGAAGGAGAGATCGATCACGCCGGCGGGCTGTATGTGACGCCGGTCTGGGCCGCCGGCGATCTCCTGGAGCACGGTGGCGATTTCGACAAGTACGTCCGCGCGCGGGACCTGGTCAAGCAGGAGGGAATTCTCTTCAAGCACCTGATGCGGATGATCCTGCTGTGCGGCGAGTTCGCCGAACTCGCGCCGCACGGGATGATCCCCGATGACTGGCGGACGCGGCTGGCAGGGATCGCGGAGACACTAACCAGCGCGTGCCGGACGGTGGATCCCAAATGCACGGATGAGATGCTGGAGGAGGAAGGGAGTGGGCAGTAGGCGGTAGGCAGTGGGCAGTGGGCAGTAGGAAGTAGTCAGTAGTCAGTAGAAATTCGGACTCGCCTCTGGTCTCTCGCGTCTGGCCTCTGGCCTCTTCGCCCGGAGGGCGGGCGATAGTTGCCAGGGGTTTTAACCCCTGGACCTGTGGGGTGACTCGCAACTTCTTCCCATCCCCCGCCTT
>JBBRTW010000496.1:0-5060 GCA_038244055.1 Tepidisphaerales bacterium | reverse complement strand
GGGGTGTGGGGGGGGGGGGGGGGGCGGGGGGGGGGGGGGGCGGGCGGGGGGGGGGGGGGGGGGCGGGGGGGGCGGGGGGCCTGGGGGCGGGGGCCGCCCCGGGGGCCCTGGTGTGGGAGTGGGATGGGCAGCGCTTCAATGCGATCGCGCTGACGAGCCTGCCGGCGCGGGCGACGATTTACGACATGGCCTGCAGCGCGGAGGGGACGGTCTGGATCGCCAGCAGCGGCGGACTACTGGCGCGGAAAGGGAATATTGAAAAACTGTATACGATGAGTGAGGGGCTGGGCGACAACCAGGTTTATTGCGTGACGGTCGGGCGCGATGGCATTGTCTGGGCGGGGACCAAGGCGGGATTTTGTCGGCTCAAGCAGGGGGAGATCGAAAGTTTCGGCACGAAAGAGGGCTTGTCGCAGAGCACGGTTTACAGCCTGCATGAAGACCGCGATGGCGCGCTTTGGGTGGCGACCAAGCATGGGCTGAATCAGTTTCTCGACCGGCGGATCGTGCCATTCACGGCCAGCGATGGATTGCCGAGCAACGATACCGGCCCGGTGATGGGGGATGGCAAGGGCACGGTGTGGGTGGGGACTTTGGATGCGGGGCTGGCGAAGTTCGATGGCCGGCGGTTTTCGACGATACCGATGGTGAGCAATAATGTTCGTGCGCTGGCGGCGGATGGGAGCGGGGGATTGTGGGTGGGAGGCGACAAGGGAGTGAGCCGGGTGGTGGGCGGTTGGGTGGTGCAGGGGTCCGATGGAAAACGCGGGCTGGCGGGGGATGTGCGCTGTCTGCTGATGGATCGCGCGGGGGTGCTGTGGGTGGGGACTGCAACGGGTGTGTCCTCGCTGCGGGAGGGGAAATTGGTGGAGGCGAAATTGAATGGGGATGGGGAGGCGGTGCGGGTGCCGGTGCGGGCGATGGTGGAAGGAGGCGGCGGGGCGATTCTGGCGGCGATGGAGGGTGGGAAACTGTATTCGTGCGAGGGTTTGGCGCTTCGGGAATATCATTTCGAAGGAGATGGCGCGCTGTCGGCGGATGTGGATACTTTTTATCGCGATGGGGAGGGGATTCTCTGGCTCGGCACGCTGGGCGGGGGCATGATGATGATCGAGAAGGGGAAGGGCGTAAAATTGACCGTGCGCGATGGGCTGTTCGACGATGATATCTACGGGATCGTGGCGGATGACCAGGATCGGCTCTGGATGGCCTGCAGCAAGGGGATTTTTTCGGTGGCGCGGGGGGATTTGAAGAAGTTCGCGGCCAGGCAGTTGAAGATGGTAACGTGTTCGCCTTTCAGTCCGACCGATGCGCAGCGGACGATCCAGTGCAAGCCGGGGGTTCAGCCGGCGGCGTGGAAGATGAGCGATGGGCGGTTGTGGTTCGCGACGATCCGGGGGGTAACGGTGATCGATCCCGAGCGGCTGCGGCCGAAATTGACAGCGCCGCCGGTGGTGGTGGAAGAGGTGATCGTCGATGGCAAGCGGGAGACGGCGGCGGAGATTGAATGGTTGCCGGCCGGGCAGCGGAACCTGGAGTTTCATTACACAGCGCTGAGTTTTGTTTCGCCGCCGCGGATCACCTTCAAATACTGGCTGGAGGGGTTCGACAAGGATTGGGTGGAGGCGGGAACGCGGCGCGAGGCGTACTACACGAATCTGCCGCCGGGGCGATACCGGTTCCGGGTGATGGCGACGAACGTGGATGGAACGACGGGCGATTCGACGCCGGTGGAGTTTGCGCTCGCGCCGCATCTGCATCAGCGCTGGTGGTTTTATCCGGCCTGCGCGATCGTGCTGATCGGGCTGGCGGGGCTGGCGTATCGGTGGAAGGTGCGCGGGGTGAAGGATCGGCTGGAGATGATCCTGGTGGAGCGCGGGCGGATCGCGCGGGAACTGCACGATACGCTGTTGCAGGGATTTTCGGGGGTGACGATGGAGATGCAGGCACTGGCGGCGCGGCTGCCCTCGACCGGCGAGCGCGGGACGCTGGAGGAGATCATCCGCGATGCGGCCGTCTGCATGCGCGAGGCGCGGCGCTCGGTGGCCGGGCTGCGGGCGGGGCAGGAGGCGCAGCAGGGACTGGCGGCGGCGATCGAGCGGATGGTCAAGCAGCTCACCGAGACCACGCCGCTGCGCTTGAGAATGAAATTGACGGATCAGACGTGGCCGCTGGATCGGGAACTCGAGTACAACGTAGTGAAGATCGCGCAGGAAGCGGTGACGAATATCGTGCGGCATGCGCGGGCGCGGACGGTGCAAGTTGAGCTGAGCGGGAGCGCGGCGGCGATGACGCTTGTCATTGCGGATGATGGGATTGGCTTCGATAAGTCGGCCGGCGGCGGCGATGGCGAGGGGCATTATGGGCTGATTGGCATGCGCGAGCGGGCGGTCCAGATCGGCGCGGATTTGAAGGTTCAGAGCGAGCCCGGGCGCGGGACGACGATCGAAATGTCGCTGACTCTCGATAACGTTCGGCGCGGTTCGGGTGTCATTACTCAGGGCGATGAATTGAGCCAGGGGGATTGAAGCGCAGCTATGTCGGATGAAACTCCAAAAATTCGCGTGCTTTGTGTCGATGACCATCCGCTGGTGCGCAAGGGGATCGCATCGATTCTGGAAAACGAGGCGGATATCGAGCTGGTCGGGGAGGCCGAGGATGGCGAGCAGGCGGTGGCGATGTTCAATCAATTTCGGCCGGATGTGACGCTGATGGATCTGCGGATGCCGAAGTTGGATGGCATCGAGGCGGTGAAGCGGATTCGCAAGGATTTCCCGCAGGCGAACATCATCGCGCTGACGAGTTTTGACGGGGATCAGGAGATTTACCGGGCGATCGATGCGGGGGTGCGCGGCTATCTGCTCAAGGAGATGGTGCATACGGAGGTGTTGCGGGCGATTCGAACGGTGCATGGGGGCAAGCGCTTGATGCCGGCCGAGGTATTGGAGCGGATGAGCGAGCCGTTTGGCCATGCGGCGCTGACGCCGCGCGAGGTGGAGGTGTTGTCGCTGGTATCGAAGGGGATGTCGAACAAGGAGATCGCCGAGCACCTGGGGACGGCGGTGGGCACGATCAAGATGCACGTGCAGAACATCCTGGAGAAGCTGCGGGCGGAGGACCGCGCGCATGCGGTTTCCATCGCGATCCAGCGGGGCATTTTTCAACTCAAGCCATAAGCTATGCCAAATGGCATACGCAGTAGATGGTCTGTTCGCAGTCGATTTGGAAACCCGCCTGGCTGTACTGTATTGATTATATGCGCGCAGACATCGGCCCCAGGAGTAAGATAGGATCAGCGTCCGGCGGCGGAGTCATTCTCGAGCCCTCCGATCCGGCGACCCCGCGGAAAAACACCATGTCCACCCATCAGGCCCCGCCGCAGATGAAACCGCCTCCCATCCCCGTGCCGGTTCAATCCATTGAGCCGCCGCCGGATCGCCCGCAGGAAGGGGGCGGGCACTGGTGGATCTGGTTGATCGTGTTGGTGGTACTGGCGGGCGGGGCATTCGCGATCTGGTGGTTCAATCGCGCCGGCGGCGATGCGAAGGATGGCAAGCCCGGCGGGCGGGGCGCGGGCGGTGCGGTGCCGGTGCTGGCGGCGACGGCGGTCAAAGGGGACCTGCCGATTTATCTGACCGGCCTGGGCACGGTGACACCGCTGAACAATGTCATCGTCCGCAGCCGGATCGATGGCCAGATCGACAAGATTAAATTCACCGAAGGGCAGATGGTCGATGCGGGCAAACCGCTTTTCGAAATCGACCCCCGGCCATTTCAAGTGCAGCTTACCGGCGCTGAGGGGCAGATGGCCCGCGATGCAGCCCAGCTTAAGAACGCGCGGCTGGACCTGGAGCGCGATCTGATCGCCCAGGATGCGATCCCCAAGCAGCAGGTGGATACGCAGCGCTCGCTGGTCAACCAATACGAGGCGGCCGTCAAGATCGACCAGGGGTTGATCGATGCGGCGAACCTGCAATTGATCTATACCAAGATTAACGCCCCGATTTCCGGGCGCATCGGGTTGAAAATGGTGGATGAGGGGAACATGGTCCACCCGAGCGATCCCAATGGCCTGGTGGTCATCACGCAGCTTCAGCCGATCACGGTCATCTTCAATCTGGCGCAGGACAACATCCCGCTGCTGATGAAGCGGATCGCCACGGGCAAGCCGCTGGAGGTCGATGCCTACGATCGCGATCGAAAGAACAAGCTCGATGCGGGGACGCTGCTGGCGGTGGATAACCAGGTCGATCCCGGCTCGGGAACGGTGCGCATCAAGGCGCGGTTCGACAATAAGGATTCGATGCTTTTTCCGAATCAGTTCGTCAACGCGCGGCTGCTGGTGGATACGCGCGAGGGCGTGACGATTGTGCCGTCGGCGGCGATCCAGCGCGGGCCGGAGGGGATTACTTATGTGTATGTGGTCAAGGGCGAGGGGATGGGCGAAGCAAAGATGAAGCGGCGGCCGGATGGCGATCATGTGGAGGGAGCCGCATCTCAGCCCGCGACGATGCCGGCGATTACGTCGGGCGGCCAAGCCGAGCGCGGCGGGAGCGATGGCGCGGGTGATGGCGGACGCGCGGGCGGCGGACGTAGTGGTGGAGGCGCGGGCGGGGGTCGGGGTGGTGGCGGGCCTGGAGGTGGCGGTGGTGGCGGTGGTGGAGGAGGGGGTGGCGATCGGCCGGAGCAGACGGTGGAGGTGCGCAATGTGGTCATCGGCCCATCCGAGGGGGATCGAACGGTGATCGAGAGCGGGCTGACGCCCGGCGAGATGGTCGTGACCGATGGCGTCGACAAGCTTCAGCCCGGCTCGAAGGTGTCGGTCAAACAGCCGACGACCCGGCCGGGGGCGGCCACGCGCGGCAGTGGCGGGCCTGCTACGCGCGAGGGCGGCCGGCCTGCATCGCGCCCGCGCCCTGAAGGCGCTTCGGCTCAACCCGATGGCGCATCGCATTTGCTCTCTCGCCTGTACTCGGGAGAGGGCGGGGGTGAGGGTCTTGTCTTACTCCCTCTCCCAAGCGGCGCAGAAAAGGCCAATCCGCCGCGTTGCTCAACCGCCG
>JBBRTW010000495.1:0-5070 GCA_038244055.1 Tepidisphaerales bacterium | reverse complement strand
TTCGACAACCTCTACGGCTGCCGCCATTCGCTGGTCGATGGCCTCTTCCGCGCTACCGACGTGATGATCAGCGGCAAGATCGCCGTCGTCTGCGGCTACGGCGATGTGGGCAAGGGATGCTGCCAGAGCCTCAAGGGGCAGGGCGCGCGGGTGATCGTCACGGAGATCGATCCGATCTGCGCATTGCAGGCCGCGATGGAGGGGTATCAGGTGCTGCCGCTGGAAGACACGCTCGCCTACGCGGACATTTACGTGACGACGACCGGCAACTACGGCATCATCACCGCCGCCCATATGTCCAAGATGAAGGACAAGGCGATCGTCGGCAACATCGGCCACTTCGACAACGAGATCGACATGGCAGGCCTGAAAAAGATCAAGGGCATCAAGAAGACCAACATCAAGCCGCAGTACGACATGTGGACCTTCGCCGATGGCCACAGTGTCCTGATCCTGGCCGAAGGCCGCCTCCTGAACCTCGGCTGCGCCACCGGCCACCCGAGCTTCGTCATGAGCGCGAGCTTCACCAACCAGACGATCGCCCAGATCGAGCTGGCCACCAACGGCAAGGCCTATGAAAAGAAGGTCTATGTGCTGCCGAAGAAGCTCGACGAGAAAGTCGCCCGTCTCCACCTGGATAAGCTGGGCGTGAAGCTGACCAAGCTGACCGAAGAGCAGGCCAAGTACATCGGCGTGCCCATCGATGGGCCGTACAAGGCGGATCATTATCGGTATTGATCCGCGACCCGCTTGATATTGAACATGAAATGAGCCCGGCATGCCTGCCGGGCTCGTTTTCATTGGCGGTTCAGGAATGATGCGCAAAACGAATCGGCGTCTGATACAATCGTGTAGCGAGATAAAATGAGACGATTGCATTTCAATGCCGGATCAGTTGATGCGCGCGATCTCGCGGTACTTTGCGCTGAGCCTTACGAGCACCGTCTAAATTTGGATTCGAGGTGGGCATTGTCCGAAGGAAGTCGTTATTTTGAGGAGAATAGCGCGGTACAGCGAACGCTTCGCAATATCGTCAACCGCCTCGATGGATTGGGAATCGCCTATTCCGTGGTGGGAGGATTGGCCCTCTTTACACACGGCTTCCGCCGCTTCACCGACGATGTGGACATCCTTGTGTCGGCCGAAGGACTAAAAAAGATTCACGAGGAATTGGACGGGCTTGGGTATGTGCCGCCATTCGCTGGAAGCAAACATCTCCGGGATACGGAATCCGGCGTCAGAATCGAGTTTCTGGTGGCAGGTCAATTCCCCGGTGACGGCAAGCCGAAGCCTGTTGCTTTTCCCGACCCTGCGGCGGTCACAATCGAGCGGGACGGCATCAAATACCTGCAGCTTTCCACGCTAATTGAGCTCAAATTGGCGTCGGGGATGACCAATCCCAGCCGCCTCAAGGACATTACCGACGTTCTGGAATTGATTAGAATTCTCGGCCTTCCAAAAGACTTCGCGCAGCAGTTGGCGCCCTATGTAAGAGAGAGGTTCGTCGAACTGTGGACATCGACTCGTCAGACGGTCACGCGCTATTTGCGAATCTGGAGAACCCAAAACGCCTCAACGCTCGATGTGTTGATCAAAGAGATGCCAGATTCGGCCGACTTGCTTGAATCGATGAAAGCGGATGGTGTGACGCTCGATCGTCAAGATGGAACCGCCGGCGAGTATGCCTATCTCGTCACAACCGATCCGGAGGTCGCGAAGAAATACGATATGCATGATGAGGCGGAGTTTTTGGATCGGGGAGAGACGAAATAAAGCCATCGCAACCCGATTCCCCGCCTCCAACATCGCCCGCCCCGGCAAGCCCGCTTTAGCGGGCGGGTCTGCGCCGCAGATGGACAATGAATGAACGCGAGTGGCATCCGGGATCACCCTTGGTTACTCGAATTGCCGGAACTCTGCCAACGCATCATTTCATCCCCGAATTCGCAACTCCAAAACACTCCTCCACGTCCACCCCAAACCCCGTCAACAACACCGACTCCGCCCGCTGCCCGACAACATATTCTCCATGCACCGCATATGCCTTCCCCGCCAGTTTCAACACGGTGATCCGCCCCTCTTTCGGGTCGACGATCCAGTATTCGGTAATGCCGGCCGCGGCGTAGGCCTTTCGTTTCTTCACCAGATCGCGCTCGCGGCTTTCGGGATCGTCGCTGACGACTTCCATCACCAGATCGGCCCCCTCCCAATAGTCTTCGCCCATTCGCGC
This sequence comes from Tepidisphaerales bacterium, assembly GCA_038244055.1. Lineage (GTDB taxonomy): Bacteria > Planctomycetota > Phycisphaerae > Tepidisphaerales > Tepidisphaeraceae > DASPKW01. The sequence goes on along the minus strand of JBBRTW010000495.1, from coordinate 2,840 downwards.
TGCGTGCTCGGCCAGCATGAAGACCACATCCGGCTCGCGGTATTTCAGCTTCGCCAGTCGAACGCGCAGCGGGGCGAACAGCACCGTGCCCGCTTTCTTCGGCGTCACAAACGCGAGGAGCAGACCGTAGATGCACGCCACGATCTTCTGATGCGACATCTTCGGCATCGTCAGCACCTCGACAAAGCCGTCCGTGAACTCAACGAAATGATTGGTGTCCAAGGCCAGATAATCGTCTTCCTCCCAGGAGCCTTGGTCCGGGAACAGACGCGCGATATCCCACGCGGGCTCCGATTTGGCCGGCGGATTTGTTGTGGCGATTCGAGTCATGAGATCGATTATATCGTTCGTTCGCGGAAACTTCCTGCAAATTGCCTTTCGCATCGTTACATTCTCTTGCAAACTTCAGCGAAATAGATCGGCCGCCCTTTCCTCATGAATCGATTCTCAAATGCCGTCCTCTCCCCTGCATAACACCGCCCGGTCGTATGAGACATCGCCGCGCGATCCCGCCAGAAGTCGGCCGAGTGCATCACCAACTTGAACCGCGCGCGGATTGCAGGGCGGGCAAGAAGGGATAATGCCGATTCGTGGTACTCGCGATGATCCGTCTTGAGCGTCAGGGTCGACGATCCATCCCGCAGCACTCCATGCAGATCCCTCAAAAACGGCGACGCGATCAGCCGGTTCTTGCGCTCGACTTCCGTATCGCACGGATCGGGATGGAAGACCCAGACCTCGTCGATTTCGCGTTCGCCGAATATTCGACCGATATCCTGCCCGCGCCCGCGCAGCAGGGCGATGTTCCGCAGTCCAAGGCTCGCGATCCGCCGCGCCCCGTCGTAGAGCGGTTTGCACTTCCAATCCAGCCCGATGAACGCGGTGCCGGGATGCTTGGCCGCGACTCCCCCGAGCAGCGCCGCATCAGCGCAGCCGATTTCGACAACAATCCTTCCATCAAATGCGCCGCCGATCCTCCCCCCGAAAAACTCGCCCCAGCGCCCGCGCGATTCGAACACCCCCTGATCGGCGAATACCAGCCCCGGGAATTCGCGCAGTCTTCCGGTGTAAACACTGCGCGGCATGGGGGTTGGAGGGGTCATCGGCGGTCCCTTTCACGACAATTCGCGATTCACCTCAAGGGCGAAAGACACGGGCAAGGGAGTGCCTTTGCCCATGCCACCCAAAACTTTGCCCCCCGCAATTTACTTGCCCAGATCGCGCGTCGTGAATTCGCCGATCAGCTTCTCCGCATCGATGTTGGTCTGCACCTTCACATCCTTCCACTGCTCCATCGCCGTCCCAAACGCTTTGGCGCGGGCCTGGTTTTCCGGGCTCTGCGCGTAAGCTTTGGATTCGCGCTCGCGCGATTCGGCCGACATGCGGTTGAGAATTCCGGGGACGTCGATGCCGATATCGAGCGAGCCGTCGGCCGCGGTCTTGGCGGTCGCGAACTGCTTGAGCGGATCGCGCACCATGACCAGGCCCTGGGCGGCACCTTTGTCGTGGGCTTCCTTCTTGTCGAGAAGAGCGGTGACGTACCGGTCGAACTGCTGGAAGATGGCCAGGATTCCGTTGGAATCGCGCGCGGTCAGGGGGAGATGGAAGGTCAGCAGGGCAGCGCTGCGGGCCGGGCCGATCTTGGCGGCGGCGACGGCGGCGCGGGTATCGAAGAGGGATTTGGAGTCGAAGCATGCGATGAGCCGGCGCATGCCTTCCTTGCCGCGGTCCGGCGCATCGGCGGCCCCCTCGGCGGCGGGCTTGTCCCCTTTGCGTTCTTTCTCGACTTCATCGCCGAGCCACTTGCCGAAGGCGACCCAGTCGGCCGGCGCAATCGGCGGGTTGGACGCCTCGCGGCGCTGCAGTTCGGCATCGATGGCGGCCGCAACATCTTTTTCGGCGGCGATATTGGCGCGGATACGGGCCAGCATCTGATCGACCACCGCGCCGGGGATGGCGATTTCATGCCAGTACCCGACCGCGCCGGACGCGTCTTTGAAGAACTGGCCGGGCTTGATGGTGATTTGATCCCAGGCGATCGGGGGATCCGTGGGCTGGGGCGTGTCACTCACGAGAGACTTGCGGTCGGGGGTGAGCTGCGCGTACGCCGGGCCATCGAGATCGAGATACCCGGTGATCATGTTCTGCCGCGCATCCCACATCTTGCGCAGCTTGACCAGGTCCTGCTCCAGCGCCTGCTTGTCGGCCGCCGCATCGTTGCCGCCCAGAATCGCCCCCGATGAAGATCGAAAATGCTCGTAAACCGCCAGCAGATGGAAGCTGTCGGCCTTGGCGTTGTAGCGAAGATACTTGGCGCTCTCCTGATTGAGACACCCCGCGATGCCCAGGGCGGTGAGAAGCAGGGCAAGCGTGAAAAAGCGAACGATCGATTTCATAGGCGGCTCCTTGATAGGGGCGATCATACCATGCGTTCGCCAATGATGAAGAATCGGGGTGGAGCCATGAGCCATGTCGCTCGACATTCCGATGTCGAGGCCTTCGATCGACTAACGCGAACCACCCGGTCCCGGAATATCGAGCAGCGGCCGGCACGTGAGGCGACCTCAAAGCAGGAATCGTCGCTGAAAGGATCCCCGGCCCCGGTGCCACGCGTCATGTACTTGGTCGAGTCAGGCATAATTCAGAATTCGGAATTCGAAATCCCCGCCCCTATACCCTACACCCTATATCCTGCCGCCCCCGCGCCATCCGCACCCGCGCACCAACCCCCTCCCCCAATCTTTGACTTTTCCCCCCCCTCGACTTACTTTCGATGGCGAAGCTTACACGCACCCCTAACAACGACAGCCACGTCAAATCCGGCGGCAAGATGGTCGACT
>JBBRTW010000494.1:0-5110 GCA_038244055.1 Tepidisphaerales bacterium | reverse complement strand
GGTGATGCGTTCCTGGAGCGCGCCCATCTCGGTGGCGAGGGTGGGTTGATAGCCTACGGCGCTGGGCATGCGGCCTAGCAGTGCGGATACTTCCGAACCGGCCTGGGTAAAGCGGAAAATGTTATCGATGAAGAGGAGGGTATCGGCACCGGTTTCATCGCGGAAATATTCGGCCATGGTGAGGGCGGAGAGGGCGACGCGGAGACGCGCGCCGGGGGGTTCGTTCATCTGGCCGAAGACCATGACGGTCTGATCGATGACGTGTTTGCCGGTGTTGCCGATCTCGGCTTCCTGCATTTCGATCCAGAGATCGGTGCCTTCGCGGGTTCGTTCGCCTACGCCTGCGAAGACGGAATATCCGCCGTGCTGCTGGGCGATACGGGCGATGAGTTCCTGGATGACGACGGTTTTGCCCAGCCCTGCACCGCCGAAGAGTCCGGCCTTTCCGCCTCGAAGGAAGGGGGTAAGGAGGTCAATCACCTTGACGCCGGTTTCGAAGACTTCGGCTTTGGGGGTAAGGTCGGTGAATTCAGGCGGTTCGCGGTGGATGGGGCGGGACTGGGTGGTGTGAACGGGGCCGCGATTATCGATGGGCTCGCCGAGCAGGTTAAAGACGCGGCCAAGGGTTTCCTTGCCGACGGGGACGGTGAGGGGCGCGCCGGTGTCGTTGACATCGGTTCCACGGCGGAGGCCATCGGTTGAGCCGAGGGCGACGGCACGGATTTTTCCGCCGCCGAGGTGCTGCTGAACTTCGCCTGTGAGCCTGATGTCGGTGCCACCGGCGCTGAAGTTAATTTTAAGGGCGTTATAGATCTTGGGGAGCTGGTCTTCGGGGAATTGTGCGTCGAAGGTTGAGCCGATGACCTGGGTAATTTTTCCGACTGCGGGCATAGATAACCTCTGTTCTTCTGTAATATTGATCGCAAAATCGCACCTTGGGCGCGGCCTTCGGGGCGAGGGCGGGAGATTGTACATTTTCTTCACGAAGTGGCAAGTGAGGGGGGAGGGCGCGAAATTCTGTGATTGTTGTAGTTGGATGTAGTTGGACGCCAGACTTTGCGCTTTTGGACATCAAGATTGCGCAAGCCCCCAGCGCGCAAATAAAGCCCGCCCATTTCCAGCCTCAATTTTGAACCCCCTTCAAAGACCGTTCAAACCCCAGTAATTCGCCATCTCCTCGACATCCCGCTCAGCTTTCCCCAGCCGCACCTTCACCGCGTTATGCCCCGCAATGGTCCACCGCAGCAGCGAGCGATGATCCGCCGCCGCCGGCACATGTTCCCCCACCCAGGCCAGCCAGTGCGTCCGGCATTCCCCACAGTCCAACCGCTCCGCAAACCCCGCCAGCCACTGGGTCACCTGAGACAGATCCGCCACCATCGCCCACCGATGCAGCTCCGCCCAAAGTTCAGGCCCGCGCGTCTGCCATTGTGATCCGCCCGGCATGCCCCCGGGAACCAAATCCCCGCCATCCCGCCCGTCCGGGCAAAAGTTCTTCTCCTCATGCTCGGCGATGTCCCTACCGTCCACGTTCCCCTGGCTGTCTCTCCAAAGGCATCGCGCCACTCCGCGCCATGGCCCCGGCTCAACGAACGGACAAGTTAAACACACTCCACGGTTCAGCATGGCACCACCCAGGCGTGCCCGCCGGTCGTCGGCTCGCGACAACTGAAGACCGTCAAAGGATCGTTGGTATTGTCCACGCGAAAGGCTGAAAACGGACTTGAGCAGCAGCACGTTGAAAGAAACGCATTGAAAAACTGATCCGCCATCGCCGGGCCGCCCGCAACACTCAACGTTGCCGAAGTCCCCGTCCCGCTCATGGAAATCTGATACTGATCATAAGTCCCTAGAAGCGCCCCCGTGCAGTCCGTATTCTCCCAGACACTCACCACCGGCCCTGTCGCGATCGCGATGTAATTGCACGGCTGAAGCGGATCCTGCTCAAGCGTATAGCTCCCAAGTGTTCCTGTTCCAATCGTCTTCCCGGAGTCGCCACAGTTCAAACAGAAGTCCGCGAAAACAACGCCCGAGAATGAAACCCGAAACCGCAGCGGCGTAATGCACGCCCCGCACCCCGGACATGCATGACTCGATACGCACGTATTGCAGTCCACCGCAGGCTGTGGCCCATCCGAGCTGCATGGGCATGGCCCCGTCCCATCATCCAGGCAAATCTCCCCCGCGTCGTTCAGCAGGTAATTCCCCTGCGCATCCAGCAGATAATCACCCGCCGCCATGGCCCGCGGCATCACTCGCCGCCGCCCCGATCGCGGCCACCGCCTGGGCGCAGGCCGCAGGCGCGTCGGCGTCCATCGCCCATCGCCCGGCAAGAGAATCGGTTCAGGCAGCAAAGTCTTCATGCCGGCACACAGCTCCCCGTGCCATGCACTTCAAAGGCATACAGCAGCTTAAAATTGTGCTCGTAATCAAAATACCCAATCCCCCTGGTCGCCGCCGGCGCAGGCCCATTGGGCCGTCCCACTTCCGGCGTCCTGGCCGTCGCCAGCGTGTCATTGGAAAGCGTCTTGCAGGTATACGTCCACGTCGGCGCGGTGGTCTGCGTGCCATCGATCCCGCCGTCAGTGCTCAGCACCACGAAAAACGTCTCGTGCGGATTGGGCACTTGCACCGTCACCACCATCATGCCGTCGATCGCGGGGTTGGGCGGCGTGCTGGCCGGCACCACGCCCACGTATTCAAAATTAGCATAGGTGGGCCGCGCCGAATCGCCCAGGATGATCCAGTGCGACGAATCCGTCCCCGCTTCAATCGTATTGATGATCAGCACCGCTGGCCCGATCGTCATACCATCGAGCAGCTTGAACTCTCCCGCCGGCCCCACGCTGCTGGCCCCATTGATGATCCAGCCCAAGTACTTCTTCCCGCCCGTGGGCACGCCGCCGCCAGCGCTGGTGCGGAAGTCAATGCGGCATACACCATGGGGCTTGCCCGTCGCAATCGTCCGCGGCTCAGGCGCAATCGGCACCGCCGGCTGAGTCGCCCCCGCCACGCCCTGCGCCAGCCGCTGCGCCTCGCTCCTCCCCTGGTTGGGGAATCCCTCTTTGGCAGCAGCCGATTCACTGGCCTCTTTCGCCTGGAGCAGATAATGCCCCTGCGGCAGCCACCAGGTCATCTCTTTAATCTTGGTGATCGGCGGCGACTGCGTCATGCGAATCTCATTGATTCGCCCGGTCAGGTTCACTCTCGCAAAACCCTTGAACACATGCAGCTTGCTCTCTCCGCCCACCGCCAGATAGCGATCCTTGATCTCCTCGCACGTGGAAACCAGATCCTCATAATTTGCGTCCTCCCAGTTCACCTGCAAGAGCTGCAGATCCGGGCGTGATACCACGATCGCATCCGCCAAAGCCATCGCATTTCGGGCATCGTCGCGCGAAAGCCTGCCCTTCGAATCCCACCCAACGAAGAAATACTTGGTGAACCACGGCCCCGTGCCCCCATCCTGCTCGACGGCTTCCGCCGTAATCCGGGCGGAGATTTCATCCGCCGCGATCTCTTTGAATTGCGCCTCCGGATCGTCGGTAGTCTGGTTGACGTTGCCGATCAACTCCCGCACCACGATGATGCTCCCCGCCCCCGGCGGCGTCAAAAGCATTACGGGCGTCAATCGCACCAGCCCCGCGCCGCGAGCCCATGTGCCATCCTGCTGCCGGATTGCGATCCGCGCACTGATCTGGAAATTAGTGCTGATCTTCCCCTTCTCATGCAGCTCGCGATAGAGCCGCACACGCGGGAACTTCGTGCTGTTGAGCCGCAGGCAGCGGTAGAGGTAATTGGATAAAAGCGTCCGCTGCGCTTCAGGCAGGTCAAAGAAGTGATTCCGCACCAGCGTCTGGGCTGAGACGTTCACAAAGGATTTAACCGCCTCATCCTGCGGCAGCCACTTGCCATCCTTGTCCGGGCAAACCAGCTCAAACCCCTGCGTCCCCAGGCGGTTGATGTCGAACGTGTTCATCGCCGGCGTCGGGAAGCTGCTGAAAACCACCTGCTTGCCGCGTCGGTCGGTGGAGGGAATCACCATCCCGCCCGGCACCACCGAATCCGTCGTCGGCAACTCACCGGAATCCTCGCCGATCTTCACGATCCCAAAGCCGCCATCCTGGCGAACGATAAACGCGTAGCCCAGCTGATCGAGTATTTTCGACAGCTCCGTCGGGGCATGGCTCCCGCGCCATTCAATATCCTTTACGGCCGTCTTATCCTTCAGCGACTCCGGCCCGCGAATCGTCAGCCCCATCGCCTTGAGGCAGAAGTTCACCATCTCCAGGTTGTTGGTCAGTGGGTTGCCATTGGCATCCTTCCCTGTCGTGTCATCAAAGGGCAGCTTGTTGATCTCGCCATTGACCAGCCGCCCGCCCCTGGGCGACTCGAAGCGATGCCGCGGATCAGCAATCTGCAGCCGGTATTTCACGGGAAACACCTTCCCCTTGTCCTTCATCGTGCTCCCCCACTCCGCAATCTCCACGTCCACGATCCGCATCAGGTCCCAGCGCAGCGGCAGGGTAGTGCCGCCCGGCGCGTTATAGAAGAACTCCAGGCTCCCGTCGGCCGTCACGTCCGCCAGCTTATTAAACTCGGTATAAGGCGTGATGAAGGTGTTGACGTTGGGCTTGATGCCCGCGGTGATGACAAACTCCCCCTCCAGCTCAAGGTTGATGCCGGCAAAGCGGATGATGTTGAAATTCGTATCCGCCATGTCAGTTCAAAAACTCCGGATTGGCCGGCCGCACCAGCGAGGCCGCAAAAGTCTTGGGGCTCTCCACCGGCGATTCCAGCAGATAGGTGTATTTCCAGCTGGTCCGCTTCTCCACGCTGTTCAGATCCGTATAGGTGAAGTCATGCGGCGCGCCGAACGTGTTGTACAGCGGTGCAGGCGGCTTGGGAGACCGCCCCGCCCCGATCGCACTGCCGCTGTCGATGTAGGTAAATCCGGCGAAAGGCGTCTTGACGAAAATCGGCGTAGTCCCCGGCACCGCAAACGCCGTGAAGGTGTCGGTCTGCTGCTCCACTGCTTCGATCGACCGCTCCCAGTTGAGCAGATCACTGCCGCCATCGCCGGTTAAGAACTGAAACTCTCCCCGCACCC
>JBBRTW010000493.1:0-5120 GCA_038244055.1 Tepidisphaerales bacterium | reverse complement strand
CTCCTTCCCCGTATCATCCTCCCCAACATGCTCCGCTCCATCACCGTCTACTGCTCCTCCTCCATCGCCGTCGCCGCGCCTTATTTCGCCGCGGCCGCCGACGCCGGGCGGGCCATCGCGCAGGCCGGCTGGGATCTGGTCTACGGCGGGAACCCCATCGGGCTGATGAAAGCCCTCTCTGATTCCGCCCGCGCGGCCGGCGGCCGGGTCATCGGCATCACCCCTCAACTCTTCGTCGACAAGAACTACCACGACACCCTCGCCCACGAGCTCCTGGTCACCGCCAACATGCGCGACCGCAAAGCCCTCATGGAAACGCGCGGCGATGCTTTCCTGACGCTACCCGGAGGCCTGGGCACCTTCGAGGAAATCTTCGAGATCATCGTCGGCAAGCAGCTCGGCTACCACGCCAAGCCCATCGTCCTGCTCAATACCGAGCAATACTTCGCCCCCCTCCTCCAGATGATCGATCACGGTATCGAGCAGCATTTTATCAAATCGCACGCCCGGAACCTGTTTTTCGTGGCGGATACGGTCGATGCCGCGATCGCCCACTTCAAGTCGTACTCACCCCCTCCGCTGGCCGATAAATGGTTCAAGCCGGGCCTATAATCCCCGGGAACAACCGCCTCGCGGAGTCGTCTCTCTCGGCCGCATGAAGCATTCGGACAAGTCCATCACGATCGCCCTCTGCGTCTCACTCATCGTGCATGTCGCGGTGATGATCGGCGCGCTGCAAACGCGCATCAACGAGCTCACCGCAAGCCTCCACCGCCCGCCTCTTGCCTCCCGCAGCGCCGCCAGCATCCTCATCTCGCCCGATAGCCCGCTCATCCTCGCGGGCACCCGCCAGAGCTTTTCCGCCATCCTTTACACACCCTTCGGCGAACCGGCCTCGATCCAGCCGGCCTTCTCCTGGGATATCAGCGACGGCGGAAGCATCTCGGCCAACGGCACGTTCACCTCCGACGGAAAAGCCGGCATTTTCTACATCACGGTCACCTGCATTTCGGCCGAGGGAGAAACAGTCACAGGCCGGACGTCCATCTCCACCTACGACGGCAAGACCCCCATCGTCACGCTTGCGCCGCCGCCCTCGGAGCCTTTCGTCGAACCCAAGCCCCCTGAGCCGGCCAAACAACTTCTCCCACCGCCCAAGCCGCCCAAAGTCGATGAAGATGAATGGGGCGAAAAGGATAAACAGGGGATCGCGCTCTCCACGTCTCCCGGCAAGACTCCTCTCTCCGCGCGCAAAGGGGATGAAGATCAGGCCTTCGCCAGCCGCGATCCTGAAGGCCCCGGGCCGATTCCCGATGAGCCTTCAAAATCTCTCGTCCCGCCCGGCCAGGGGGGCGATGGTCGGCCGCCCGCGCCCGATGCGATGGCCAACAAAGGCACGCAGCCCGATCAGGAAGTCGCCCTGGGCAATCCGCATCCACCCGCCATGCCCAAGCCGCCGCCCATGAACCGCACGCCCCCCGGCATGACCTTCTCCGGCGCATCCCCTTCGGTCGCGTCGGCCGAGGCCCGCGATATTCTTCCCGCTCCGCCCAAGACCGCCGACATCGCCCCCCAGCCCGCATTCGAGAACCCCGGCCAGCCCGAGACAGCCCCCACCGCGCGCGGCTCGCAGATCCTCCCCATCGCCCGCCCCAACCTGATCGGCATCGAGCGGCCCGACAAAAACGCATGGCCTGCCGAAGTTGAAGCACTCACGCGTCCTCCCGGCCCGGCCGACATCATTGGCCAGACGCAGCCCCTGCCCGATCTCGCGCCTGCCGACAACCCGACCGCGCCCGATATTCAAGCCGCCATCACCTCCCTGATCGCCCCGAGAAACGAGCCCGATCCTTTGGCCCGCCGGCCCGGTGATTCCGCGCCGGCCGATGCGCCCACGATTGTCGAAGCGCTTCTCCATCCGGCGGGCGCGGTCCATATCGATGGGCTCCGCCAGCCCCTCAGCGAAATCGCCCCGGCCGATGATCCCGGCGCGCCGGATATTCTCGACGCGGTGACAGCGCTGAATCCGCCGCCGCCCCAGCCCGAGCAGCCGGCCGAGCAACTCGATACGCGCGAGCAGATTGCGGATGCCGCCAAGCCCAAACCGCCCGCCCCCTCTCTCACTCCGCCCACACCCGCGTCCAGCAGCGCCATCGGCGGCATTCCCGGCCCGCCCATTCCCGCCGCCGACCCCGCGGCCGACACGGGCCTGGAATCGGACCCCTTCGCGAAAATTCCCGGCGTCGAGTTCCGCGATGGCCACGTTGAAGCCCGCAGCGGCCGGCAGGTCAAAACCATCCGCCCGCGCCTCAGCGACGCCGCGCGGCAGGATGTTCTGTCCCTGCAATTCCCCACGGTCATCTTCAAAGTCCACATCGATAAGACCGGCAAAGTCACCAACGTGAATATCGTCCGCAGCAGTGGCAGTGAAGCCATCGACATGCCCGTCTACCGCGCCCTCTGGCAATGGTGGTTCGAACCGCCCAAAGATAAGAACGGCAACCCGATGCCGGATGTGCAGATGGTCATGATTCATTGGGGATGATGATTCCATTGTGGATTGGCGATTGCGGATTGCGGATTGAAGAGCGTGCAATCGCGGTTTGCGATTTATTCCAATCCGCAATCCGCAATCCGCAATTCCCTCCCTCTTCCCACACGCCTTCCCAGCCGTTAAATTCACCGCACCTTTGCCCGGGGAGGCCCGCTGCCCGTCACCATCATCAAATCCGACCCCCGCGCCCGCGAGAAGCCCTGCCTGCGCTGCGGCTACAGCCTCCGCAAACTTGAGTCTACCCACTGCCCCGAATGCGGGCTCTCCGTCTGGCTCTCGCTCAACTCCAACGACAACCTCGATTGGTCCAACCCGCCCTGGCTCCGACGCATGGCCATCGGGCTGCTGATCATGTCACTCTCCATCCTTCCCGGCCTGCTCGCGTACGGTATCGATGCTTACGGCACTTATCAGGATTGGAAGTATCGCAGCGACCTGAAACAGCAAATCCACCAGGCCATGGCGAATCAACCCGATGGCCAGGAAGACCCCGACGCCATCGATAGGGCCGCCACCATGGTTTCGCGCAGCATCCCCCGCCAGCGCCCCGCCCCCGGACTGGTCTGGACCGAAATGCTCTCGGCCGCCATCTTTCTGGTCGCCTATAACGCCGGACTGATCCTCCTCACCTCCTTCGAGAACCGCTACCCCGATCGCCTCAAAGCCTGGCGCATCGCCTCATGGATCGCGGCCGGGGCGGCCGGGTTTGTCCTGCTCACCGTCGTCGCGGGCGCATTCAACGAAATCGTACAGGCCATCTGGGCGACGCTGGTCAAACTCGTCGCCATCGCCAGCGCCATCATCACCTGGGGCTACCTCCGCCAACTGGCCAAGCGCATCCCTCATTCCACGCTCGCCAGAATCTGCGCCTGGCTTCTGCTCATCCCCCTGCTCTCATTTCTCAAAGTCTTCCCCTTCCTCGGCCTGTGGCTGATCTACGAATTCGCCTTCGCGATGCAGTTCCTGCTGGTCTTCTACCTCCCCGCGGCGGCCGTGCTGCTCATCATCTTCGCCAACATCTTCCGCCGGGCGGCAGTGTCGGCGGAAAAAAGCTGGCAATCGGAGACGGCGCTGACGCGGTAGGATTCCATTAGCCACAGTTGCTCACAGATGAACACAGATGGAATCCAGACTTCTGATATTGAGGAGATAGACCTATCGGTGAGGCAGAATGGACCCACCTTCTTTATCTGTGATCATCTGTGCAAATCTGTGACTAATTTGAACTTAAATCGTCCCCGCCCAGTCCGGCGGCAATAGGAGCACCGGGACCTTTGTATTCTTGATCAGCTCAACCGGCACGTTCCCCGCCAGCAGGCGCGCGAAGATATTTTTCCCGGTCAGGCCCAGGGCGATGAGCGTTACTTCCCGCTCGGCCGCCACGTTCAGGATCGCCCGGGCAATATCTTCGCTGAACATCAGCAGCGTCTGTACTGCGATGCCCTTGTCCTGAAGCGACTGCCGCAGGGAACTGATCGCCGCTTCGCCATCGGCCTGTTCCTGCTCGCGCATCTGCCCGCCGCTGGGCCTCGAAACATGCACGACGAGAACCTCCGCCCCCAGCCGCTTGGCCAGATCGCCGATCGGCTCGACGCACTTCTGCGCCGCCCATGGACTCGAAACCGCGATCAGAATTCGACTCATACGCACCCATTCTAAACGCAATGGCCTGTCCGTGTACACAAGGACGCGATTCTTCACCTGGCCTGTCAGAAACCGGTCCCGAGTTTCGTTAAGCCTTCCATGTGGTGCAACCGGTAGCACGCCTGACTCTGGATCAGGCGATCCACGTTCGAATCGTGGCGGGGCAGTGATCAAATCAATCGCGGCCGAACCGCTCCGATGCCTTGTAGTGCAATGGTAGCACTTCTGACTTTGATTCAGGGAATCCACGTTCGAATCGTGGCGAGGCAGTGACCGCTCCCGGCTCTCGACGAAAAAAGACCGGACGGAACTCGGTTGAGGAGTCCCGTCCGGCCGGCAATGTGCGAATGAATCGAGGTGGGTGCGAGCTTACTTGAGCTCGACGGTCGCGCCCTGGTCTTCGAGTTCCTTCTTGACCTTCTCGGCCTCGGCCTTGTCGAGGTTTTCCTTGACGGTCTTGGGGGCGCCATCGACCAGATCCTTGGCTTCCTTGAGGCCCAGACCCGTGTGGGTGCGGACGACCTTGATGACCTGGATCTTCTTGTCTCCGGCGGCCTTGAGGACCACGTCGAAGGTGGACTTGGCTTCTTCCTTCTCGACAGCGGCCGCGGGAGCAGCAGCGCCACCGCCACCACCACCGCCGGCGGCGGCCTCGATGCCGTAGGCTTCCTTGAGGTAGCCGGCGAGATCGACGGCTTGCTTGAGGGTGAGGCCCGAGAGCTTGTCACCGAGTTCTTTGATTTCAGCAGTTACTTCGGCCATGGTACGTTCTCCTGGGCGTGTCGTGCCCGATACGTGTCGAAAATTTCCCGTCTCGAGAGCTGCGTCCACATCGGACGCATTTAACCCCGTTGGGGGCAGTCGGGACTGTCGGAGTGATTGTTGGGTTCAGGGTTCAGGGTTCAGGGTTCAGGGTTCAGGG
>JBBRTW010000492.1:0-5125 GCA_038244055.1 Tepidisphaerales bacterium | reverse complement strand
TTGTGGGGGAGCCAGGATGGTAACGCATGACTTTGTTTTTTGATTTAATGGAACAACTCGATGGCAGGGTACAGCCGCTGCCGCGCAAGCGCGGGGAGCAATTGAGCGAGGACTTCGCGGCGGACCTGTTCGATGAGCGGGAAGGAATGCTCCGCGCCGGGGTCGAGGACAACGACAAACGGTACAAAGTCAAAATCTGGTGGAACGACAAGAGCTACGGGTGGGAGTGTTCGTGCGGCGTGCAGAGCGATCGGGTCTGCGAGCATGTTTGGGGGACGGTGCTGACGACCCAGGCCGAAGGCGTGTTCGATGAGGATCAGGCGGCGCGGGGGATGTCGTTCTCGGGCGTGAAGCAACTGCTTGCGAGCAGTCCGTATCCGAAGCTGGATCCGGCCATGAAGATCGTGCCTGTGAGGAAGGAGAAGACGCCGCCATGGAAACAGATGCTGAAAAGCTTCGGAGCGGCCGTGCGCGGACCGGAGTTGGATGCGCCCCCTGGCGAAATCTGGCCGGCCGGGCGGGAGGTCGTCTACATCATCGACCGCGAGGAGACGCTCAAAGGCAAGGGGCTGGTCGTGGATATCGCCCAGCGCGAGAAGAAGGCCAACGGGGAGTGGTGCAAGCCTAAGAAGGTTGGGATCAGCCAATCCAATGTCCGTTTACTACCCGATGAGCGCGATCGAGTGGTGCTGGCGATGCTGACCGGCGGGCAGACTTCTGCATATGGCTATGGGGATTATTACGATTCAGGCCGAGATTCGTCCTCCTATCGACTGAGCACCCCTCTGGCGCAGGCGGCGGTTCCGCTGATGGCCGGGACGGGGCGATGTTTCGTGGATGTGGGGATCGGGGGACAAATCCTCCTGGAGCCGCTGGCATGGGGGCAGGATGCGGCCTGGGAATTCAAAGTCGAGGTCCGCCGCGAGGATGGAGAATATGTCTTGGAGGGATTCCTGGCCCGCGGCGAAGATCGTCGCGGCCTGGATGAACCGCGTATGGTGACGATGGGGGGATTCGTTTTCTGGAAGGAGACGGTCGAGCCGCTGGCCGATGGCGGCGCGTTCGGGTGGCTGAGCTATCTGCGCGGCCACAAGCCACTGCGCGTGCCGGTGGAGGGGGCGGGCGACCTCGTGCGCGAATTGCATTCGGGCGGACAATTGCCGCAGATTCAACTGCCCGAGGAACTGCGATTCGAGGAAGTTCGCCCGGCCATGACGCCCGCGCTGGTGATCCGCGCCGCCAAGCCCGATCGCTGGGGCATCAACGATGACCGGCTGCGCGGCGATCTGACCTTCGATTATGCGGATGAATCCTTGGGGCGCATCGCCCAGGAAACCCCCGGCCAGCCACTGGTGGATGCAGCGCGGAAGCGGATCGTGCTGCGGGACTCCAAGGCCGAGACCGACGCCGTTGCGCGGTTGCATCGGCTGGGATTCCGGCAGACGTACAGTTATGAAGAGAGACGGGAGCTGACCACTCTCGCCCCTTCGAAGCTGGCCAAGGTCGTCATGGCCCTGGTGAAAGAAGGTTGGAAAGTCGAGGCCGAGGGCAAACTCTATCGCCAGCCGGGCGAGTTCAAGATCGAAGTCACTTCGGGCATCGACTGGTTCGAGCTGCACGGCAACGTCGCCTTCGGCGATCAGATCGTGGCCTTGCCGAAGCTGCTGGCGGCGCTGCGCCGGGGGGAAAAGATGATCAAGCTCGATGATGGCACGCTCGGCATGCTGCCGGAGGAATGGCTCAAGAAGTATGGCGTGCTGGCGGGGATGGGCAAGGAGAACGGGGAGCATATCCAGTTCGGGCGGGCCCAGGCGGGGTTGCTCGATGCGCTGCTGGCCGAGCGTCCGGAGGCAACATGGGATGAGGCCTTCGAGAAGACGCGGCAGATGCTCAATCGATTCGATGGCGTTCGCGCGGAGGAAGCGCCGGCCGACTTTCAGGGCGAATTGCGTCAGTATCAGAAGGAGGGATTGGGCTGGATGCGGTTTTTGCGGGAGTTTTCCTTCGGCGGCTGCCTGGCCGATGACATGGGTCTGGGCAAGACGGTGCAGGTGCTGGGGATGATGATCGGCAGAAGTCGGGAGGCAGAGGGTTCAGGGGTCGGGGTTCAGGGTTCAGGAGGTGCGAAGGATGGAGGAGGAAGGATAAAGGATGAAAGTGCGGGAAACGGGAAGCGGGTGGCCAAGAGCGAGAAGGTGGAGCTGAAACGGCATCGGCCTTCCTTGATCGTCGTGCCGCGGTCGCTGGTGTTTAACTGGACTCAGGAGTCGCTCAAGTTTTCGCCGAAGCTGCGGGTGCTGGATCATTCGCATGCAGCGCGGGCGCGGGAGGCGGAGCATTTTTCGGATTACGACATCGTCCTGACGACTTACGGCACGCTTCGCCGCGATGCGGCCTATCTCAAGGATGTGGAATTCGACTACGTCATCCTCGATGAAGCCCAGGCCATCAAAAACCCGGCCAGCGAAACCGCCAAGGCCGCGCGCCTGCTGCGGGCGCGGCATCGGCTGGCGCTGTCGGGCACGCCCGTGCAGAATCATCTCGGCGAATTGTGGAGTTTGTTTGAATTCCTGAACCCCGGAATGCTCGGCGCGGCCTCGGTTTTTTCCGGCGCATCCTCGGCCGGGCGGGGCATGGATATCGACAGCCGCACGCTTCTCTCCCGCGCCGTTCGGCCCTTCATCCTCCGCCGCACCAAGGAGCAGGTCGCCAAGGATCTTCCCGCCAAGATGGAGCAGACGATTTTCTGCGAGCTCGATAAGGATCAGCGCAAGCAATACGATGAATTGAAAGAGTTCTATCGCCGCAAGCTGCTCAACGATGTGGAGACGCAGGGCTTCGCCAACGTGAAGATCCAGATTCTCGAAGCGCTGCTGCGCCTGCGGCAGGCCGCCTGCCATCCCGGCCTGATCGACAAAACTCGCTGCGATGAATCCAGCGCCAAGCTCGATACGCTGCTGGATCGCCTCGAAGAAATCGTGGGAGAGGGTCACAAGGCGCTGGTCTTCTCGCAGTTCACGAGTTTCCTGGCCATCGTCAAGAATGCCCTCGACAAGCGCAAAATCAAATACGAATACCTCGATGGCAAGACCAGGGACCGCCAGGAGCGCGTCGACAAATTCCAGAAGAGCGAAAAGATCAAGCTCTTCCTGATCAGCCTCAAGGCCGGCGGCGTGGGCCTCAACCTGACCTCGGCCGACTACGTCTTCCTCCTCGACCCCTGGTGGAACCCGGCGGTTGAGGCGCAGGCCATCGACCGCACCCACCGCATCGGCCAAACGCGGCAAGTGTTCGCGTGTCGCTTGATCGCCAAGGGGACGGTGGAGGAAAAAGTGCTGGAGCTCCAGAAGACCAAGCGCGATCTGGCGGATGCGATATTGGGAGCGGATAATTCGCTGATCGGCGGGTTGAAGCGGGAGGATTTGGAGTTGTTGTTGTCGTGATAATTGGAGAAGGCGCGAGGGGCGCTTATCGTGAAATCGAATCCTGTCCCGTTTTCTTCTCCCGCAGAAGTACATGACGAGTGTGCTGGCCAAGATCGGGCAGACGCCGCTGAGCGAACTGGAGCAGTTCCTGCCGAATGTGTGGAAGGCGGAGGATGCGGCCGAACCCGTCATCGCGACGGCACCTTCTTCAAGAGCTTCTGCAACTCCTCCAGCTTGAAGAACCCATCCCGCACGTTCCCGTCGCGGTAGGCGGCGTACGCCTCCTCGACCAGCGCTCGGCCGCGCGTGAACTCCGCCCGCTCGCCCTTCTCCTCGACCGCCATCTTCAGCCCCAGCCGCAGGCCCTCAAATGCCAGGTCCAGCGTCATCTGGTCGTCGGGGCTGGCCCATTCCTCCACTGGGAACTTTGTCGATGCGCCGGTCTGAACCCAAACCACGTAGTCTTTGAACGAGTGAAGATCCGAGAATCCGAACTGCCTAGCCATGGTGTCCTCACGGGAAGTATAAGCCATACGAGCCCTGCGCGCCGGGCGTGACCAGCGTCGACGGGCGGACGATCGTCACGTTGCCGCCGCCGGAGAACGCGCGGAAGTCGATCGACTGCGGGAGGGAGATGGTTTTCTCCGCGATGGTCGCGTCGTACACCGATCGCGCCCCAGGGATATAGACATCGGGGATGCGGTACGCGCCGGTGCCGGCCGGGTTGTACAGCCGGCGGTTGATCTGAATGATCCGCCCCGGCCCCTCCTGGATGCCCTCTACATTCGCTAACCAGCGCCGCATCCCCGTCCGTGCGATCGAATCAACACGGCTGCCGATGACCATCGGATCGTTCTTCACCAACCCCCGCCCCACGAGGTCCATCGTGTCGGCGTAGCCCTGATCTACAAGCCGCTGGTACTTGGCCCCGACGGCCGCATCGAACTCCGGCATCGTGCGATACCCCGACCGCCCGATCGTCGGCCCGATGAGTGCTTCTGCCTCCGCCACTGCCGTTCGCGGAACGGACACGAGTGGATAGAGAAACCAGTCCCAGAAGAAGTGGCTTGAGACTTCGTACGTTCCCGGCGGGTCGTGGATAATCTCACCTTTGAGGAAGTTAACGCCGATCACGAGCATCCCGACGCTGACAGCGAGATATGTAATGGCGGTCGCCGGCAAGACTGCGGTCCATCGTAGCCAGTTCAAAAAGCTATTTGGTCGCACGTTTGCTCCTGCCGCATAGCTACTATTCCACCGCCCGGGCGCCACATGGCGTGCCGGATTGAGATCGCGGTAAGGTCTGGAATGCTAACACCCTGCGGGCTGCTTTCAAGAATATGGACGGCACGAAAACCGGCGCGACGGACGGAGTGCTTGTGGTTTCCCACTTCGCGGGATGGCGGGACGGTGCTTCCTGGGCCGCGGTCGGGGGGGATGAGTGAGAGCCGAATCACCGCATGTACTCATTCCTTCCAACTCTTCAATTCAATTTCTTCAATTCAATTTCTTCGAATGACGTTTTTTGAATGACGTTTTTTGATTGACGTTTTTTGAATGACGTTTTTCGCAGGGCATGCCCCCCGCGCGATCCCGCCCCCCACCCTCTTCGCATCATGGTATGACTCGCCCGCGTCAACCCACGCTCCGGAAAAAATCCCGGCCCTCCATGAGTACATGGAGCCTCCCGGGATTTTTTC
>JBBRTW010000491.1:0-5171 GCA_038244055.1 Tepidisphaerales bacterium | reverse complement strand
TCTTCATCGTCGCCGACGACTCGCTCCCGCCCCTCTCGGCCGCCATCTCCCCCTTGACCACGCGCCCGGTACTTGCGGTGCCCCTGCCCTCCGCAACTCTCTCGCCGCTCCAGGCCCTGGAAGCCGCAACCCAGCCCGGCCCGCCGGTCGCGACACTGGCCATCGGAAAGGCCGGCGCGATCAACGCCGCGCTCCTGGCCATCGCCATCCTCTCCAACACCCGCCCCGACCTCCGCGTCAAACTCCGCGCCTTCCGCGAGGAGCAGACCGCCAGGGTCCTTGGCGATTCACTCGAATAGCCGACTTCTCACCCGCCAATGCACATTTCCTCTCCGCGCGTTACTCTCCCCTCTTCATGTCCTCCCCCATCCGCAAAGCCATCGTCCCCGCCGCCGGCCTGGGCACGCGCCTTTTCCCGGCCTCCCATGCCGTCAAGAAAGAGCTCTTCCCCATCGTCGGCCCCGATGGCATCGCCCGCGCCCTGATCCATTATCACCTCCTCGAACTCGCCTCGGCCGGGATCGAGCAGATCTGCATCATCGTTCAGCCGGGCGATGATCGCCCGATCCGCGCCTATTTCGATGGCCCGGATGAGGCGTATCTCCGCCGACTCGATAAATACCCCGCACTCCGCGCTGAGGCCGAGCAGATGCGCCAGCTCGCCTCGCGCATCACCTTCGCCACCCAGCACGAGCAGGAAGGTTTCGGCCACGCCGTCTACCAGACTCGCGATTTCGCGGCCGGCGAAATGACGATTCTCTGTCTTGGCGATCATCTTTTTCGCGGCCGGCCAATCTCGCCCATTCGCGAACTGATTGAGGCCACCGCGTTTTCCAACGGCCGATCCGTCTCCGCCGTCAACCGCATCGGGCCCGATGAACTCAAAGGCTACGGCACGATCGCCGGCCTGCGCAGGCACGAAAACCCGCGCCTGATCGATGTCTCGCTTATTATCGAAAAGCCCGACCTCGAAACCGCGAGAAAATCTCTCCGCGTGGACGGCCTCGAAAGTGATGTCTACCTCGGCTGGTTCGGCATGCACGCCCTGGCCCCGTCGATCTACGACATCCTCGAAGAAATGATCCAGACCAACACTCGCGACAATGGCGAATACCAACTCACCCGCGCCCAGGAAATTCAGCGGCAGCGGGAAGGTTACCTCGCTCTGGAAATGATCAGCGCCCAGCGTTTCGACTTCGGAACACCGGATGATTTTGTCCGCGCGATCGAGGCGTTTGCCGGTGGACGTCCCCCGCATTCCCCAAACGCTACAGCCGATATCCTATAGCTTCTTCCTCGCCCGGAAATCGGGGGTTCGTGGAACAATTTTCCGTCTGCATTTTCCCCGCGCGGAATTTCCCGGCCGGGATATAATCGAGTGTCGGTTTGGGGAGAGGCGGTTCTCGCAGGCCGGGATGGTCCGCGGGGTCGATCTCTTTCCCGCATGATTTGAGCGGTGCGGCGTTTGCCCTGGTGGCCGGTGTTTTGGAACCCAGTTGGGCAGCAATGGTTGCGGCATGGGTGCGTTTCAAGGCAGCGGGCGAACAGGGCGAGGGTGCGCAACGTCTTACTCATGAGGCCGGATCGAAGAGGAGTGAGGGTGGAGGAGTAGAGGTGTGGCCGGGAGGAGTGGGGAAGATGATAGAGGGGAGGGATGTTCGGGATCGTGTAAGACCAGCGCGTTGCGCCTCGTATGGAGAATGAAAACATGGCGAAAACAAATCCGCTGATTGCAATCGTGGATCGGAAACTCGATGTGGCCCATTTCCGGGAGCAGCACTGGGAGGGGACCTTCTGGGAGTATCTGGATATCGTGGTGGAGAATCCCTCGGTGGCCCGCAACGCTTTTCAGCGGGTGTACGACATGATTTTGTCGTACGGGAGCGAATCATTCACGCAGTTCAAGCACGAATACAACAGGTATAAATTTTTCGGGGACCCGATCGGCAATGGGGCGGATGCGATTTTCGGGTTGGAGCGGCCGCTGATGCAGCTCGTAGACTTCTTCAAGTCGGCCGCCCAGGGGTACGGGACCGAGCGGCGCATCCTGCTGCTGCATGGGCCGGTGGGCTCGAGCAAATCGACGATTGCGAGACTCTTAAAGAAGGGGATCGAGAATTATTCCAAGACGGATAACGGTAAGGTCTACACCTATTCCTGGCGTTTGCCCGGCCGGCGCGGGAATCACGATGAGGGCGAGGAATTTTACCCCTGCCCGATGCATGAGGAGCCGCTGCTGCTGATCCCGCAGGAGGCGCGCAAGGAGGTGCTGGATGCGATCAACGAGAAATTGCCCGATGGAAAGAAGCTCCGCCTGTATGGGGATGTCTGCCCCTTCTGCCGGAAGGTCTATGCGGACCTGCTGGATATCTATGGCGGGGATTGGAAGAAGGCGGTGGACCACATCAAGGTCAAGCGGCTGATTTTGTCGGAGAAAGACCGCCGCGGTATTGGCACATTCCAGCCCAAGGATGAGAAGAACCAGGACTCCACCGAACTCACCGGCGATATCAACTACCGCAAGATCGCCGAGTACGGCAGCGACAGCGATCCGCGGGCGTTTAATTTTGACGGAGAGTTGAACATCGCCAATCGCGGGATCGTGGAGTTCATCGAGGTGCTGAAGCTGGATGTGGCCTTCCTGTATGACCTGCTGGGAGCCTCGCAGGAGCACCTGATCAAGCCGAAAAAGTTCGCGCAGACGTACATCGATGAGGTGATTCTCGGCCACACCAACGAACCGGAGTACAAGAAGCTGCAGGGGAACGAGATGATGGAGGCGTTCCGGGACCGCACGATCAAGATCGATGTGCCCTACAACAGCCGGCTGGATGATGAGGTGCGGATTTATCTGAAGGATTTCGGGCCCGAGCGGGTCAAGGGGCTGCACATTGCGCCGCATACGATTGAAGTGGCGGCCATGTGGGCGGTCTTGACGAGATTGGCCGAGCCGAAGAAAGCGGGGATCACCAAGATGCAGAAATTGAAGCTGTACAACGGCAAGCAGATCCCCGGCTTCACCGAAGACAGCATCAAGGAGCTCAAGGAAGAGGCCCCGCGCGAGGGGATGCAGGGAATTTCGCCGCGGTATATCCAGGACAAGATTTCCAACGCGCTGGTGTCGCACAATGCGCAGCTCGATAAGTCGATCAACCCCTTCATGGTGATGAATGAGCTGGAGGAGGGGCTGAGCCATCACTCTTTGATCACTGATGAGGAGCTCAAGAAGGAGTACAAGGAGCTATTGGCGGTAGTGCGCGAGGAGTACGAGGACATTCTCAAGGGCGAGGTGCAGCGGGCGATCAGCGCCGATGAGGATGCGATCAAGCGTCTGGCGGCCAACTACATCGAGAGCGTGCGGGCCTACACGCAGCACGAGCGCGTGCGCAACCGCTACACCGGCCGCGATGAGGACCCCGATGAAAGGCTCATGCGCTCGATCGAGGAGAAGATCGACATCCCCGAGAGCCGCAAGGACGATTTCCGGCAGGAGATCATGAACTACATCGGCGCCCTGGCGCTGGATGGCAAAAAGTTCGAGTACAACACCAACGCCCGGCTGCTCAAAGCGCTGGAATTGAAGCTCTTCGAGGACCAGCGGGACACGATCAAGCTGAAGAATCTGGTCAGTACGGTGGTGGATGACGAGACGCAGCAGAAGATCGATGTGGTCAAGCAGCGTCTGATCAAGTATTTCGGCTACAACGAGACCTCGGCGACGGATGTCTTGAATTACGTGGCGAGTATTTTCGCGCGAGGGGATTCGAAGCAGGAAGATTAGGAGAGTTGCGAGTTGCGAGTGGCGAGTTGCGAGTTGGATTTCACTCGCAACTCGCAACTAATAACTAACAACTAGCAACTAGCAACTACGCCCATGGACAAAGAAATCCGCAAGAGCGGCTTGAATCTGGCGCTGGCGGGCGCTCTGGGAGTGCTGTTTTTCTGGCTGACGGACCCGGTCTGGGGCGTGGCCGGGATGGGCCGGAAGTTGTCGCTCAAGCCGGCCCAGGCCGAGGCGGCGGGGGCGGTGAGCAATCCGATCGATTCGATGAACGAGGCGATGATCGGGACGACGGTGGGCGTGGCGGGATCGGGGGCGGTGTTGATGTTTGGGTTGTGGATTGCGACGCGGAGGACGACGTAGAGTTGGAAGGAATGGTGAAATGATGGATGACGATTTGAAAGTGCTGTTGGCTCGTGAGCCGTTTGTGCCCTTCCGCGTGGTTCTGACCAGCGGCAATGCTTATGACGTGGACAGCCCATTCCAGATATCCATTGGCAAGACGCAGTTGAATTACTACTACCCCCGCTCCGATCGCAAGGCGATCCTGCGAATGAATCAGATTGCCGCGTTTGAGACGCTGAAGGACAACGAGGCGGCGTGAACGTATGGTTTTGAAAATCGAAAAAGATCACCAGCGCTTCCGCCAGATCGTCAAAGGACGAATCCGGGAGGATCTGCGCAAATTCCTTTCCAAGGGCGAGTTGATCGGCAAGGAGGGCAAGCACCTGATTTCGATCCCCGTGCGCGGGATCGAGCTTCCGCATTTTCGGTATGGGGATAATTCGCAGGGTGTGGGGGCCGGCGATGGGAAGGAAGGGGAGGCGGTCGGCAAGGGGCAGGGGAAGGGCCAGGGCGGCACCGACGCCGGGCAGCATCTGATGGAGGTGGATCTGTCGCTGGATGAACTGGCGGAGATACTGGCGGAGGAATTGAAGCTGCCGCGGATCGATCCGAAGGGGAAGCATCGGATCACCACGATCAAGGACAAGTATTCTTCTCTGCGGCGGGTGGGGCCGAACTCGCTGCGGCACTTCAAGCGATCCTTCAAGGAGGCGCTCAGGCGGCAGATCATGATCGGGGATTACGACCCGGAAAATCCGGTGATCATCCCCGAGAAAAAAGACATCCGTTACCGCTCCTGGAAGGAAGTCAAGAGCCCGCAGAGCAACGCGGTGATTATCTTCATGATGGATGTCTCGGGGTCGATGGGGGAGGAGCAGAAGGAACTGGTGCGCCTGGAGAGCTTCTGGATCGACACCTGGCTGCGCAAGAATTACGAGGGGATCGAGAGCCGGTATATCGTCCATGATGTCAGCGCCAAGGAAGTCGACAAGCACACGTTTTATCACCTGCGCGAAGATGGCGGCACCACGATCAGCAGCGCCTT
>JBBRTW010000490.1:0-5178 GCA_038244055.1 Tepidisphaerales bacterium | reverse complement strand
GTGATTCTCGAGGAAAATGGGTCTGGTAGCGTTGTAGTGCTAGGTAAGGGGGCACAGATCTGGGGGCCTGGGGGAGCAGCGAACCAGGATCAAGGGTGGAAATGGGAGACGGCTTCGAACAACCCAGAAGATTACTTGGACGCAGCCTCTGACGGATTGGGCCCCTTGCGATGGAAGTTTCAGAGGATGCATAGTCCCGACTTCGCGTTCGAGTCGCGAAAAATCGCCGCTCCCTGCTGGCTCGTCGCCCCCCTCCTCGCCCTTTGGCCGCTGGTCAGCATCGTTCTTTTCGTCCGCCGCCGAACCCGGCGGCGCCGTCGCATCGCCATGGGCTGCTGTCTTTCCTGTGGTTACGATCTCCGCGCCAGGCCTTCCCCCGGCGGCGAGACTATGGCCCGCTGTCCGGAATGCGGGGCGGACGATCAAACGGCGAGGAGCCGGGGGGCCAACGCCCGAGCGGAGGATCGATAAACCATGCGACGCCTCATCTCCATCCTGCTGTGGATCGTCAAGACGGTGCTGCTGGGGGTCGCCCTGGCGGCACTGGTTCTGTGGCCGGTGAATGGCGGGCGGCGGATGGGAGTGCGCGCCGATTGGTTCACGATGGGGCCGGGGTGGGGGGAGGATCGCTGGTACACGGCCGAATGCTGCGACGCGCGGGTCATCATCGGCCATTATTGGCGGCACGCTTCGGGCGATCCGTGGCTGGCTTGGATTCGCGACAAAGTGGAGCCCGGCGGTGAAGGCTGGCGCTGGGAGCGGTGGTCGGACGTGTACACCTGGGACGAGGGAGAATGGCCCGGCCGCTGGGGCCCGCTGCGCTGGGACGTCAGCGACGGCAAAGATCCATCGGTCACGGTCGTTGCCCGCACCTTCGCCGCGCCGCTCTGGATGCTGGCCTTGCTGGCCGGGACCTGGCCGCTGGCTTCCATCGCCCTGACGATCCGACGGCGGCGCAGGCGGAAGCGGGCGGCGCGGGTGGGGTGCTGTCTCCACTGCGGCTACGACCTCCGCGCCACGCCTTTGCCCGGCGGCGAGACTCTGCCCCGCTGCCCGGAATGTGGGGCTGACGCTGCCGCGTTCACACCACCCCCTCCCAAAGACCCGGCAGTGGGCCGATAACCGGAGCGACCACGTTTTTAAGGCTAATATCGCCCTCGCTAAGCCCAGCGGACCGTTCACTGGACTTATCGGCCGGACCGCTGGAGGGAGTGGACCGCCCCTGCATCACCCGCCTCCCTGCGAGTAGCCCGCGCGCCGGAGCGCTGCCCCACCACGTTTCGCGCAACCCCTTTCCCAACAAAAATAAAAAAGAATTCCCCCGCCCCATCCCAAAAACCGCGTTTCCCGTCTCCCCGGTGCGCGCTTCCGCGCCCAGCCGCGCAACCTCGCACGTTATACGGAGGCACTATATATGCGCAGCGAAATTCCAACCCCAAATCCCATCCCCGCGCGCTCCCCCCAACCCTTCGCCGCCACCAAAACCAAATGCAACACTTTTCAACATAATGCGACACTTTTCGTCCAAAAACCCGCCCATCTTCACACCACACCCTTAGCGCGTATTTCCAAACGAAGCCACCCTCGCCACCAGAAACCAAGCCACCACCCCTCACCCAATCGAAGCCAACCTCCCTCGTAAAATCGAACCCATCACGTCTCGCCCAATCGAACCCACCGCCCCAGAGCAAATCAAACCCACCGCGCCGGCGTAAATCAAACCCACCGCGACCGCTACTACCCCATCGTCAACTTCACCGACCAAACCCGCTTCCCCAGCGCCGCCACCATCCCCGCAGCCCCGTCCTTGATCGCCCGGTCGATCTGGTCATACCGCCCCGTCGTCGGCTGGATCGAAAAATGCCGGTGGCTTCCCCAGCCTCCTGTATTAATCCAGACCCCCCAGTACGCCGCCATGCCATCTTCCGATTTGTACTCCATCGTTACGCGCCGCTCTCGCGCCGGATACCGGATCGTCATCGGCGATGTAATCGGAAGCGTAGAAAACGCCTTCCATCCGCTGTTGGCCGCCAGCTCGCACGGCTTGGACAAGTTCTCCCCATCCTCCTCCGTCACAGGCCACACAAAATCCTGCTGGATCTCATGCCCCGTCGCGTCATGGCTAAGCCGAAACCGCGGACTCCCCGGCAGATCCAGCTCCACCGGCGACGCCATCGACATCAGGGGATGCAGCGCCCACACAAACCGAAACTCAAACGGAGCAAGATTAATCAGCGTGTTTTCAGCAATGACGCTAGGCCCATCCAGATACAGCTTGCGCGTAAGCCGATACCCAAACCGCAGCCCATGCCAAACCGTGGTAATCCCATCCTTCGTCGGCACCGCCGTCGTCGGCAAAGACCAGATTTCCCCATGATCCGGCACCGGAATGCCATCATACGGATGCCCCACATACTTGCTGGCGGCAATCGTTGGAAAACACTCGTCCCACCCCGCATACCACCCCTTCGTGTAAGGCAGATCGTACTGCGAATGGTCAATCGGATACTCCACCGGATAGCCAAACAACAATTCATATCCGTCGGCTTTATCCACCAGCGACGAAATCTTCCCCCCCATCTGAGGCCAGACGTCCATCTGGATGGCGTCGTTCTCGATCGTGACAGGCTGGGCCATGAAACTCCCGTGGCGGTTTGGGTAACTAAGCCTACCGTGGGAAAGGCCTTTGGGGTAGTCCAGCGTTTAGGAGGGCATTCACTTTCGCCAAGAGCAGACCTTGCCGATATAATCCCCGACGACGCAAAACGCTTAATCGACAGGCGGAAACCAACCATGATCCTTCACGTCCTGCGAGCGCTGTTCATCCTCCTGATGGGAGCGGTCGGCTATTTCCTCCTCCTCCAGCCCTGGCAGGGCGGGCAGTACATCTGGCTGACGATGATGATCGTCCTCACCGTGGGCGTCTTCATTGTCTGTATCGATATCCTCGCCCCCCGGCGCAAACTCGCTGTCTTTTCCGGCAGTTTCCTCGGCCTGCTCGTTGGTATCGTGATCGCTTATGCCCTCTCTTTCGTCGTTGCCCTGGTGGTCGATAATTACGTCACCGCCCTTTCAGACAGCGCCGCCGATTGGCTGGCCAAGACTTACCGCCTCACCGATAAAAAGAGCATCTCCAACCGGGACCTCGTCGTGCAGAATCTGGACCTGGTCCTGGGCGTCATCTGCTGCTATCTCTCGATCAGTTTCGTCCTGCAGACCAAGGACGATTTCCGCTTCATCATTCCCTATGTCGAATTCAGCAAAGGCACCAAAGGCTCGCGCCCCATCCTGCTTGATACCAGTATTTTGATCGACGGCCGAATCACCGATATCGCCGCCACCGGCATCTTTGAAAGCCAGTTGATCGTCCCCCGATTTGTCCTGGATGAATTGCAACTCGTCGCTGACAGTTCCGACAAACTCAAACGCAACCGAGGCCGGCGAGGCCTGGATATCCTGACCAAACTGCGCGCACTCCCAAAAATCGAAGTCTTCATCTACGACCACTCCGTCCACAGCGAAACCGAAGTCGAAGGCGTAGATCAAAAACTGCTGGCCCTCGCCAAGCAGCTCAACGGCCGGGTCCTCACCACCGATTTCAACCTGAACAAAGTCGCCCAGCTCAGAGGCGTCGACGTCATCAACATCAACGAACTCACCAACGCCCTGAAACCCGTAGTCCTCCCAGGCGAAAAGATGCGCGTCAGACTTATGAAAGGCGGCGAAGAGCCGGGCCAAGGCGTAGGCTATCTCGACGACGGCACCATGGTCGTCGTCGAACAGGGCCGAAACCACGTCAACGAAGAAGTGGAATTCACCGTCACCAGCGCGCTGCAGACTTCGGCCGGGCGAATGATCTTCGGCCGCATGGGCGATGGCGCACTCCCCGCACCCCCGCCCCCCGCGCGCCGCCCGCGCCCGCACACCGAGACGCAGGCGTAAAGCATGCCCGATTTCGCCGCCATCATCCCCGCCGCAGGTTCCTCAACCCGCTTCGGCGGCACCCGCAATAAGCTGCTGGAATCGCTCGGCGGCCGGCCCGTCATATCCCGCACCGTCCAGGCGTTTCTATGCAGGCGAGATGTAAAAGCCATCCTCCTTCCCACAGCCTTGGAAGACCTCAAAACCATCCTCCCGAGAGACCAGCGCCTCATCTTCTGTGCAGGCGGAGCAAGCCGCGCGGAGAGTGTCCTTAGCGGCCTAAGATCCGTGCCGCAAGAAATCGAATGGGTCGCCGTCCACGATGGCGCAAGACCAATGATCTCGCAGGAACTGATCGACCACACGCTCCGGCAAGCCCAAACCCACGGCGCAGCGGTCCCCGCGCTGCCCGTCGCCCTGACCATCAAACAAGCTGCTGGCCCCCTACCCGCAAAGGTAGAAAGAACCATCGCCCGCGACAAACTCTGGGCCATGCAAACCCCGCAGATCATGAGGCGAACCGACCTGCAAAGAGCTTTCGAAACCTGCCCCATCCCGCTGGCCGAGGTAACCGACGACGTACAACTGATCGAACTGGCAGGCGGCGAGGTCTGGCTTGTCGCAGGCGAAGAACGGAACCTGAAAATCACCACCGCAATGGATTTAAAAGTCGCGGAAATCCTATTGGAAGGGGTGTAACTCCTCTTTGTGGCGATTTCACGCTGCCCGTTTGGATTCCCAATACTTTTCCCACATCCCGCTGTACTGAAGGCAGCGGATGGCTCCCATTTTCTCGGCGCGGCGGATACGCCAGCGGGCGCTGTTGATCTTCAATCGTTTGGCCAAGGTGCTTTTGCCGCCGCCTTCGATCAGGCCGCTGCCGATCGGCAGGCCTTCTTTGAGGCGATCCCCGTACCACAGGCTGTCGCGATTGTCTTGCAGATAGTTCAGCAGTTTGCTCCACGCTTCGCCCGCCGATGTTTCAGGCGGGCCGATGGCCTGCAGGTGCTCGATGAATTGGGGCCCGCCCATTTCAATGAGCTCGATGACACGCTGCGCGGTCCACTTCTCGGCCGCTTCCTTGCCCAGGGGCGCCACCGCGGCATGCAGGTAAAGCATCAGGTGATAGATGTCCACCACCCACTGCACATCGGGGCCGGCAAAGCGTTTGGCGGCCTGCGCCCAGATCCATTTGGCTCCGTCGGCGATGACGCTCAGGGCCTGCTCTTTGGGCAATCCCAGCGCCCTGGCCAGACG
>JBBRTW010000489.1:0-5182 GCA_038244055.1 Tepidisphaerales bacterium | reverse complement strand
CGCGGGCGGCGTGGACCCTGCTTTGGGAACCGCCGGCCGACGCCGATTCCGCTCCATTCGATGCCATTACCCCCCTGCCGGCGATTCAGGTTCTCCCGGCATCGGTTTGAACCTTTGCTGGCCTGCGATGACTATATGGAATAGCGCGGGGTGATCGGCTTGCCTTGCGCGGTTCGATTACCAGGAGCCCCGCATGAATCACATTCGCCTGTCCATCCTCTGCCTTTTCGCATTTATTCCCGCCTGTACGCAGACCTCACCAACTGACGCACTCGACCCCGATCGCCTTCTGCACATGGCGGGCGAGGAAGCCGGCCAGATTCCAAGCCCGCGCGAGCGATTGACCCGGCAGCTCAATATCGCGGATCGGGAGATTCGCTTTGGTCGGCCGGGCGATGCGCGGGCGACGTTGCGCGATGCCCGCAAGACGCTTGAATCGGCCGGTGCGATTTCCGCGGCCGGCGCAAAAGGCGCGGGCGGCGCGGAGCCAGCCGGCGGCGCTGCGGCCGGCAATGCTCCGGCGCAAACGCCCCTGACCAATCACGAGCGGCTGGCCGGCTGGATTTCGCTGTCGGAACTGGCGCGCGGGGCGGAGGACAAGCCATTCGCCAATTCCGCGCTGGACCGGGCGACGGCGGATTTGATGGCGCTCAATCCGGTAAACGAGCGCTGCCAGTATGTGCTGGGCGTGGCGCGGGAGACGCGGGAGCTGCGCGGCGACAAGGAGGCGGCCGGCCTGATCGCGCAGGCCGGGGAATGGGCGATGGAGATTCCCGATCAGCCGATGCGGCGGCAGGCGTATGTCGCCTTCGCGATGGAGATTTTTCGGTGTAATGATTATGACGCCGCGCGGGGCGTGTTGCGGCGCGATCAGGATGCGGCGTGGCGGTCGGATACATTGACGGCGATGGCGGATAGGGCGCGATACCAGGCGGCGATGACGCCGATGGCATGGCGTCGAGCGACTGATAACATTTCCGGACCGATGGCGGAGGCCAGGATTACCGATGCTCCGGCACCCGAGTCGTTCCCCACGACTTTTGGAAAATCGCTCGATTTCAAGTCGAATTACTATCGGCAGGGAAGATAGAGTTTAGTCCGATCGACTATAACGCATGGGCTGGCTTGGGTGGCATGGGTAAGACTGTCAGGTCTTACCCGTGGGGCTGGCAGCAATATGGAGCTGATCTGAAATGTCACAAACACGGGTAAGGCCTGAGAGCCTTACCCATGCCACCCATTCCATTTGTCCTCTTTGAAATCATTGAAAAAAGGCTGCACACGGAGGGTACAGTGTGCAGCCTGGCGGAGGAGGAAACGAGGATTGGGGATGAAGTCGTTCGCGCGGCCTGGCATCTGGAGCACGTCATCAATAATGCGGGCCGACCCAGCGCGAAGACTTCAGTTGTATTTCATATCGATCAACATTTTGGAGCGGCAAGGCAGCTCGAGCATTCCTGCTCGACAGAAACCCCCGGACAGAATATCGCCCGCAGACCGCCTGCGGGCGATACTGCCCGTGGGAACCAACCGCGCTCCATGATATTTTTGAGCAACCTTTCGGCCACCCATCACCGCGAACTTCACGGCGACGATGAGCCATAGAGCGAAGAGGATGCCAGCGCAATAATCCTGGGGAAAAATATTTCAAAGCGGCGAAAACAGGCTGAATTGCGGGGGTTTTGGGAGAAATCACTCTTGGAGGGAGAGTGGAGCGGGCGAGGGCGATCGCCCGATTTTTGTGCGATAGGCGTGAGGAGTGCGGGAGGAGTGGGCAGGGGATGGCTTGATTGCGGCGGGGCGCGAAAGGGTCGGGAGCCGGGGAATATTGGTCCGCAGATGGGCGTTTCTGGTGGCCGGCTCCCGACCCTGGACCGCTCGACCCTGGGCTATCACGGCCCGCCGATTTGGGTGAGCAATTGCATCGCGTCGACGTGGCGGGGGTTGATGCGGAGGGCTCTTCGGGCCGCGGCTTTGGCGCGGTCCGGGTCGCCGGCATGCAGGTACACGGTCGCCAGCGCATAAGGCGCATCGGCATTGGTCGGGTCGGCCTGCTCGGCGCGGGCAAGATTGTCGATCGCCCTGGCGGCGTCATCGGCGGCGCTGTAAGCCAGGCCGAGGTTGTAGAGGGCGCGGGCGTGTCTGGGGTTGATCGCCACCGCGCGCTCGATGGCGGCGATGGTCTTCACCTTCTGCCCCACTTCCGCATAGGCCAGTCCAAGCTTGAACCAGAGCTCGGCATCGCGCGGATCGATCTTGACGGCGGCTTCGAGCTGCTCGACGGCCTGCGGGAACTGCTCGCGCGTCGAATAGGCGACGGCCAGGGCATCGCGCAGGGGCCATGAGTTGGGATCCCAGCGGACGGCTTTTTCGAACCAGGTAACCGCGCCGGCCGAGTCGTTGCGGGCCAAGCGCCACATGCCCATCTGCATCGCGCCGCCGGGCTGGTCGGCGTTGTGATTGAGGTACGTCATCAGATCCTGGCCGGCCGGGGTCGCGGGATCGATCACGTTGCGCAGGGCCCACGCCGCGCGCACGCGCACAGTGCGGGCTGGGTCATCCAGGAGCCGAATGATGGCCGCCTGGGCGTTTCGCAGCGGGCCGGCCTGCGTGGGCATCTCGGCCAGCCGGGTGAGGGCTCGGGAGGCGCAGTCGCGAACCAGCGGGTCTTTGTGAGTTGTCGCGGCCGTCAGGGCATCGATCACCGCGACATCATCCAGATGATTGCCAAGGAAAATCGCGGCCGACCCCTGCCATAGAGGAATCTTGTCTTCCGCGAGAATCTTGAGCAGGGCCGGCTTGGCCGATGGATCGCCCTGCCGCGCTTTGGCCATGATGCGGGCGCGCTCGCGGGTGGGGCGCTGCATTTTCGCACCGTACCACTCCTCCGTGAACTTGATCGACCAGTCGGCATCCTTATCCGTGTGGCAGCGATTGCAGGCGTTGGGAATGCTCAACTCCTTGGTCAGCACCGGATCGGGGATGGTGAAGCCGTGATCGTGGCGGAAGTGCCGCTGCATGTACGGTGTCTGCGGCATGTGGCAGCTCGTGCAGAGCGCGCCGGCCGAGTCGGGCTTGTGGAAGGTATGCTTGGCAGGGTCGATGATGGGTGAATTGGGGAATGTGCCGGTGTGGCACTTCATGCACAGCGCGTTGCCCTGGAGCACGGGTTTGGCGGCGTGGGGATCGTGGCAATCGACACAGCGCACGCCGGCCGCGTGCATCTTGGAAGCGAGGAATGAAGTGTATTCATAATCCTCATCGCGAATCTGGCCGTCGGGGTAAAACAGATCGGTCTGATCGGGAAGGGCCAGCCAGTAGTGATCGGCGTAAGAATCGCCAGGGGTGAAACCGGCCGTGATCTCGCCGCGGCGCGAGTGGCAGGTGCCGCAGGTCTCGAAATTCTGCCTGCGGGAGAGTTTGGTGAGGGTGGGATCGGAGTTGCGGGTTGCGGGTTGCGAGTTGCGAGTTTTGTCAGTGGTCCGTAGTCCGTTGTCAGTTGCTGGTTTCGTAGATGGAATGCCGCCCGACCACTGACCACTGACCGCTGACGATTGACCTGAACCCTCTTCCCGCTTCTGCGCCCTCCCTTCATCCTTCCCACTGCCTACTGCCGACTGCCTACTGCCTACTATTTTCCCCTGCCACTCCACATGCGGCTGCATCGGCCCATGGCACGATTCGCAGCTCACGGTCAGCTCCGACATCGTGGTTTTGTAGGAATCGGTGGCGATGTCATAGTTCTTGCGGATATTGGTGTTGTGGCAGGTGGCGCACTGGGCGTTCCAGTTCATCCCCCGGCCGGTCCAGTGGCCCCACTCGCCGGGCTTGCGGTCTTCCGTGCCGTAGACATTGAACCATTCATTCTTCGCGGGATCGTAGGAGGCTTCGAGCGTCTGCAGGCGGCCATTAGGGAATTGGACGAGATATTGCACGAGCGGGTCGACGCCGATGGCGCGGACAGGGACCATCGGATTCTTGACGGCCGGCTCGACATCGCCGAGGGGCGCGGTCACCTGATATTCGCCGCCGGATTTGCGGAGCGTGGTGGATTGGGTGCCGTGGGTGAAGGTGCGCTCGGGGACGAAGGCCGGCTCATCGAGCTTGGGATCGAGCTCGCGCTCGGCGATGCCATGGTGCGAAATGCGCCATTTGTCGTATTCGGCCGCGTGGCATTGCTGACACGATTTCGAGCCGGCGTAGGCGGCCGTCGGTTGTGTCGCGGCGGCAGGATTGATTGGAAAGATCGGCGGCTGCGAATTCGGGGATCGGCCGGGGAAGGCGAAGTGAACGATCGCGCCGACCGCGCCGCCGAGAATGATGGCGAGGATGCCGACGGCGATGTAGATGCGCATCGCAGAGCGGCGGGGGAGCGCGGGATCGGTGGGATTCATCCGCTTCGAGGCGGACGCGGGGGTGCTGGCGGAGTGGTTGTCGCGGGGGGGCATCAAATGAGATGCTAACCGGGAGGGGCGGGTGGGGAAATGAGAAGGGCTGGTCGATCCGAGGAATACGGCAGATCGAGCCAACCATCGATCGCTTCTTTGATGTTCGCGAGCGCATCGTCCCTCGTCTCGCCCTGCGAATAGCATCCAGGAAGGTCAGGAACGCGGGCGATGACTTTTCCGTCTTCGCCGGGTTCGAGGATTACATTGAGGGTCATGCGCGACCTCGATCATTTTGCACGACTCACATGGGCAGGATGCCCATGCTACGATCAATTCATTCCTCAATCCGATACAACGCCCCCCCCGCCTTCACACCCGTCCTTAGAAACAGTGCCTTCCCGCTCACCGCACCCGTCGCCATGCATCCCTCGGCCAGCTTATTCTCTGCCAGTTTCTTGAATGTCTTGCCCGGCTCGATCACGGTCGTCGTGCCGTTTTCGCCGAAGAAATAAATCTTACCCGCGCCGGCCAACGGGGCAGCCGAGAAATTGCCGGAGAGGCGCTGCTTCCACAGATCCGCACCCGTCCTGGCATCGAGGCAGGCCGAAAAACCGGCGTCGCTGACGATATACAACAGCCCATCGAGCAGCAGCGGCGAGGGTTTGTTGGGGGCGTTGACCAGCAGTTTCCACGCCAGATGATCCGCGCTCAGTGTGCCGGTGCCATCGGTTTTAATCGCGAGCAACCCTCCTTTGCCAAAGCCGGGGCAAAGGTAGATCATGCCCGGCGCGATG
>JBBRTW010000488.1:0-5182 GCA_038244055.1 Tepidisphaerales bacterium | reverse complement strand
GAAATCACCGCTGCACGACAATCGAGGAACTCATGACAAAAGTCGAGACGTGGCTAAAAGTCCAAAACCAGCAGCCACCCCGAGCACAACGTCGCCGAGTCGCATGAAAAGCGCTACACTACTCGCGCACAGCTATTTAGGATCGTTCCCGTACTCACCCGGAACCGCGCCACCAAGTGATTGGCCCGAACGCGGATTGAGTTCCGCCACCGGCCGCTCCCGCGGCAACTCCGCCTTCAAGCACAGTTCCTGAGCCTGCAGCAGTTTCCAATGCCGCCAGACCCCCGGCCCGTAAACCGCCGACAGCGCCGCCACGGCGAGGATCAACCCTACGATCCACCACTTCCGCGCCCGCCTCATCCAACGCCGCGCGGGAGAAGGCGCGGGGGCGTATTCCAGTGGGGTGGGAGTGGGGTGTTGAGCGGGGTCGGACATTCGGAGAAGAGTGTACACGCGCGGACGACAGGCCGCGCCGTTGTTCCAGGTAAATAGGTGTGCGCGATTTGGCTCGACTGGCGGGGAACACCATCCGGGACGGCGCTCTGGTCGCTGCGCTCCCGGCGCTCTGTCCCGGCTTGCCGGAAAACGCGGAGTTGCGCGCGGTGATACAGTTCGGAAGCGGATCGTCCTCAAACAAAAACTCCCGCAACCAGGGCGGGAGTTTCAAGCCGACATCATTTTCAGGCGGGCGGGGGAAGGGATGCTTCCGGGTGGCCGGGGATTATTCATCGTCGCCACCGAATTCCTCTTCTTCCTCGTACTCATCCTCCTCTTCATCGGTGGCCTCCTCGAATTCCTCCTCCTCTTCTTCCTCATCATCCTCCTCTTCCTCCTCCTCATCGTCGAACTCCTCCTCATCCTCCTCCTCGAGTTCTTCCTCCTCCTCTTCTTCTTCCTCCTCTTCTTCGAGTTCCTCCTCTTCCTCTTCATCCTCCTCGTCTTCGTCTTCCTCCTCCTCTTCTTCCTCTTCATCCTCCTCATCGTCGTCGTCTTCATCCTCGTCGTCATCGTCCTCCTCTTCATCTTCCTCCTTGGCCTTGCGCTTGGCGGCGCTGGGGAGGAGATCGATGTCGAAGCCTTCCATCCACCAGGGGGATGCGGGCCCATGCCCCGGAGCGAGGAGGGTAAAGAGAGGCAGGTCGAGTGTCGCGGTCGCTTTATTCTGTCGCATGGTTACCAGTTACTCCCGTGGGTGTTCGATTCCGGAACGCATTCTCTTCCACCGGGCGATGACAAACCTTCCCGGGCGGAAGTGGCGGTATTGAAGCCACATGCCGCAATAACGTCAAGCCTTAAAAAGGGCAATTCGAACGATTGTTTAATCGGCCGGGCCGGAGGGCTGAGGGCGTCCGCCCGGCCGGATGAGGTCGCCCCGCGCTATATCGTCGCATGGCGGTCGATTTCTGCACGACAATCCCGCACCCGTGCGCGCGATTAATCGATCCGCGACCGCCGCAAAAGCAGTGCATTTCCGATGACGGTTACATCCGACAAAGCCATGGCCCCGGCCGCGAGGAGCGGGCTGGCCAGCCCGAGGGCGGCGATCGGAATCAGCACGATGTTGTAGATAAAGGCGAAGAAAAGATTCCAGCGAATCTTCCGCATCGTCGCCCGCGAGAGCCGCAATGATGTGGCAATCCCGTGCAGCGAGCCGGAGACCAGCACGATTCCGCCCGTCTCCTTGGCGATATCCGAGCCCGAGCCGATGGCGATGCCGAGATCGGCGGCGGCCAGCGCGGGAGCGTCGTTGATGCCATCGCCGACCATGGCCACGGAGTTGCGGGAGAGTTGCGAGTTGCGGGTTGCGAGTTGCGAGAGGGGAGTTGGGGGCGATTGAAGCCCGTCACCCGCAACGGGCAACTCGGAACTCGCAACTCGCAACTCCATCTGCAACTCGCGGATCACCTCGGCTTTGCCGCCGGGGCGGACCTGGGCGCGGATGTCGGTGATGCCGACCTGATCGGCGATGGCTTTGGCGGCGGCGGCGTTGTCGCCGGTGAGCAGGACGATTTTCAGACCCATCGCCTGCAATTCGGCGATGGCAGCTTTCGAATCGGGCTTGATCTGGTCGTCGATCAGGATCGCGCCGAGGTAACGGGGCGCGGCGAGGTAACGGGGCGCGGCGATCGGTCCGTCCGCGCTGGCCGCCGGTTTCTCGGCGATGTGGACAATCGAGCGGCCGCCGTGTCCTTGCGCCTGCATCCCCACCGCCCCTCCATGTTTCTCCAGCAGCGCTTCATTGCCCGCCAGAATAGTTCGGCCGCTCACCACGGCGACCACACCCAGCCCCGGCTCGTAGTCGAAGGAATCGGGGTCGGTGGGATTCACATCCGCTTCCTCGGCGGCGCGGAGAATCGCCCTGGCCAGCGGGTGCTCGGAGAACTGCTCGGCCGAGGCGGCCAGTTGCAGGAGGTCGGCTTTGTTGATGCCGTCGGCCGGGAGCACTTCGGCAACGGAGGGCTTGCCGCGGGTGATGGTCCCGGTCTTATCGAGCACGATGATGGAAATCTTCTCGGCATGTTGCAGGGCATCGATATCGCGGATCAGGATGCCGCGTTTTGCGCCGCGGCCGGTGCCGACCATCAAGGCCGCCGGCACGGCCAGGCCGAGGGCGCAGGGGCAGGCGATGATCAGGACCGAGCAGACCGATTTGGCGATCTGCGCCCAGGTCGAGGGTGAATCCCAGCCGTGAGTCGAGCCCCAGACATACCAGCCGATCCCGGTTGCCAGCGCGATGCACAGGACCGTCGGGACGAAGATCGCACTGATTTGATCGGCCAGTTTCTGCACGGGCGGACGGCTGTTCTGGGCTTGCTCGACGAGGCGGACGATCTGGGCGAGGGCGGTTTCCGCGCCCACGCGGGTGGCGCGGACGATGAGCCGGCCGGTCTGGTTGACGGTGCCGGAGATGACTTCATCATCCTTGGCGCGGGCGATGGGGATGGGTTCGCCGGTGATGGTGGATTCATCGATGTCGGATTGGCCGGAGATGACGATGCCATCGACGGGGATGCGGTCGCCGGGTCGGATGAGAATGCGGTCGCCGGTTGCGAGTTCGGAGACGGGGACTTCTTCGTAGTCGGTGGCGAAATCGGGTGCGGTGGGGGCGTTGGGTGTTGGCAGGGGGGCGGTGACAGCCAGCACATTGAGCTTCAACCCGCGCCCGGTGGCTGCCGGCGCAATCGCAGCAGCAGACACGGGCAACGGAGTACCGTTGCCCATGCCACCCACAGTGCCAGTGCCACCCATGCTGCTCGTGCCACCAGCGACGGTGTCATCTTTCAATCGCAGCGCTGTGGCCGGGGTCAGGTTCAAGAGTTCGTGAATGGCCGAGCCGGCTTGATCGCGGGCGCGGGCTTCGAGGTAATGGCCGAGGGAGATCAGGGCCAGTAAGCCGGTCGATTCCATGAAATAGAGTGTCGGGAGCGTGCTCCACCATCCCGCCAACAACCCGATGAGCGCGATCAGGCTGTAAATGTAGGCCACCGATGCGCCCATGGAGATGAGCACATCCATGTTGGTCGTGCGCCGGATCAGCGCTTTGAAGGCCGAGCGGTAGAAGCCGCCGCCGATAAAAATCATGGCGAGGGTGGCCGTGACCAGGCTGAGCCAGTCCATCCAGCCGGGCTTGCTGATGTGATGCGGCGCGGTGGTGAAGGCCGCCAGGATCCAGTGGGTCAGTTCCACGGGGAACCAAAGGATAATTCCCAGCAGGGCCCGCCGCAGCCAGGCCCGCGCCTGCTCGCGCTGCCGGCGCACGCGCTCGCCTTCGGCCTGAGCCGCATCCAATTGATGACCGGCCTTCTGCGCCGTCGAGGGATACCCCGCCTCGGTGATGGCGGCCGCGATTTGCTCCGGGCGAACCGCGGCCGAATCAAACCGCACCACCGCCCGCCCCCGCGCCAGATTCACCTGTGCCTCGCGCACTCCCGGCAGCGCCCTCGCCGCCTTGGTCACATGCGACACGCAGGAGGCGCAGTCCATCCCCGATACGTCCAGGACGCATTGATCCAATTCCCCGGTCGGTGCTGGTGAAACCAAACTTCCCATATCCTCGCATTGTAGGCCGAAAAGCAATTCCAACGCAGCCCAAGCATCCCAATGAAAACGCCCGCGGAGCTAACTCCGCAGGCGCTATTGATCCTTCAATCGGATGCCGCCGCTGAAAGCGACGGACAACTGACAACTGACAATTGACCACAGAACATCAACAATTGACCATGGACAATTGACCAACGACAACTTACTTCAAGCCCGCGACATACTTCTCCGGATCCTTGTTGAACTCATCGATGCAATCGCGGCAGCAGAAGCCGATGGTCTTGCCCTTGTAGATGACGGTGACCTTGGGGTCGACCTCATGTCCCTTGCCTTCGACGGGGCAGTCCTTGTTGACCGGCTTGCTGGGCTGGGTCGCGGCCGGCCTGGTGGTGGGCGTGGCGGGCTTGTCGGCCGCGAAAACCAGCGCCGCTCCACCCATCAGCACGGCCACAACAGCGGAATACAATGCGTGACGCTTCATGCGGGGACTCCTTGAACTTGGATTACGATTTCAGCAACCGGGGATAATACCCCTGCAAGGGGTGAAATGTTCGAATGGCGAGTTTATTACCCAAACGGGCAATTTATCTCTGATTCTTGCTTGTGGAAATTGGGGGCCGCCGTCACGGGCAAGATGCCCGTGCTACCTGGGCGCTACTTCTTATCCCGGTAATACTGCGCATTGCGCTCGATGAATGAATTCCACTCGGCCGGGAGGTCATC
Source organism: Tepidisphaerales bacterium (assembly GCA_038244055.1). Taxonomy (GTDB): domain Bacteria; phylum Planctomycetota; class Phycisphaerae; order Tepidisphaerales; family Tepidisphaeraceae; genus DASPKW01. The sequence continues at coordinate 418 of JBBRTW010000488.1, read as the reverse complement.
CTGGGGGAAAATCGCCTTGACCGGGCATTCATCGACGCAGAGACCGCAATCGATGCAGACATCGTTGTCGATGTATAAAAGCTCGGCCGGCTCGAAATCCGGCTCGTCCTTGGTCGGGTGAATGCAGTCGACCGGGCAAACCGCGACGCAGGCGGTGTCCTTGGTGCCAATGCAGGGTTGGGCAATAATGTGGGCCATTGCCAGGATTATAGGAAAGGATACGCTGCGGGCAAGATAGGGGGGACAATTGCGGATTTTGGATTTTGGATTTTGGATTTTGGATTTTGGATTTTGGATTTTGGATTGCGGATTTTGGATTGCGGATTTTGGATTGCGGATTTTGGATTGCGGATTGCGGATTGCGGATTGCGGATTGCGGATTGCGGATTGCGGATTGCGGATTGCGGATTGCGGATTG
>JBBRTW010000487.1:0-5190 GCA_038244055.1 Tepidisphaerales bacterium | reverse complement strand
GGCGTGCCCAAGATCGTCGTCTTCCTGAACAAGGTCGACCTCGTTGACGACCCCGAACTTCTCGAGCTCGTCGAGATGGAAGTCCGCGAACTGCTCACCAAGTACGGCTTCCCCGGCGATGATACCCCGATCATTCGCGGTGTCGCCAAGGACGCCCTCGCAGCGCCCAAGGACGACAAAGCCTGCGAAGCCATCGATAAGCTCGTCGCCACGCTGGACGAGTTCGTCCCGATCCCGCAGCGCGAAGTGGATAAGCCCTTCCTCATGCCCGTGGAAGACGTCTTCTCGATCAAGGGCCGTGGCACCGTCGCCACCGGCCGTATCGAGCGCGGCACCATCAAGGTCGGCGACAACGTCGAAATCGTCGGCTTCACGGATACCAAGGTCACCGTCGCCACCGGCATCGAGCAGTTCCAGAAGACTCTGGACCAGGGCATCGCCGGCGACAATGTGGGCATCCTCCTCCGCGGCATCGAAAAAGAAGCCATCGAGCGCGGCCAGGTTCTGGCGGCACCCAAGTCGATCACCCCGCACAAGAAGTTCACCGGCGAGGTGTACATCCTGACCAAGGAAGAAGGCGGCCGTCATACGCCGTTCTTCACCGGATATCGTCCGCAGTTCTACTTCCGCACGACCGATGTGACCGGTTCCGCCAAGCTGCTCGGCGGCGCGGAAATGGTCATGCCCGGCGACAACGTCACCATGGAAATCGAGCTGCAGAGCCCGATCGCCATGGAAGAAAAACTCCGCTTCGCCATCCGCGAAGGCGGCAAGACCGTCGGCTCGGGCGTCGTGACGAAGATTCTGGAGTGATTTCAAGTAAGCAGTAGGCAGTATGCGGTAGGCAGATAAGACGCTCGCGTTTTACTCTTCCTCCGCCTACTGCCTACTGCCTTCCGCCTACTGAGAAGCTGAGAAGCCAATGGCAAAAGAAAATCGTGAAATGGTCTGGCTGCAATGCACCGAGACCGGCGACTTGAACTACCGCACGGAGATCAAGGTTGCCGGCGGCGTGCAGAAGGTGGAGGTCAAGAAGTACTCCAAGCGCCTTCGCCGCCACACCCTGCATAAAGTCAAGCGTAAGTAAGTAGGCATGATGCGGCCGGCCGCAGGCGCTTGGCGTCCGCGGCACTTTCGCCGTATCCTGTCAGGTGTTGAGTGTGTGGCAGCCGAGAAATCGACTGCCAACTGCCCACTGCCTACCGCCTACTGTTTTTACGCCGGTAGCTCAATTGGCAGAGCAGCCGTCTCCAAAGCGGCAGGTTGTAGGTTCGATTCCTACCCGGCGTGTTTATTATGGCGTCCGTGACAAAGAGCGAAGGAAATCAAGCGATGGCCGACGAGCAATCGCCGCTGGAGCAAGAGCGCGCCGAACCCAAATCCAAGTCCAAATCCTCCGGCAGCGGCGGATCGGGTGGATCGGGGCCTGTCGGCGCGGGCAAAGGCGGTTCGGGTGGATCAGGCGCAAGCCGTTCCGGCGCGGGCTTCTTCACCATTTACAAGAGAGGCCAGGGTTACTGGACCCGCATGGGCACGCTCCTGGGCGCTGTCCTGATCGGCCTCCTCACCGCCGAGTTCCTCTACACCCAAACCAAATCCTGGGGCGGAGCTACCCTCGGCGTGGCCATTGGAGTCGCGCTGGGCTTCCTGGCCGTCTACTCCTTTTTTGTATGGCGCTTGATGAACAAGCCCGGCAACGTCGACTTCCTCATCGCCACCGACAGCGAGATGAAAAAGGTCAACTGGACCAGCCGCAAGGAGCTGATCGGCTCGACCAAGGTCGTCGTATTCTTCGTCGTGCTGATCTCACTCACCCTGTTCCTCCTCGACGTCATCTTCGGTTACCTGTTTCAACTCATCCGCGTCCTGGAAACCGGGCCTTTCGGCTGATTTCACCGGCCCGGTGCCCCAAGTCCCCCTCTAATTATCCACCATCGGCCATCGGCCGATCCAGAAGGCGCAGCCAGTCATGCAATTCTTCGTCCTGCGAGTCGCGAGCAACAAAGAGGACCAGGTCCGCGAGAAGCTGTCGCGCAAGGTCAAAATCGAAGGCCTCGAAGCCCACGTCGGCCGGATTCTCGTCCCCACCGAGCGCGTCCGCTCGATGAAGGGCGGCGTCCGCCGCGAGTCCGATCGCAAGCTTTACCCCGGCTACGTCTTCATCGAGCTTCAACTCGATGGCGATGGCCGAATCCCCGACAAGGTCTGGTTCGTCATCAAGGAAACCGAGGGCGTGGGTGATTTCATCGGCTCCAACGGCAAGCCCACCGCCATGAGCCCCAAAGATCAGTCCAAGATGCTCGAAGAGGTGCAGAAGGGCGAAGAGCCCACCACCCCGGCCGCCCAGTTCCGCAAGTCCGACAAGGTCAAAGTCACCAACGGCGCATTCGAGAATTTCGAAGGCGAAGTGGATGAAATCCTCCCCGACCAGGGCCGCGTCCGCATCATCACCACGATCTTCGGCCGCCCCACCCCCCTGGAACTGGAATACTGGCAGATCGAGAAGATGTAACCAGGAAAATGGCGAACTTCCAAGCCCGAATGACGAATCAATAATCAAGTCCGAATGACCAAATGTCGGCGTCCGCATCGTCCGATCGGGTGCCTTCGGATTTGGTCATTCGATCATTGAAATTGATTCGCCATTCGAGTTTCTGCAATTCGCCATTTGATCCCTCATGTACCAGCTCCTGAACTATTACGGCAAATGGCACGGTTTCAAAGGCCGGTTCGGGAAGATGCCGGCATGGGCCCGTTTCATGGTCGGAATCGCCGCCCTCCCGGGAATCCTGCTGGCGCTCTTGTCAATTGTCGCCTTGCTTGTTAGTCTTATCGCCCTTTTCCTCCCGGCGAATCTGATGTATCGATTCGTCTCCTGGCTGACGAGCCTGTCCCGCCGGAACGTGAGCCCCCTGGGGCTTGAAACCGACGATGACCAGCCCGATTTCGTCGCAGAGCAGCAGGGGGGTGGATTCGATGTCGCCGACGAAGATGAGTCCGGCGACAACCCCACAGGCGATGGATCGCCGGATCAGCCGCCTCCGCCCCAGACCGTGGTGGAAGTGATGGATGCCCCGGGCCAGTTTCGGCCCCGGCGTCAGATTGAGGTCAAGATCGTGGATTCGTGACGCCGCCGGTTCATTTTGTTCCCGGGGGCTTTTGTACGCAGCATCGACCGAAAGAAAGACGGTAATACCCACATGGCCAAGAAAGAAATCACAGTCCAGTTCAAAATCCTGGCACCCGGCGGAACCGCCACCCCCGCGCCTCCCATCGGGCCCGCCCTCGGCCAGCATGGCGTCAACCCCGGCCAGTTCATCCAGAAGTTCAACGCCGCCACCGCCGCCCTCAAGGGCAAAGTCGTCGGCTGCCTGATCACGGTCTACAAGGACCGCACCTTCGACTTCGAGATCAAGTCCTCCCCCGCCTCGACCCTCCTCAAGGAACTGGTCAAGGCCGAGAAGGGTTCGGGCGAACCCAACAAGAACAAGATCGGCAAAGTCACCATGGCCCAGTGCCGCAAGGTGGCCGAGGAAAAAGGCAAGGACATGAACGCCTTCGACCTCGACAAAGCCGCACGGATTATCGCCGGCACGGCACGGTCGATGGGGATTACGGTCGAAGGATAATGGAGGCGGACGATGTCGCCAGCAGTTGTTTTTTCGCTGCTCAAACGTCGTCCGTTCGTCCCGTTCGTGATCTTTCTGCCGACCGACCTCAATGTCGAGGTTGGCAGAATCGAAGTGAATCGGCCTGAGTCGGTCAAGATTTTCGGTGATGAAACGTTGGAGTTGTTCGACTCGGAAACAAAACAAACGACCCTGATCGACCTCGGGCAAGTTTGGCGAATTGAAGTGAAAGGTCGAATGCAGGATTGATGTGCATTCATCCTTCTGCCTTCATCCTTCATCCTTAGAAACCCAGGGCACCACCACGGCCCGTAACAGTGGGAGCTTCGACCGGAGCTTTTTACCGGTCGCAGGAGCGAATCATTCATGGCAGCAGTCGTAGAAAAACGTTCGAAACGCTATAAAAAGGCGGCCGAAAAGGCCATCACGGTCCCCGTGGCCGTCGATGCCGCGATCACCGCCGTCAAGGCCTTCCCCCCCACCAAGTTCGATCAGTCCGTCGAGCTCATCTTCTCCCTGGGCATCGACGCCAAGCAGGCCGATCAGATGATCCGCGGCTCGGTCTCCCTGCCCCACGGCATCGGCAAGTCCAAGCGCGTCGTCGCCTTCTGCCCCGACCACCTCGTCGAGGCCGCCACCGCGGCCGGCGCGATCAAGGCCGGCGGACAGGCCCTGGTCCAGGAAATCGAAAAAGACAACTTCACCGATTTCGATGTCGCCGTCGCCACCCCCGACATGATGCGCTTCGTCGGCCGCCTCGGTAAGGTTCTCGGCCCCAAGGGTCTCATGCCCTCGCCCAAGGCCGGCACCGTCACCGCCGAAGTCGCCAACGCCGTCCGCGAATACTCGGCCGGCAAGATCGAGTTCCGCAACGATGCCGGCGGCAACGTCCACTGCGTCGTCGGCAAGGTCTCGTTCACCAACGAGAAACTCGCCGACAACATCAACGCCATGGTCGGCACCATCCGCAAACTCAAGCCCCAGACCAGCAAGGGCGCGTACTTCAAGAAAGTCATCATCAAAGCCTCGATGACCCCGGCGGTGGAATTGATCATCCAGTGAGGAGTGGTGGTGAGTTGCGGGTTGCGAGTTGCGAGTTAAATGCAACACGCCGCTCTTCAACTCGCAACTCGCAACTCGCAACTCGCAACTGACAACTCGCAACTGAGCACACCATGAGCAAAAAAGTAAAGAACCTGATCCAACGTGACCTGCACACCCGCCTCGACAAGATCGAAGCGATCGCGGTCATCAGCCCTCGCGGCATCAACGCCATCCAGAACAACCAGATCCGCCGCCGCCTCGTCGAGAAGAAGATGCGGATGACGGTCGTCAAGAACACCCTGGCCGCCCGCGCTACCGGCGCTGGCAAGCTCAAGGGCTTCGAGAAGCTTCTCGATGGCCCCAGCGCCGTGATCTACGGCGAGGGCGTCAGCATCTCGGCCATCGCCCGCGCCCTTCTCGATGAGAAGAAGACGCTCGACAAGCTCGAGCTGCGCGGCGCGTTCTTCGATGGCGAGATCTACACCGGCCAGAAGGGCATGGAGCAGGCCAGCAAACT
>JBBRTW010000486.1:0-5212 GCA_038244055.1 Tepidisphaerales bacterium | reverse complement strand
GGCGGAGGATCTGACGCAATCCCATCCTCCAACCCAGGCGTCAACCCAAACTTCCCCAACCCCCGCAACCTGAACCACCCCGAATCACCGGGAGTCCGAGGCACCCGCAAGGATGGGGACTGTGGTCCGCGGAACGGACACCATTGTCTCATTGTCTCATTGTAACCCCCCCCTCTCACGCGCTCCGCATCGTCGCGCCCACCGCCACTGGCCCGGTCAAGGACGCCGTTGAGGGGTACTGGATTCGGCCGTGGTAGATGCCGAGCAGAGTCTTTGTTAGAGCCCTTTCGATATGTTCCAGGTCGCGGAAGGTTAAATCGCATTCGTCGAACTGGCCATCGTGGAGGCGTTTCATGGAGAGGTCGTGGACCAGGGTTTCGATGCGGCTGGCGTTGGGTTCGGACATGGCTCGGACGGCGGATTCGACGGCATCGGAGATCATGAGGATGGCGATTTCCTTGCTCTTGGGTTTGGGGCCGGGGTAGCGGTACTGGGTTTCGGGGACCTGCGGGCCATCGTTGCCGGCCGCGTCTTCGCGTTTGAGGGCCTGGTGGTAGAAGTATTCGACGAGGGTGGTGCCGTGGTGCTGCTGGATGAAGGGGATCATGCTGGCCGGGAGGTTGTACTCGCGGGCCAGTTCGACGCCGTCCTTGACGTGCCCGATGATGATCAGCAGCGAGACGCTCGGGGAGAGGTTGATGTGGCGGTTTCGGCCATCGGACTGGTTCTCGATGAAGTAGTCGGCCTTGTTGATCTTGCCGATGTCGTGGTAGTAAGCGCCGACGCGGCAGAGCAGCGAATTCGCGCCGATGGCCTCGGCGGCGGCTTCGGCGAGGGTGGCGACCTGGATGGAGTGGTTGTAGGTGCCGGGGGCTTCGATGGCCAGGCGGCGCAGCAGGGGCTGGCTGGCATCGGCCAGCTCGAGCAGAGTCATCGAGGTGTTGATTTTGAACTGCTTTTCGATGAAGGGGAGGATGCCGAGGACCACGAAGCCCACGCCCAGCCCGGCCGCGCCGGCGAAGAGGCAGTTGCGGGCGATGAACTCGATGGGGTCCATCTGGATAGCGCCGGCCGCGGCGGTGGCGGCCATCATGGCGAGGGCGGCCGCGCCGCCGACTTCGATGAGCTTACTGCGGGTACGGATCTCATCGAGCATGAAGCAGGCGGTGAGGATGCCGACGAACTGGATGAGGTAGAAGCCAACGGATTGGTCGAGGGCGATTGTGACCAGGACGGCGTGGATCGCGCCGATCCCGACGGCGAAGCGCTGATCGTAGGCGATGGTGAGGATCATCGCGGCCAGCAGGGTCGGCCCGAGGGAGAAGATGAAGGGCGAGCCCATGCCGATGGCGGCGAGCTGGGTCAGCAGGAGCATGGAGGCGAGGAGGACGGCGATGGCCACCGAGCGCATCTTGTTGCGGACGATTCGGCGCTGGTAGCGGTAGACGTAAGTGCAGAGGATGCAGGTGATGAGGATGACGGTGGCGACCAGGCCGATCTTGGTTTTCCAGAGCTTGCGGCCGAGGCTGCGGACGAAGGCTTCTTTTTCGGACTTGAGGAGCTGCCAGCCTTTTTCGGTGAGCACGCGATCGCCGGGGACGAGGGTGCGGTTGCGTTCGTAGCGGACGACGGCGATGTCCGGGCCGACCAGATCGGCGGCGCGGTTCTGGGCGGCGAGGGTGGAATTCTCATCCAGCAGATGCGTCGGCTGGAGGGTCTGCATGGAGAAATCGGTGAGCTTGGGAAAGAGGGCGGCGGGGAAGGCCTCCTTGGCGGCCGCGGCGATGCGGTTGTAGAGCTCGCGGTCGGCCGCCCCTTCACCGGCGGCGAAGGTGTCTTCCGGCCGCACATCCCGGCCTTCAACGATCATCGTCATATACCGCTGCGAAGCACGCTGGACTTCCTCATCGCGCTGGGGCTTGGGGATGAGGATCAGCCCGCGCAGGTCCTTGAGGAAACGGTCCACATCGCGGGCGAAGGCGGGCTTGCGCTCCGGGAGCTGATACTGGCGGAGGATGTTGAGCACGCCCTCGTTTCCGACATCGAGGCGCAGGCGGGTGCGGAGATCGCCGGGGAGCTGGGAGATTTCGGAATTGCCGATGTGGTCGGGGAGCTCGAGGAGGGCGGTCTGCAGGGCGCTCCAGGAATCGACCGGGGCCTTGGAGTAGACGCGCGGCTGGCTGTCGCGTTTCTGTTTTTTGGCCTCGATTAGTTTTTCCTGATCGCGGAAGGCGAAGTCGACGCGGGAGAGGATGTCCTGGGGGACGTATTGGCCGGGCTTGTAGGGGACGGAATCTTCCCGGAGCATGACAATGGCGGAGACGACGATGACGAAGCCGGCGGCGACGGCGAGCGAGCCGACCACGCCCTTGGCGCGCATGTCGCTGATCCAGCCGGCGGTGCTGCGGTCGGGGCACTTCTTGCGTACCTCGGTGCGGCGGGCGCCATATTTACGCGACCAGAACATCGGGGCTTAATCCTCTTTCCGCTCGTAGGCATTGACGATGTTCTGAACCAGCCGGTGACGAACGATGTCGCCGCGCTCGAGTTCCACAAAGCCGATGCCCTTGATCCCGGCCAGCTTGTCCATCGCATCGTCCATCCCCGACATCTGATTCGGGGGCAGATCGACCTGGCTGGTGTCGCCGGTGATGATCATTTTGGAGTCGTGGCCCAATCGTGTCAAAAACATCAACATCTGTGAAGGGGTGGTATTCTGGGCCTCGTCCAGGATGATGACCGATTCATTGAGCGTTCGCCCGCGCATGAACGCCAGCGGAGCCACCTCGATCACATCATTGACCATGAAACGCTTGATCTGCTCATAGTCTATCATGTCATGGAGCGCGTCAAAAAGCGGCCTAAGATATGGATTGACCTTGGCTTGCAGATCGCCGGGGAGGAATCCCAACCGCTCGCCGGCCTCGACGGCGGGCCGGGCCAGCACTAAACGCTTGGCCTGATTGTGTTTAAGCATCGAGGCGGCCACGGCGACGGCCAGATAAGTCTTCCCCGTCCCGGCCGGCCCGGAGCAGAAAGTCAGGTCGTTGGCCAGCATCGCCTCGATATAGCGTTTCTGGCCGGCGGTCTTGGGCTTGATGGCATGCCCCCGCGTGTAAACATCGATGTCATCAGCAGTTCGCTCGCGCAGCTCGTGGGCGGCGGTGCTGATGGCGTTGCCCACATCCTCGGTGGAGAGCCAGTCATGCCGCCGCAAATGCTTCTGCATGAGGTCGATGACGGCGGCCGCCTTGGCGACCTGCTCGCGGTCCCCCGAAATGCGCAGTTCGTCCTCCCGGCCAATGATCTGGACGGCGAACGCATCGCGAATCAGGCGGAGATAGCGGTCGGCCGAGCCGAAAAGGGCCATCTTTTTGTCAGGTTGTTCGAGGGTGATGTTGAGGTTCACGGCGATGGGGTAATACGGTGGTGGCCGATAAAAGATCGCTCCGGGCGGCTGGGCGAGTCGGGTGGTGAATTGTCCCACGTTGGATGGGAAATGTCGATAGGGAGGTCGGTATGACAGAGGGGGCGGCAAACTAAAAACTCAAGGCGGGGAGGGCGGCATAAAACATAAAGACATAGAGGGTGGGGGAAAACTAAAACAAAATACTTAAAGCGGGGAGACCTGCGGGAGCGGAAATGCCACGAATAAAGTCTGCAATAGCAACTTTGTTAAGGGAGCGCAAAGATTGTGGCGGGCGGGGGTGGGGGAGTGTAGGGTGATGCCTGATTCTCTTAAAGCGAGGTAGATGTGGGATTCAGGTTGAAAGCCGGCGAGACCGTGGGCGCGGGAATTCGGCGCATCGCGCTGGAGCAGTTGGATGAGGCGCTGGCGGAACTGCGCGGCGCGGGGGATACCGCGCGGGCGAAGGATAAGGCGGTGCATGCGGCCCGGAAGCGCATGAAGCGGCTGCGGGCGGTAGTTCGGCTCGTGCGCGATGAACTGGGGGAGGGCGTCTTCGAGCGCGAGAACGCGGGCTTCCGGGATGCGGGCGGAACCTTGGCCGAGGCGCGCGATGCGGCTGTTCTGGTGGATACGCTGGTGGAGTTGAAAGGGGACTTGGGCGGGCTGGTCTATGGGGCATCGCGGAAGAAGCTGATGACGCGAAGCCGAGTGGTGAAAAAGCGCGTGCTGGAGCAGGCGGGTGGATTGGAAGGCGTCGCCCTGGCGGTGGAGCAGGCGATCGAGCGCGTCGGCGGATGGACGATCGCCTCCGACGGCTGGCCCGCGCTCAAGGAAGGGCTCAAGCGCGTCTACGGCGATGGCCGGGATGCGATGTCGGCGGCCAGGGTAGGTGAGATGTCAGCGCATGGCGCTGAGCTTTTTCACGAGTGGCGAAAACGGGTGAAGGATCTGTGGCATCAGTGCGAGGTGCTGGAGGACATCTGGCCGGCGATCATGGAGCCGCTGGCGCAATCGTTTCACGACCTGGCGGATGTGCTGGGCGATGAGCATGACCTGGCGGTGTTGAAGCAGGTCATGGAGGCCGATGCGACAGCGCGCGGCGAATCGGCCGAGACGGGAGCGGTGCGCGCGGTGACGGATGTGGTGGATCAGAAGCGGCTGATCCTGCAGGGCCAGGCGATGGAGTCAGGCAAGCGACTTTTTGCGGAGAAGGCGGGGGAGTTTGTGAAGCGGCTGGGGAAATACTGGCGGGCGTGGAAGGGGGAGGAGGTTGATGAAGATGAACTTCCCGCGACGGACGCCGCGACCCCTCCGTCCGGTCGGGAGGACCAGAATTCCACCGAGGACACCCCCCTCGAAGGCTCCCACACCGGCGGCGGAGTGAGCCCCGCCGGCCCCATCTCCACCGAGCAGTCGGGCGGCCTCGGTTGATCGAAGTGGCACGCGGCGTCCCGGCCGTGGTGCGGGGGAGTTCGTTTTGCGCCTGGCGCGGTGGGGGTCGCGATTTGTTACGCGTTGTTTTTATTTGTGGCGAAGGAGGGGAGTTTGGGGGGAAATGCAAATTCAAAAACGGGACATTCTGGGACTTTTTGGGACATTGGGGGCGCGAGGCGGGTGGGGCGTGAGAGGGTGGAGGGTGGAGGATGGAGGTGAGGGCAATTGCATGTGGCATGAAGTGGGCAGCAATTGCGGATTTCGGATTTCGGATTGTGGATTGAAATGCGGTTTTCAATCCGCAATCCGCAATCCACAATCCGAAATCGATGCGATAGGAGTTACATGCGATTGCCCTGGGGTGGAGGT
>JBBRTW010000485.1:0-5252 GCA_038244055.1 Tepidisphaerales bacterium | reverse complement strand
CGAGGATGACGCGCCGGCCGGATGATTCGCCGCTGAGCTGCGGGGACATCATCGATTCGCGGTCGGCCGCATCGACGTAGGCGGACATGGGCATCTTGATCAGATCATCGACCACCTCCGCCGAGAAGCGCACCACCTGCGCCATGCCGTCGAAGTTGATCTTGTCGGCGGTATCGGTCGGGGTGTGGTAATCCGGATGCGTCCCCGTGAAGAAAAACAGCACCGGCACCTTCTTGGTCGCGAAGGACATGTGATCACTCGGACCCAGCCCGCCGCGGCCGAGGTTCTTGAACTCCAGCGGCGAATCCAGATCCGCCTTCTTGATGATCGGCTCCAGCGGCGTGGCCGTCCCCTGACCGCCGACGTAGAGGAGGTTTTTGCGCACGCGCCCGACCATGTCGAGGTTCAACATCGCCGCGACTTTCTTCAACTCCACCGGCGGATTGTTCACGAAATGCGCCGAGCCGATCAGGCCGGATTCCTCGGCCGTGAACGAGACGAAAATCAGCGTCCGCGCCGGGGCGGGGCGATGGGAATAGATGCGGGCGAGTTCGAGCATGGCGGCGGTGCCGGAGGCGTTGTCATCCGCGCCGTGGTGGATGGCGCGGTTCGATGGTCCTGTCGTGACCGGCCCGGCATGGGGATTCGGCGCTGCGCTCGGGTTGAGCAACTCATTCGCATTTGGCGCGGCATGGGGATCGGCGGCCGCGTGTGGATTGGCCGCGTGCGGATTCGCCTCACCATGCGGATTGGCCACCGGTCGCGTGGAGGGCGCGGTGGTCGGGCGTGTCGCGGGCTGGGTCGCGCCGCCGTGCGGATTGCCGTTGGCCGGCTCGGTGACACCGGGGATGCGCTGGAGGAGCGAGGTGTTCATCAAACTGCCCGGCCCGCCCCAGCCAAGGTGATCGTAGTGCGCGCCGATGATGACATACTCGCCGGCGGCCGGTCCTTCGCCGGGGATCATCGCCATGACATTGCGAACGTTCTTCTTGCTGCGCTTGAGCGCGACTTTTCCCTTGATCGTCAGATCACCCAGAGCCTGCGAGGCGGGCTTGGCCGATTCATCGATCTTCGCCTGCAATTCCTTCAGCCCCGGCGCATTGGCGGCTTTGAGCACTTCGGCCGCGACGGTTTGCTTGATGTAGAGGACGGGGATGCTGACAGGCCGGGTCATCTGCGGCTTGATGGCCGGCAGCGGATCATCCCCAAAATTCGGCACCGGCGGATTGACGACGATCAGCGCCAGCGCCCCGCGCTGGCTGGCGGCCGCCGCCTTGGCTTCCAGGCTCGAGGCGTTGGACCAACCATTGTCCGACCAGCGGCTCTTGCCGGTGACCGGGTTATGCGGCTCATAGCGCATGGCCATGACGATCTTCCCCTTCACATCGATCCCGGCGTAATCATCGTAATCCTTCTGGCCGCTGGTGATGCCATAGCCCGCGAAAACCACATTGCCGCTGAATTCCTTATCCGCGGAGATGGGCGAGGGGATGATGCCCTTGTCCGTTGTCCAGGTCGTCTCGCCGAGCGTCAGCCAAGTCTCGGCCGAGCTTCCCTCAATGGTCGTCACATCGAAATTCTGGAAATAATCCTCCCGCCCGGCCACGGTTTTCAGCCCCAGCGCCTTGAAGCGCGTGGCGATGTAATCGCTCGCCAGTTCCAGCCCCGGCGTGCCCAGCCCGCGCCCCTCCAACCGATCGGAGGCGAGGAAGTAGACATCATTGCGCATGGCATCTTCGTCGACGCCCTCGGCGGTTTGCGCGCGCCCATCGGCGAGATGATCGGCCAGATTCACCGGCCTGTCGCCGCCGGAATTGCACCCGGCCAGCGCGACCAGCAGCCCGCCGATGAGCGTGAGATGCCTCAACGATGCGCGGGCGGTGGATGACTGTTGATTGAAGAATGACATGAAGACGATTCCTGTGGCACGTCCCTGTGGCACGGGCATCCTGCCCGTGTTGGAGGTGTTGCGAGAAGTTTAGCGTCGCATACACGGGCAAGATGCCCGTGCTGCGCTGGATCGGGTCGTCGCATACACGGGCAGGATGCCCGTGCTACGCTGGATCGGGTCGTCGCATACACGGGCAAGATGCCCGTGCTACGATTGGCTGATTCTATGCCCCTGCCCGCGCCCGCACAAACCGGGTTGACTTGTTTGTCCGGCCGGCGATGCTGATCGCGTCATGGCGAAATCGAAGAGCAAGGCAATGCGCAAGGCGCGTTCGAGCGGCAAGATCATGGGCGGCAAGATCTCTGGCGGCAAGATCGCGGGCGCAAAGCGCGCGAAGAAGAAAGCGGCCGGTGGAAAGGCCAGAGCGCCAAAACTGAAGCCGCCCGCCAGGGCGAAAAGATTGCGCGCCCGAACCCCGGCGGCAACCGTGGCCGTAACTGAAGTGGAGGTCCATCAATTCATCGCGCCGGCCGCGGGCATAGCGCCGACGGGCTCCGCGCCGGCCGGCTCCGCACCGGCTCGGTTCACGCGCATCCACCTTCTCTCCGATTCCACCGGAAATCTCGGCCAGCACATGCTCTCGGCCTTCCTGACCCAGTTCCCGCCGCGCACGTTCGACGTGCGCCGGCATAACTTTCTCAGCACGCCCACGCGCGTCCTCGAAGCGCTGGCGGCGGTTCAGGATTCTCCCGGCATGGTGCTGCACGCCTTCGTGTCGGCCGATTCCAAGGAAGTCATCCACCGCATCTGCGAAGCGCTGGGCATGCCGGCCTGCGACCTCACCGGCGAATTCGTCGAGTTTCTCCGCGGCAATTCCGGGATCGAGCCCGCGCCGAACGTCCATCTGCTGCACGATATTTCCGATGAGTATCATCAGCGCATCAAGGCCCTGGAATTCACCCTGGAACACGATGATGGGCTGGGGCTGGATACGGTCCACGAGGCCGACATCGTGCTGGCGGGGGTGAGCCGCACTTCCAAAACACCCACATCAATTTACCTGGCGCAGCTTGGCTATAAGGTGGCCAACGTCAGCCTGGCCAAGGCGGTTGCTCCGCCGCGGCAGTTGCTGGAGCTGATGAAGAAATCGGTGGTCGGCCTGCTGATCGATCCGCTGCGTCTTTCCGAGATTCGCACCAACCGCCAGCATTCATGGGGCATGTCGGATACGACTTACAACCAGTTGGATTACGTGCAGGAAGAAGTGGAGTGGAGCCGGAAAATTTTCATGGGCAAAGGCTGGCCGACGCTGGATGTCACCCGGCGCGCCGTGGAAGAGACGGCGGGGAAAGTGGTGGAGCTGCTCGGGCTGGGGAAGGGGCGGTAGGCGCGGCGATGCGCGGTCAGCGCAAAGCGCCGTGTGCGCGATGCGCCATCTGCGCGAAGCGCCCCATCTACTTCTTCTCGATGATCCAGACATTCCGGTAGAACACCGGATTGCCGTGGTCCTGGAATTTGATGAAGCCCGGGCCGGGGGCTTCCTTCTCGCTGCCGCCGGTGGGATTCTTGATCTCCAGACCTTCGTGAATCATCACGCCATTGTGGCGGACGCTCACCACCGCGTTCTTGACCTTCTTATCGCCCTCCCATTTGGCGGCGGTGAAGTCGATCTCATACGTCTGCCAGACCAGCGGCGGGAGGCACATGTTCACCTTGGGCGCGGCATTCTTGTAGATGCCGCCGCATTCGTTATCGACGCCTTCGAGGGCGAATGAATCGAGCACCTGCACCTCGTAGCGGTTCTGGAGGTAGACGCCGGAATTGCCCCGGCCCTGGCCGCCGGCGGTGGGCATGAAGGGGGAAACGAATTCGACGTGGAGCGTGAAGTCGGTGAACTTCTGCTTGGTCTTGGGCTCGCCGCCGCCCTGGACGGCCAGGAAACCGCGCGGATCGAGCTTACCCCCCTGCCAGTTGTCGAGGCTCTTGCCATCGAAGAGGACGATCGCGCCGGCCGGCGCGGGCGCGCCCAGCGTGGGGCTCTTGCGCTCGATCTTCTTCAGTTCGACGGTTTCGCCTTTGTCTGTCTTGAGGGAGAGCGATGCGCCACTGGCGATTGTGGCCGTCACGCCGCCCTTGCCGGAGAGGGTCAGCGGCGCAATTGCTTCGAGCTTGCCATCGAGCGCGACCTTGGAGGCTTTCTCACCCGACCAGCCCGCGCCGGGCAGGCCGCCGGGATACGCGACCGCACGGAACTTGCCCTCGCCCAGGGAGATGACCTGCACGCCGAAAGGCGCTTTGCCCGCCTCGGCCTCACCATATTCTCCCTGGAAAGCGTAGTCCGGGCCGGCCTCTTCGATGGTGGTGTAGGCCTTGGGCTTGGGTTTTTCAGGGGGTTTGACGGCCGGTGTGGTGGGTTTATCGCCCGGCTTGGGGTCGGCGGCGAGTGCGGGGTAGGCGATCGATGCGATGGATAGGCCCAGCGCGGCGAGGGTTCGAATCATCATGCGATTTGTTCTCCGGTTGAAGGTTGTACCGGAAAGTTGTGGAGGGTGTTGAAGCGCCGGTTCCTGGCACGCGATCGGACGGTTGTGGGTTGACTTGATTTCGCAAGCGATGCATGGTGGTGAACGTGCCAAGGATGGCTCAGCGAACTGTTGTGCAACTCGAATACGCCCCGCGCCGGCGATCGCTGGCGGGGATTTCGCTGCGCCGTTGGCTGACCTGGGCCGCCATCGGAATGGCCCTGATCCTGGGGGCGCGCTTCGCGGGAACGGCCTGGGATCATGGGCGGCTGATCCAGGCGCAGAGGCGGTGTCTGGAGCATCGGGGGGTGGCGGGGGAAGTGGTCATGGATAATCGAGCGGGGTTGAATGTCATGAATGGGGACTGGAAGCAATTTTACACCTTGTTTTCGCCTCCCGGCCAATCCCGGAACATCGCGACGGCCTTTCTCGGCGAGCTGCAAAAGACGGATGCGGGCCCGCGACTGGTGGCGGTGGAGGTGTTCAATTCCGCCAGCCACCCGCGCGGGGTCGGCCGCGACACACTCTTCGATATTACGGTCATCCAGCCCGGCTCGGCGTGGTCGCGGCCCAGACTCCTGAGCGAATCGCAATGGAACGCCACCTTGCCTTTCACGGAGGATGTCTACCCCTTCCAATGCCGCGCCGGCCAGCGCGATCCGGGGAACCCGGCGCATTTCACGATTAGCCTTCGCGATGATGGGGTCGAGCATATCGTTGATGGTTATCTCCGGGCGGATGATACGGTGGTGCTTGAATTGCGAGAGGGGAAGTAGAGACGAAACTGTTGAAACGTTCCGGTTCCCTCTCCTGTACTCGGGAGAGGGTTAGGGTGAGGG
>JBBRTW010000484.1:0-5262 GCA_038244055.1 Tepidisphaerales bacterium | reverse complement strand
GGTTCGGGGGAGAGGTTCCAAAGAGAGGCGCAGCCGCAGGGGAGGAGGCCGATGAGGATCAGCAATGGTCGAAAGAGACCGCGGCGGGTTGGAAGCATTGCATAAAGATAACGCGCGGTTGGAAACTTTCCGAACCTGCGGGCGTCAAAAGTGGACTGGAGGAGCTTTTCTCGGTCTATCGTGACACGGCCGTCCCGGCCGTGCGAATGGCGCGATGGGCTGAGGCGGTTTGGTTTCGGGAGATTTTATTTGCGAGAGCACTTTGCACGGGCGGGACGCCCGTGTCACAGTTACGCGTCTGCACTGGCAAGACGCCCGTGTTACAAGAAACGATTGAAGGAGAACGGACATGCGAAGTTGGTTGACCCGGTCGATTCTGGCGGCGGTGGCGGTGGCGGTGGCGGCGGTGGTGGCGGGTGTGGGTTTTGTGCCGATGACGGCGCTGGGGCAGCCCGTGGATAAGCCGGCGGATGCGGCCAAGGGAGACAAGGCGGCGCAGGCGGATGTGCCGGTGAAGGTGGTGGTGCTGTTCTCCAGCGGGGTGGGATATTTCGAACATGCGGGGGCGGTCACCGGATCGACCTCGACCGAGCTGCGCTTCAAGACGCAGCAGATCAACGACATTCTCAAATCGCTATTGCTCCAGGATATGGGCGGCGGGAAGGTGACCACCGTTGTCTATCCATCGCAGGATCCGATCGAGAAGACGCTGCGGAGTTTCCAGGTGGATATCACGGGCGATCCATCGCTATCGGCGCTGCTGGGGCAGTTGCGCGGGGCGAAGGTGCAGGTGGTGACGGCGGCCGGGGAGACGCTGGCGGGGACCATCCTGGGAGTTGAGAAAAAGTCGAAGGCTTCGGACAAGGCGGTGATTGAAGTCTGGGTGCTGAATCTGATTTCCGGCGGGACGATTCGCGCGGTGGAGCTGGGCGACACGAAAAAGATCGAACTGGAGGACAAGCAGCTTCAGGAAGAGATTTCCAAGGCGCTGACGGCGCTGGCGCAGGCGCGCGACCAGGACAAGAAGCCGGTGACGATCAACTTCGCGGGGCAGGGAGAGCGGCAGGTGCGGATCGGGTACGTCGTGGAGACGCCGATCTGGAAGACGAGCTATCGGCTTGTGTTGCCGGGCGTGGGCGCGGCCAAGGACGGGCCGGAAGAGCGCAAAGGCGATGACAAGAATGCCGCCGGCAAGGCCGGCGCGGAGAAGCCCAAGCTGCTCGGCTGGGCGATTGTGGAAAACCAAACGGACAATGACTGGGCCAATGTGCAACTGTCGCTGGTGAGCGGTCGGCCGATCAGTTTCATTCAGGATTTGTACCGGCCGCTGTATGTGCCCCGGCCGGTGGTGCAGCCCGAGCTGTACGCCAGCCTGCGCCCGCAGACGTATGAGGCGGGGATGGATAAGGCGGATAAGGCTGTCGCCCTGAGTGATGAAGATCGCAATGCCACGGGACTGGCGGCGGCCCCGCCCAAGCCGGCGGCGGCCGCGCTGCGGCGGGGGTTGGGAAGGAAGGAGGTCGAGGGTGAAGCGAAGGGCGCGGCGGCCAATGGCGCATTCGCGATGGAGAAGGCCGGAGAGCAGTTGGCGTACCAGCCGATGAAGGACATGGCGGCTTCGGTGCAGTCGGTGGCGTCGGCCGCCAAGGTGGGGGAATTGTTCCAGTACACGGTGGGGAATGTCAGCCTCCCCCGGCAGCGCTCGGCGATGATTCCGATCATCACCGATGAAGTGGAGATCGAGAAACTGTCGATCTACAACCCGGGCGTCCTGGCGCGCAATCCGCTCTACGGGGCGCGCATCAAGAACATCACCGGCAAGCACCTTCTGCAAGGCCCGATCACGGTGATCGAAGGGGCGAGCTACGCGGGCGATGCCAAGATCGATAACGTCCCGCCCGGGCAGGAGCGGCTGATCTCCTACGGCATCGACTTGCAGATGCTGGTGGATGCGAAGAACAACAAGTACGAGGATGAAATCATCGCCGGCAGGATCGTCAAGGGCGTGCTCTGGCTGAGCCACAAGCATGTGGCGACGCAGGAGTATTTGGCCGAGAACAAGGGCGATCAGAACAAGATGCTGGTGATCGAGCACGGTTTCCGGGCGGGCTGGAAGCTGGTTTCGCCGGAGAAATACGCGGAGAAGACGGATGCGATC
Organism: Tepidisphaerales bacterium; assembly: GCA_038244055.1. GTDB lineage: Bacteria > Planctomycetota > Phycisphaerae > Tepidisphaerales > Tepidisphaeraceae > DASPKW01. The sequence continues at coordinate 3,104 of JBBRTW010000484.1, read as the reverse complement.
TACCGCTTCAAGGAGCCGGTGGCGGCCGGGAAATCGGCCAAGGTGACTGTGGTGGAGGAGAACGTCGACCGGCAGACGATGGGCCTGGTGGGCGCGGATGTGGGATCCATCGAGATCTACACTAAGACCGCGAAAATCCCCGCCAGCGTGAAGGATGTGCTGGTGAAGGCGATCGGACTGAAAAATGCCATGACCGACACGCAGCGGCAGATCCAGGAACTGCGCAAGCAGATCACCGACATCACCCAGGAGCAGACGCGCATCCGCGAAAACCTCAAGACGGTGGACCGCAACAGCGAGTACGGCAATCGCCTCCTGAAAAAGCTCAACGATCAGGAGACTGCGATTGAAAAGCTGCAGGCGAGCGTCAAGGAATCGCAGGGGTCGTTCGACCAGCAGCGGAAGGATTTGGAGAGTTATTTGATGGCGACGACGGTGGAGTGAGGGGGGAGTATGAAGGCAGAAGGATGAAGGATGAAGGATGAAGAAATTCGAAGGGCGGCGTGGTCATTCTGAGGGGAGCTATGCGACCCGAAGAATCTGGCTTCGATGATCGCGGACCGATGATTGGCGGACGGGCGGGTTGCCGTCGGCGCATTCCGCGCAGCATTGTCTTTTGAGAATGGGCTGGCCCTGGCCCTTCGACTAGATCCTTCAGGTCGCATAGCTCCCTTCAGGATGACGGAAGGTTGTGTGGCTGGAGGATATTCGCCGTTCCAGCCATTCGAACGGTCACTCATTCGATCATTCACCCAAACCCCTTCTTCCCTTCGTGCTCTTCGTGTTATTCGTGGTTCACCGTCTTCTTCGCATCAGCACGATCGCCGCGCCGCCGAGGAGGAATAGGCCGGTGGTGGGTTCGGGGACATCGGCGAGGTTGCCGAGTTGCATTTCGAAGTTGGGCATCGAGCCGCCGATTGGGGCGAAGCGCGCGGGGGCTTGCTCGACGATGATCGTGCCGGTGTCGGGGTCGTCGCTGCGGTGGAGTTTATGCCAGTCTTCGGGCTTGCCATCAGTGGCCTTGTGGCCGGGGCCGCGCAGGATAGCCATGCTGCCCTCCGCAGGGGATTCGATGAGGGGGAGGATGGAATTGACGCGGGAAGGGCCATCGATCGGGCCCTGGTCGTAGTCGATCAGCGCCTGGCGCACGGGCCCGGATTGCAGGATGGATTGATCGAGTCGGCGGATGAAAAAATTGCCGTGCGGGTCGACCGCGACCGCGTAGGGCTGCTCGCGTTTCTCGGCCGACTTGAGCAGGAACGGGCTGATGGCCGGGGTCTGGTACACATCGGAGCGCCAGAGAATCTGGCCTTTGTAGCCGATCCAGAGGTCGGCGAATTTTGCCTCGGCGGGGAGCTTGAGCGTGCGCGGCTCGGAGGCGTTTGAATCGATGGAAGGAATTTGGACGAGGCGCGGCGGCGGCGGGGAGGAGCCGACGATTTGCTCGATGGCGGAGATGACGGCGCTGCCGAGGGAGGGTGCGGCGATGATCATGGCGAGTGTGGCGGTGAGGATCGCGCCGAGGAGTTTGCGCTGGGCATGGGCCATCAGGCGCAGTGCGCCATCGGCGAGGGCGGGGGCGATGGAGGCGCCTGAGCCGCCGGCGAGGGTGGCCATGGAGAATTCGCCGAGTGCGGCGGCCTCGGCGGTGCGCCGGCCAAGGAGCATGAAGATGAGTGCGGCGGGGGCGATCATGCCGCGCCGGCCGAAGAATTTGCGGAGTTTGGCGACCGAACGGGCGACGCGTTTTTTGGCGGCCTCTTCGGAGATACCGAGAATCTGTCCCACCTCGGCGAGGCTCTTTTCTTCGTAGAAGCGGAGGAGGACGGCTTGGCGATCGGTTTCGGAGAGGAAGGCGACGGCTTCATCGAGCGTCTGGGAGATTTCATCATCGACGGGGCTGTCGGGGTCGATCAGCATCGCGCCCAGGCGATGGCGCATGAGTTCACCGGCGCGGTTTTCGCGCAGGCGCATGCGCGAGCGGCGCTTGAGGGCATCGGAGACCGCGAAGCGCGAGGCTTTGAAAAGCCAGCCGCTGAGGGGTGTGCCCTGGCGGATCGAGGCGGCCTTTTTCGCGAGGACGATGAAGACGGCCTGCGTGACATCCTCGGCCAGATGGCGGTCCCGGACAGCGCGCAGCGAGAGCGAAAACACCCAGCCGCTGTGACGGGTGACGATCTCCTCGAAGCTGTCCTGGCAGCCGGTCTCGACGAACCGGCACAGGAGCGCCATATCGTCCATCTGCAAAATCCCTGGCCTGCCCGGAAGCTGATGCCTGGGCACCGCAACCATTCCGGAAATATAGGGCCAATCGCACTTCTCGACCATTGCCCTGCCTGGGGCAATCACTCCACACTATGACTCAGCAAACGTCGCCATGCGGGCTAAACCATTCCCGGGAAAGTGAGGCTCCGGCCGGGTGGTCTCGCCCTCCGGGGTTTGGCCGGCCCGGCCCGAGCGTCAAATCTCCAACGGTCCGATAAAACCGCCTCACCCGTACAGCCTGCTGAATTTGCGAGCAGACCATCCGAAATGATTGCCACTCATGCGATAGACCGCCGCCGGCGCGGAGTTCGGGACATGCAAAAAAAGAACGCCGAGGCGTGCTTCAGCACCTCGGCGTTCGGGGGACTCATGTTTTGGAAGCGTCGATCACCCGCCATTGAGGGATGCCCGCACGCTGGCCGGGACGTTGTCGATGTAGACGGTCTGGGGAATTTTCGTGAAGGGCGCGCCCTGCAGGCCGAAGACCGAGCGAACCCGGCCGAGTTCCGCGTTGTACGCCTGGGTGTACTGGTTGACCCATGCCTGGCGATTGGGGTCAGCGGGGTAGAACTGGTTGACGACGTTGATGTTCTGCTGGAAGTAGCCGCGGATGACCAGGAGGCGGGAGCGCTGCAGGTTCTCGATGGCCTTCTGGGCCTCCCAGAAGCGCTGCGACTCCTGCGCCAGGCCGGTGATCTGCCAGCTATAGCGGGCGCGTTCGCGAGCGAGCCACCAGCGATAAAGGTCATCTTCGATGCCGGAGACCTGCTTGCTGATGGCGTTGAAGTCGGCCCAGGGGGGCGTCGGTCCGGCGGTGCCGGTGCCCGTGGTGCCCGTGG
>JBBRTW010000483.1:0-5295 GCA_038244055.1 Tepidisphaerales bacterium | reverse complement strand
TTGCTGGTGGCCATACCCGCAGGGTCACACCCGTTCCCATACCGAACACGGCCGTTAAGCCTGCGGGGCCGATGATACTTCTTCAGAGGGAAAGTAGGTCACCGCCAGCGTTATCCAACTGAACCCCGATCGAATTCAAAACTCGATCGGGGTTCTTTGTTGCGCGCGAGGGTCATTGCTTGGACGCCCATTTTCAAAAGCGCCTTCACGATTCGTCTCCGACTTCTGCGCCTCCGCGGTGAGTCATTCTTGATTGCTCATAAAATCCCCGCCAGCCTCTCCCAGTCCACCCGATCGATCGGCGACAGAACCGTCGCCGGCAGGGGGGGACGCTTGAGACCCGGATAATCCGGGACGATCGCCAGCACCGGAACCTTCCCGAATTTCTCGATCCAGCGCGGCGCGGTCTCTTCCGCGATCGAAGCCCCATCGGCCGGATATCGGTTGATCACCACCCCCGCGATCTTCACACCCTCCCGCCGCAGCGCTTCGATCGTCAGCAGCGTGTGGTTGATCGTCCCCAGGCCCGGCCGCGCCACGATCACGGCCGGCAATCCCAGCCAGCGCGCCAGATCCAGCACCGTATGCCGCTCATCCAGCGGCGCCATCACCCCGCCCACGCCCTCCACGACCATCACCTCGCTCTCGGCCGACATCAGCCGCAACGACCGCCCGACAGCCTCCCAATCCACCGGCTCTTTCGCCCGCTCGGCCGCGATGGCCGGGGCGAGCGGCTCCTTGAACCGCACCGGGCAGATGATGTCCAGCGGGAACCGCGCATCCGCGCACGACGCCAGAAACTCCGCATCCTCCGAAACCAGCCCCTCCCGCCGCCGCACGCTCCCGCTGGCGATCGGCTTGCACACCGCCACCCTGCGCACGCGCTTCAAAAAATAATGCGCGACCGCGCCGGCGATCACGGTCTTGCCGACTTCCGTGTCGGTGGCGGTGATGAACAGGCCTGGAATTGAAAGGGGGGGGAGCATTGATGAAGATTGTATTCATTCCTCGTAGCACTGGCATCTTGCCAGTGTCGGGCCTGTTGATTTCGTGCGGTCTTGAATCTCAAATCGCACTTTTCCCTCACATGGGCTGGAAGCCCATGCCACGAAAAAGAGTTGCAAAGATTCCCGACAACCCCCAAGCTTTCGGGCGATACCAAAGACGGAGCAACCCACATGGAGGTGCCGGTGTTTTCCCATCAGAAGCCGATCGATTCACGGGTGGCAGCGGCAAGCTGTAACCTTGCCAGTGGCCCCGCCGCAACCGCACGCATCATCCCAATCGCGCGCCGCACCCTCTTCCGCTCTCTCTTCACTTTCCTGACGCTCCTCTCCCTGCCCGCCGCCGCCGGCATCGTCCGCACACTCGACGGCAAAACCTACGAAGGCCAGGTCTCCCTCGATCCTTCCGGCAAGATTCTCGTCACCCCCATCCAGCGCGGCGCGAAGCCCATCTCTCTCGAACTCTCCACCATCCTCCAGGCCTCCTTTCGCGATGGCGCCGCGCGCGATGTGGCCGCGCCGCCGGTTCGTACTGAACTCGGCAAACTTCCCCCCGGCTGGGAGGCGCTGCCCATCGGCCCGCAGATTCAGCCTCATTACGCGAAGTACACCGATGGCAATTACAGCATCAAATCGGCCGGCGGCGAGATCGGGGCCAAGCGCGATTCGCTCTGCCTGGTGCGCAGCATTGTCCCCGGAGATGCCGAGATCGTCGCACGTCTGATCGATGTGAAGAACACCCAGCGCGTCGTGGCCGGGCTGATGCTGCGCTCGACGCCCGAACCCGATTCGCCTTACGCCGCGCTGATCTACACCAACACCGAGCTGTTTTTCTTCCGCCGGAATCGCGCTGGTGAATCCACCGACCAGGGCACGATCGCCGTCCGCGCCACCACGCCGCTCTGGCTGAAACTCACCCGCCGCTCCGGGACCGTCGCCGTCGCCACCTCCCGCGATGGCAACACCTGGGAGCAGCTCGCCTCCGAGGCCTTCGCGCTCGATGGCCCGGCCCTCATGGGACTGGCCATGTGCGGCAAGGAGCGCGGCGAAGCAATGGGCGGCCACTTCGATTCCGTCCGCATCAGCGCCTTCTCCACGGGCGCTGCCGCCATGCCCACCACGCTCAAGCGCGGGTTGATGCTCCGCAGCGGCACGCTCCTGGCCGATGCCGAAATCGCCCGCGCGGATGATTCGGCCGTCCGCTACTCCAAGGCCGAGCGGCGCGATGTATCGATCTCCCTGGTCAATGTCGCCCGCATTATCTTCCGCGATCTGACGCCGGAGTCGGCCGCCAAGATCCCCGAAAAACGTCCCGGTGTTTTGCTGAAAAATGGCGATTTTGTTGAAGGCACACTCCGCGCCTATCGCGATGGCCGGATCGAGCTATCCTCCGTCCTTTTCGGCCTGCAGCGCTTCGATGCCAACAACCAGGTGCAAGCGCTCATCCTCAACGACCCCGAGCCGCGCAAGGGCGAACTGATCATCCTCACCACCGACAATTCCGTTTACATCGCCAGGTCCGTGAAGATCGAAAGCGATCGTCTGGTCGTGGAGGATTCGGCGGGCGGCGCATTCACTCTCTCGCGCTCGGGCATCGCCGAAATCGCCGCCGGGCCCGGCCGACTCGAACCGCTCCTCAAGCTCAAGCCAATCCGCATCGAACCGCGCCCCACTCGATCTGGCGAGGGCCTCACCGTTGGCGGCACCGCCGCCGGCCTGCCGATGTCCCTCGGCGGCGCGCCCGTTGAATCCGGCATGACTCTCTCGGCCGGCTCATCGGCCACCTGGGATCTTGGCCGGGCGTATCACCTTCTGACATTCCGCGCGGGCGTGCCTTCCGGCGTCGCGCCCACCGTGCCGGTGCGATTTATCGTCTTGGCGGATGGAAAGGAATTGTTCCGCTCCAAACCCAGAACCAGCCTGGATGAACCGCTTTCTGGCACCATCGAACTAAACGGAGTGAAAGAACTCACGTTGAAAGTGGATCCCGCGACGCCCGAGACTGCTGCGCTGGCGATCCCCGGGCTGTGGGCGGGGCTGGCCCTGGCGAAATGATCCCGGTCACAGTTGGAGCAGGGGGTTAGATGATCTCCACACCCACCGGATAATGATCGCTCGCATACGTCGCCAGGCGATCGGTTTCGATCCAGGCGGATTTCAGGCGCGAGCTTGCAATGGAATGAGCGAAGATGTAATCGACGCGCTGGCCGGGGAATTGGGTGGTGAATGTCCCTTGAGCGGCGGCCTGGTCGGGGTGGAGGGCGTGGAGCGTATCGACATAGCCGCGATCGAGCAGGGATTGCACAACGCGGCGCGGAATGGTGCCTCCATTGGCGGCCGCCTGCTCGCGCGTGCTGGGTTTGCATTTTTCGAGGTCGATTTTTTGTACCGGCGAGTTGGAATTGAAATCGCCCAGGAGAATGTGCGGCGTGTTGGAAGATCGCAGGGGCGCGAAGGTATTGAGGATGACCTTCAATTCCGCTTCGCGCGTTTTTTCATCGGCTTCGCCCGCGCGGGCGTGAAGATGAACGGTGCCAAAATTCCAGGTCTGACCGCCGGGGTCGACGATTGACGCTTGAAGGAAACAGTTGCTCAATGCGCCGGAATGCAGGGGGGCGTGGTTGACTGAATCCCGAATAGGAAAGCGCGAGAGGAGGGCCACCGCGCGCGGGGGCTTGTTGCCGACCGCATGGACAAAATCCATCTTCAGGCGGCGGGCCATGCGATCGAGAACAGCCAGGTCATCGGCCTCAATGAGCGCGACGACATCGGCGTTCTGCGCGAGGATGACTTCGGCCAGGGGATCGGCGCGGCCTTCGCCGCCGGTGAGGATGTTGTAGGAGAAGATGCGCATGGTTGAAGATGAAGTTAGAAGCGAGAAGTTAGAAGTGAGCAGGGGGAGATAATCATCGCGATCACCATCCAGCGTTCAATCATATCTACTTTCTCACGGACTTTCGCCGCTTATCGGACCCGAAAGTCATTTGACACGTTTCTTTTTGGCGTGCGAAGGTTTGCATTGTACGTTGAAGCGTAGGTTGTGAGGATGATCGGCCTGGTGAGGATACGAGGGAGTTGCATATGGACGGGCAGCGCATCGGACAACTTTTGCAGGAACTCGGAAAGCTTTCGGCACTGGATATTCACGAGGTTCTTGCCGAGCAGCGGTCCTGGCCGCGGCGATTTGGGGAGATCGCGGTCACGCTCGGCTTCTGCGAGCCCGAGCATGTCTGGTCGGCCTGGTGCAGCCAGTTGGGCGGATCGACGGGCGCGGAGGAAGTGAATCTCGATGAAGTGGGGGTCGATGCGCAGGCCGCGGATCACCTGCCGGCGGAGATCGCCTGGGCGTGGCGGGTGATGCCGCTGCGGGCGTGGGAGGGGCGTCTGGTGATCGCGGTGGCCGATCCGAGCACGATCTCGGTTCTTGAGCTCACCCAGCGGGCCGGGATGGAAGTGAAGATCGTGCGGGCCAGCAAAGCGCAGATCGAGAAAGCGCTGCGGACCTATTACCCGCAAGGTTGCTTTGATATGGCCGTCACGGCGGGTGCGTCTGGCCACGGTTGTGCGGCGCTGGCGCATTGATCCGCTGCTTGATGGGTGGCACTGGCAAGCACTCTTGCCAGTGGGGCTATTCTTCATGAAATGCGCCCGCAGCAATCGCTTTGAATCACTGGGCCGCTGCTCGATGCCCCACCATTCAGCGCATCGCGCCCAATTCCCCTGAGCATTCCGCATCATCATTCAAATCCCCATCGCCGGCCTGCGCGCTTTCCCCCGCCGCGGGCACCAGGACAATCTGCGGCCTGAGTTGCCGGATCTTCCCCGCGAGCAACTGCTGCTGCGCGAAGATTTCCCGATTGACCGATGAGATCGCCCGATCATCGGCGCGATAGATGTCGCCTGTCAGGGTCCGCGCGATCGCCCCTTCCACATGCCCGGTCTGCGACGATTCCTGCCAGTCCGGCCGCACCACCACATTCACGCCCCCCGGCCCATACGAAAGCAAACCCCAGCGCGGCGGCAGATCCTTTTTCTGCACAAGCCCGGCCGGCGCGAGAATGTAATGCAAATTGGCCATCGGCTGCAGCAGACATGCCTTGAACTTCCCGACCCCCACCGCCTGGCGCAGTTCGCCGCGGGCCATGCGCGGGCGATTTCGCTTGACCCGCAGATTGCGCTCCCGCTCGATCAGGCAAAGCTGCATCTGCCCATCTTCAGTTTGGTCGCGCAGGAAATCCGCTCGGGAGGCTTTGCACTCGATGAAGCAGACCTGCTGGAGTTCGCGCTGGAG
>JBBRTW010000482.1:0-5343 GCA_038244055.1 Tepidisphaerales bacterium | reverse complement strand
GTGTATCCGAACGAACATCCTGGCCATACGAGACTCCTTTCCTGGTGAGTTCTTGATAAACCCATCCTAGAAAGGAGCTCTCGTATTTTCATTGTAAATTAAGCAAATACAGTGGCGCGCAGTCGCGCACAGCTATTTAGTTTGTTCGTCGCGCGCACCGATCCACGCTGGGCGGCGTTCTCTCGCATGATTGGCAACGGCAGCGCCACAGGTCCGACGATTTTTCTTCATGAGCGGTTCACTCCGTCGGGCGGCCGCAGGCTGGTCGTGATGGAGAACCTCTCGCAGGTATATATCATTGAGCTGTCCGAAGCATTTCATGACGTGCGTAGATGGATGCGCAACGGGACTCGCATGGACCAATCCACCATCAATGCCCTTGCTGATGCCCGTCCGCTGCTCGATCTCTTCCAGATCGATGCCGGGCAGTCCGACCCGGCCGATCCGAGCCGCTTCACAGTCCCGTTTAAGATTCGCGAAGTCACCGGCGTCTTGGAGTACCGGTTGACGGATGATGACCTGGTCACCGTTCGCCTGCTCAACATCAACGAGTTTTCCGCGCGCGTCAGTGCCGCCAAAGCCCGCGCCGCAACCCGGCCCGTGACGCGCCCGCAATCAAATCCCTAAACGTGCGGCGCGGCGGCGATGGAGCGAATGAATTCCCGCGCCGCCCATCCCCCGCCCGTGTACACTCTCCTCCCCATGCCCGACCCCGCCCCAAACCCCACTCCCACCCCACTGGAATACGCCCCCGCGCCTTCTCCCGCGCGGCGGTGGATCGGGAAGATGCGCCGCTGGTGGATCGCGAGCCTGATCGTGGCGGTGTTCGGCGCGGCCCAATGAAACCGTGGGCGAGCGGATTCGCCCCGCAACACTTGCTTGAGCATCGCCGGGCGGGGGGCGTTGAGGAGTGATTTTCCATCCGCGCCGAACGGTTCCCCCTCGTTGCCGAACGATTCTGCAACGTTGCCGGGCGATTTGGCATCGTTGTAAAATGATTTTGCATCGCTGCCGAACGATTTTGCATCGTTGCCGAACGATTTTGCATCGTTGCCGAACGATTTTGCATCGTTGCAAAATGATTTTGCAGCGCTGCCGAACGATTTGGCATGACGTCCGCGCGACGCCGTGCGGCGGTTATCCGGACATCGGCGCTGGGTTTACGCGGCGATGCGGTGGTATCAGGGCTGATATGGAGGTTGGATTGTTATCGGAGTTTCTGGTCGAGGGGGGCGGGCGACTTGGGGATGGAGCGGACATGAAAAGGGGTCTGGACATGAAAAGGGGTCCGGATTCGATTTCATCGACCTGACCTGATCCGCCAGCCCCACTTGATGACTTTGCCAACATGAATCCCGTCATCTTTCCCATTCGCCTCGAAGAAGAACACGGCGGCCGCGATTTGGCGATGGCCCGCTTCAACCCCGATGACGCGGCCGACACGCTCTTTGGCTCGGGGCACGATGGCGCGGATCATGTCATCGCCGGGGGCGGCCTGGAGCGCAAAACGGCCGAGCCGATCGCCAACGCGCACGGTGTGTCCCGCAAGCCCATTCAATTCTTCGTCGGCAGCGGCGAATGGGATGATGAGGCGGTGATGGCCCAGTTGCGCCGGCACGTGGTCGCGCTGATGGGGGATGCCCGGGCCGCCACGACCCGCCCCGCCGGCACGCAGGCGGCATGGGGTAGATCGGTTACAGTAGAACGACTGCCGACTGACGACTGACGACTGACGACTATCTCCTGATTCCCGCCTTCATCCTTCATCCTTCCGCCCCCCCCTACACCACGATCACCTCCACCTTCCCCGGCCGGACCGGCGGATTCCCCAGCGCCACCCGATGGGCCTCGTGGTAATACATCACCAGTTGCGACCAGTCGAAGCGGTCGCCCAGGCGCTCGACCTTGTTGCGCTGCTCGATGCGCTGGCGGCGGTTCATGCGCGTGAACTCGAACAGGTAATTGACGATGTCATTGCACGCATCGTCGAAGGAGCGGTCCCGCCGCCGCGCGCAGAAGATGCCGTTCTCGCGGGCATCGGGGATATGCTCCTGCACATAGGAGCCGAACCCCGCCAGGTCCGAGGTGACGGCCGGCACGCCCAGGGCGATCGACTCCATGGGTGTATAACCCCACGGCTCGTAGTAGCTCGGGAACACGCCCATATGGCAGCCGCGGATGAACTGGTCGTAATCCAGGTGCAGCAGCGGGCTGGTAGCGCTCATGAAATCGGGGTGGAAGATGATCTTGACCGGATCGTCCTTGCCATTAAACAGGCCGCGATGGCGCAGGTGGGTGAGCACCGGGTCCTTCTGATCATCCATCAGATCGTGCGTCACGATGGCCGGCTGCCGGCCATTCTTCCACGCGCCCACCGCCCGCTTCCAGCGAATCTTCGCTTCCTCCGTGAACAACTCGCTCGCCGTCGGGAATCGCCCATGCGCCGCCGCATTCAACATCGTCGGCCCGAGGCTGTCCTGGATCGAGCCGATCGTCTGCTTGAGATCCTCGAACACGGTCTGATTCTGCAGCACGCTCACGTTGATGTTCCGCGTCTGCGCCCGCGTCACCAGGAAGGAGACGATGGTTGGAGCATTCGCCACCTTCTCCGACTTCATCCGCCAGTTCAGCCGCGACATCGCCTCGATGAACAGATCGAAACCCTTGTTGCGATACTCGTAGCGCCCGGCCGTGAAGAAGTAGAGCGTGTTGTCGATGTCGAACTCGTAGGCCGGGAAGAAATGCCCGCGCACGAAATCGTGGATGCGCTCCTTGTACTGCCGGTGCATGTTCTGGAACTCGTGCATTGCCGTGAAACGCTCGATGTTCAGCCCGTTAGGGAGAATCGCCTCCGGCCTGCGCCCCAGCAGCTTCTCGGCCTCCAGCGCCGTCACCTGCGACACGGTTGTGAATAAAGTCGCCGCGTGCGCCGCCGCCTTCTCGATCGCATACCGGCAGTAAATATTGAAGTGCTGCGCCTCCTTGTCCGGATCGATGAACTGAAGGTGCTGGTAGAAGTGCGGATTGTCGCTCGCCAGGTATCGACCGAGCAGTGTTGCATGCGTCGTGAAAACCGTGGCCACCGGCAGGCGCAGGTGTGCGATCCGCGGAATGGCCACGCCCCCCATCCACTCGTGGAAATGCCCGAGAATCTGCCGCCCCGGCGCGAGCTCGGTCAAAATCCGAAACAGCTCCGCCGCCGCGAAACCGAACGCCACCACATCGTTCACCTCCCCATCATCGGCCGGTGTGGAGATGCCGTGATCCTTCCACATCAGGTACTTGTCTTCGTGAATCCGCCCGTAGCGCGAGCGATGGTCGATCAGGATCGTCCTCGGCCGGCCCGCCACCAGCCACCGCCCATACCGCGCCTCCATCCCCGCCGCCCGCAGCCGATCCAGCGCCTCGCGAATCAGCGGGTCCGGCCGCTGCTCCTCGAACTCAATCCCCGCCGCCGCCGGGTTGTACGGGCCGACCAGGCAATAGCGGTCTCCATGCTTCTCCACCATCGAGGCGGCCTTGGTCTTCAGCACCGTGTAAATCCCGCCGAGCTGCCAGCACACCTCCCACGCCACCTCGAACACCAGCTCATTGGGCAATGATTCAGCCTTAGGCAATGGCGCATCCGAGGGCCCGGCCGGAGTCAACTTCGGCGTGATCGGCATGTCCTGGCTGGAAATCGGATTGGGCTGCACAAACGCGGGGAGCACGGGCGGCGTCGGAGTAGGAATCTGCGGCGGGGCGATTTCGGATTGCGGGATGGCTGCTGGAGGTGTCGCGGGCGCACCCAACGGGATCGCCGGCGGAGTCGCCGCCGCAACCGGAATCGGCGGCACCGCAACGGCCTCACCGGATGCCTGAGCAGGAGCGGCTTTCGCAGTCGCTTGCGTCGTCGCGGATTTCGCCGGAACGGATGCCTGAGCAGGAGCCGCCTTCGCAGTCGCTTGCGTCGTCGCGGATTTCGCCGAGCCGGATGCCATCGCCGCTCCCGCACCCGCCTGCGTCGTCGCGCCTGCCCCACCCGCCGCGCCACGAATTGGCTCAGCGGCTTTCGCAGTCGCTTGCGTCGTCGCGGATTTCGCCGGAGCGGATGAAACCGGCTTATCGGATTCTCGAACCCCCACCGCCGGAACCCCCACCGCCGCACCCGCCGTCGGCGGAGCCTTTGCCGCAGGAACCGAACTCGCAGCCCGAGCCGCACTCGCCTTCGCTCCCGCATCCACCCCCGCCGCGCTCGTCCGCGCACCATTCCCACTCGCTGCGCCTTCCGCCTTCGAAGCATCCTTCGAAGCCGCGTTCTTCACCGCGCCGCGTCCGCCTGGCCGCTTGCTTGACATGACCTTTTCCTCGCACTCCCCCTCTGACATCTTTTAACCGCCGGCCGAGAACAACCCGCCGGCCTCCAAACCCAAACCGCTCATCTCCAACCCCCTCGATTATCGCAGGAATCCCCCGAGCCTCCAATTTCAAATCCGGCAAGAAACATGGCGATCTACCTCCTCCGGCACCCCGCAACACCCCTGACCCGATAATATCAAGGTACCCAGGCAATGATGCCCCCCATCCGCTTTTAGCCGCTCGGGCTTGCCCAGCGCGTCCCGCAACTTCCCCCCTTCAATGAACCCTTCACCTCCGACCCGCACACGCAGTCGCTCACATCGTCGCGCCCCCACTCACCCCGCGCGACATCCCCCGACTTTTAACATTGAACATTTTACGTCCCCGCCCCAACCCCGTGCGCCCGCAACACGCGCCAAGCGCCTACCACGCGTCCCGTGCGCCCGCCGCACCATCCCCGCGCCATCGGCATTCCCCCCAAAAATAAAAATATATCCCGCACTCCCGCCTCAATACCTCACTCCCGTGCGCGCCCGCGCCACCAAACTGCTTCGCTCCCGCGCCCCATGGAGCACCGCTATGCGCCCACCCAACCCGACTTCCCAATCGCCATCTCGCAACCCGCAACTCGCAACTCGCAACCTCTCGCGTCTCAATGCCCCCTCGTGATGATGCCCATCGCGACACCCTCAGTTCCAATGTCCCAAAATGTCCCGGAATGTCCCGTTTTTCACCGCGCGTTTTCGTTCCCAACCCACTCAACCCTGCCCAAACCTGCCCCTTTGCAACGCCCCCCGCGCCAGCGCAAAACGAACTTCAATCTAGGCAACCCTCCACTCTCAACCCTCTATCGTAAACCTGATCCTGAACCCCGAGCTCCAAACCCTGAACCCCGAACCCCGCACCCTGAACCCGGAACCCTCCATGTTGGGCCCCGCCGCCCCGCGCGGGGGGGGAGCCCCCCGGGCGCCCCCCCCCCGCCGGGGCCGGCGCGGGGGCGGGCCC
>JBBRTW010000481.1:0-5365 GCA_038244055.1 Tepidisphaerales bacterium | reverse complement strand
GTCCGGCTGTCGGCCACCGCCTCTACCAGGTCGAAGATCTTCAGCATCCGGTAGTCGTGCCCTACGACATTCTCCAGCCCGAAGCGCAGGTCGAGCTGCTGCTTGAGGGTCTGATTCTCAAAGAGCAGAGATTGCTGCCGCACCGCCTTTTCCACCACCACGCGGATTTCATCATCGACAATGGGCTTGGTCAAATAGTCGAAGGCCCCCATCTTGGTCGCCTCGACCGCGCCTTCGATCGACCCGTAGCCCGTGATGACCACCACCACCACCTGCGCGAAGCGCCGCCGCACATCGCGCAGGAAGTCGGCCGGCTTAATCCCCGGCATGTTCACATCCGCCAGTAAAATCTCGAAAACCGTGCTCTCCATCTGCGCCAGGGCATCGGCCGGATCGGCGCTGGTGCGCACCTCGTACCCCTCGCGGGCCAGGAATTGCGAGAGGGATTGCAGAATAATCCGGTCCTCGTCGAGGATCAGAATGCGCGGCTTGGCGGGGGTATGGGCTTGGAGCATGGGGATCGACTGCCGATAAGTGGTCTGCGGCCGCCGGGCGGCGTCAATGTCGCCGTCCGGTGTTGCCTGGGATCAACGCGTGTCCATTGGGTGCATCGGCATTCGCCGGCGTTGCCCGAAAACAACATCCCCGAATTTCCCGCCCGCTCGATTGGAGACCCCGGCCGATGCGGATACTATCGGACGCACCCCTTTTGCAAACGGAGTATGCACATGCGAGTCGGAGTTCCCCGTGAAGTCAAACCGGATGAGTATCGAGTCGCCATGATGCCGGTCGGCGCTGAGACGCTCATCAAGGCCGGGCATGAAGTGCTGGTGGAAACGCAGGCCGGCGTGGCCAGCGGTTTCCCCGATGAAGATTACGCCCGAGCCGGCGCCAAGATCGTCGCCACCGCCAAAGAGGTGTTCGACGTTTCCGAGATGATCATCAAGGTCAAGGAGCCGCAGGCCGGCGAGATCGGCATGTTCCGCCCCGGCCAGATCGTCTTCACCTATTTCCACTTCGCCGCCTCGCGCGAGTTGACGCAGGCCTGCCTCGAATCAGGGATCGTCGCCATCGCCTACGAAACGATAAAGGACAAAAAGGGTGGCCTCCCCTGCCTGACGCCGATGTCCGAAATCGCCGGCAAGATGTCGATTCAGGAAGGCGCGAAATATCTCGAAAAGCCCATGATGGGCCGCGGTATTCTCCTCGGCGGCGTCCCGGGGGTCGCCCCGGCGCATGTGGTCGTGCTGGGCGCGGGCATCGTCGGCACCAACGCCGCCAAGGTCGCCGCCGGCCTGGGCGCGAATGTCTTCCTGATGGATATCAACCTCGACCGCCTGCGCTATCTCGATGATGTGATGCCCGCCAATGTCCACACGCTCTATTCCGATGCGTTCAATATCCGCGAGCAATTGCGCCTGGCGGACCTGGTGGTCGGTGCCGTCCTGATTCCCGGCGCAAAAGCCCCGCGGCTGGTCACGCGGGCCGATCTAGTCGCCATGAAAAACGGCAGCGTGATCGTCGATGTTGCCATCGACCAGGGCGGCTGCATCGAAACCGCCCGGCCAACCACCCATCAGAACCCCACCTACGTCGTCGAGGGCGTCGTCCATTACTGCGTCACCAACATGCCCGGCGCGGTCGGCCGAACTTCCACGCTCGCCCTCTGCAATGCCACGCTCCCCTACGCCGTCAAAATCGCCACGCACGGCTACGAACGCGCCGCCGCCGATGACCCCGGTTTCGCCGAAGGAATCAACCTCGTCAGCTCCAGAGTCACCCACCCCGGCGTAGCCGAATCCCTGCACCTGCCCCATCAGCCGCTGCGAACAAAAGCGTGAAGAAATTGAACCACGAAGGACACGAAAATCACGAAGGTAAATTCCAATACGACGATGGAGAATAGTGGATAGAGAATGGCAAAGAAGATTCGGCCTGATGTAATTGCCTTTCCATCCTCCATCTTCTATTTTCTATCTTCGCATTTTATTTCTTCGTGTCCTTCGTGCATTTCGTGGTTAATATCTCCCATGCAAACCACCGATCGAATGCAAAAACTTCAGGCGATGATCGCCAAAGATCCGGCCGATCCGTTTCTCTATTTCGCCCTGGGCATGGAGCATAAGAAGCTCAAGCAGACGGCTCAGGCGATCGAGTTTTTCAACAAAACTCTGGAGCGCGATCCCGGCTATTGCGTCGCCTATCATCAGGCCGCCCTCACCTGGGAGGATGCCGGCGATCTCGAAACCGCCCGCCGCACCTATCGCGAAGGCATGGTCGCCGCTAACAAAAAAGGCGATCACCACGCCGCCGAGGAAATGCAGGCGGCGCTGTCCATGATCGAGTAATCGATCATGCGATGGTCATTCGACAGGGCATTCGAAAAGTCATTCTGAGGGAGCTTCAGGCGACCGAAGAATCTTGCCCAATCATAGAGGCCCCTCCCATTCCTCATCGCCCCCGCTTTATCCCTCCCCCTCCTCCCCGCTATTTGCTACAACTTCAATAGCCCCGTTTCTCCCGCGATTATGTTCGACGCCGTCAAACATTTCCTCAAGAACCCCCACTGGCGTCGCCAGCATGGCTGGCGTCATGCCATCTGGCATGTCATGGCCCGCTTCGGGCTCACCGGCCTCCACGCCCTGCCCATGAACCGCCGCTGGGTTGAGATCCACTGGCGGCGCATGCCATTGGCCGGGCTCGATCCCGCCTTCGTCGGCAAGAAGATCATCCAGATTTCCGACCTGCATTACAGCCCGGTCGTTTGGGCTCGCTACCTGCTGCAACTGGTGCAGTGGGTGAACGATCTCGAACCCGACATCGTCGTCGTCACCGGCGATCTCATCACCGGCGGCTACCGCTTCGCCCATCGCATCGCCACGATTCTCTCCCATCTCAAGGCCAGAGATGGCGTCATCAACACCTTCGGCAACCACGATTACAGCATCTACGGCAAGAATGAATCGGCCGAGGGAAAGCGCCGCGCCGACTATCTCGAAAAATGCCTGCGCGATCGCGGCCTGGGCGTGCTGCGAAACCAGACGCATCTCTGGAACGTCGCCGGCGCAGCCAGACCCGTCGCCATCGTCGGCCTCGACGATGAATGGTCCGGCCACATCGACCCCGACCGCGCCTGGGCCGGCGTCGACCCTGCCCTCCCCATCGTCTGCCTCAACCACAACCCCGCAAACTGCGCTGAGCTCATGAAATACCCCTGGCAATGGATGCTCTCCGGCCACACCCATGGCCGCCAGGTCGCCACCAGCCGCTTTGGCCGAACCTTCTACCCCCACCGCTTCCGCCAGTACACCCACGGCTACTACGCCGTCAATGGCCGCCATCTCTACGTCAACCGCGGCCTCTCCTACGGCCAGCGCATCCTCCACTGGTGCCGCCCCGAAATCACCGCCTTCAAACTCGACATTGCGACGCCTGAAGCGTGAGAAGATGAACCACGAAGGGCACTAATGGCACGAAGGAGAGAATCAGTTCAGATTTGCTCTATCCGCACTCGTGCCGCATTCGAAACCGACATTGCGCCCCACCGCACACCGCCCCCCACGCCAACCCGATCCCGCCCACTTGCCAACCCGCCCCCGAAGTCGCTTGCGTCGTCGCGCCCCCACGAAAACCGCGCGACATTCAAAAAACGTCCCTGTTAGCCGCTCGGGCTTGCCCAGCGCGTCCAGCGATCTCCCATACTTCCAAGCCCTTCGATATCCAGAGTCGCGCCCAACCAAACCACCACTATTCACCGATTCCTCCTCCCAATCACTTCCTCCTAACCGTCTTCTTCACCACCCTCTTCACCGCCTTCCCACTCTTTCTCTTCTTCGCGCCCTTAGTGCCCTTCGTGGTTAATCTTTTCTTCCCCAGCGCAGTGAAGACCGCATTATCCTCCTCCCACCCCGCCATGTTGCGATCGTACAGCCGCTGGATAATCGCGAAAGTGGATTTGAAATCCCGCCCGCCCGTGCGCGGCATCATCATCCAACTCAGCACCATCGCCTGCCGCAGAAACGCCTCGACATTGTCGTGCGGCCGAAAATCCTCAAAAAACGCCGCCGGTTCCGGCTTCTTGATCCGCTTCCATAGATTGATGTTGCGCGTGAATGACTCGAACATTCGCTGCCGCACCGCCGCGAACGTGCGCGTCTCCTCCGGATGCTCCCGCCACGCGGTCGCGATCGCCTGCCGAAACAGGTCGTCGCAACCGTGCGGCCCGAGCACTTTGTAAACTTCCGAAGGCGTTCTCGACGTCAACCGATGCGCTTCCCAACTCATGGCGGACAATGTCAAATGTCAAAAGGCAAATGTCAAATTTGACTCGCTCTCCAGGGTCGGGAGCCGGCCACCAGAACCCCCCTTCATGCAAACAACGTCACCCCGGCTCCCGACCCTTTCGCTCAATAGCCGAGCGCGCCAAGCGCCCATCCTCCACTTTTGCCATTTGCCATTTGCCATCAAGTGATCGATCTCCCCCCATCCAGCGGAATAATCTGCCCCGTGATATAAGCCCCCTCCGTCACCAGAAACCGCACCAGCCGCGCCACATCCTCCGGCGTCCCCGGCCGCGCCAGCAGCACCCGCTTCAAATACCGCTCCTTCTCCTCCTCCGGATACCGCTCCGGCCACTCCACCACTCCCGGCGCGATCGCATTCACCGTCACCTCCGGCGCAAGCTCCCGCGCCAGCCCGCGCGTCAGATTCGACAGCGCCGCCTTCGAAGCGCAATACGCCAGATATTCCGGCCAAGGCCGCTCCGCCAGCAAGTCCGACATGCTCACGATATGCCCCCGCGCCGCCCGCAGATCGGCCGCGAATCGCTTCGCCAGCAGCAGGGGGGCTTCAAAGTGAATCGCCATCACCTTCCGCATCGTTTCAACCGTCGTCTCCGCCAGCCGCGCTGGTAGAAACAACGATGCATTGTTGACCAGCACATCCAGCCTGCCCAGGTCCGCCGAAACATGCTCGTAAATCGTTTCGATGTATCGCTCCGGATCGGTCAGATCCGCATAAATGGCGATCGTATTCCGCTTCATCGCGCGAAGCTCCTCGACAAATCGCCCGGCCTGCGCTTCGCTCGAGTGATATGTGAAAGCGATATCGAATCCCGCCCGCGCCAGTTCCCGCGCGATCGCCTGTCCGACGCGCTTGGCCCCGCCTGTAACCAGCGCCACTCGTGATTGTTCCGCCATGTCCCAAAGTATATACGATCGATTGTCGTAATTGTTTACCGCCTCCACGCGCAGATCAAGCCTGGCCCCGTGGTGGTGAGAATTCTTATGACTGGGAGTTGACCGGCTATCCGCCGCCGATCAGCAGGGGTCGCTGTTGCGGCGGCGCCCGCAGGACCTGGCCGATG
>JBBRTW010000480.1:0-5365 GCA_038244055.1 Tepidisphaerales bacterium | reverse complement strand
GCCATGCAGGAGCATCAGGTGACGGCCGGCGGCAAGCAGCATCGCCTGCCCCAGCCGTTTTTCGTTCTGGCGACGCAGAACCCCATCGAGCAGGAAGGCACCTATCCCCTGCCCGAAGCGCAGTTGGACCGGTTCCAGTTCAAGATCAACGTCGGCTATCCGAGCGAGGAAGAGGAATTCCAAATCGTCCGCCTGACGACGGCCGGGCGGAAGGTCGAACTCGAACATGTGCTGTCCGGTGAAGAGGTCATCGGATTGCAGGAGATCGTCCGCAAGGTGCCGGTGGCCGACCACATCATTCGCTATGCCCTGCAACTGACCCGCCTGACCCGCGTCTCCGAAGGCAATGTGCCGCCGTTCATCAAGGATTACATTGGCTGGGGCGCTGGCCCGCGCGCGAGCCAGTATTTGATCCTGGCCGGCAAGGCTCGGGCGCTGCTCAAGGGCCGGTATCATGTGTCGACGGAAGACATCCGCCAGGTGGCGTCGCCGGTGTTGCGGCATCGCATCGTGACGAACTTCAACGCCGAGGCAGAGGGTATCCGCTCGGATGACATCATCAAGAAGCTGATCGACTTCATCCCGCGCCAGCAGTATGAGGATATGGATGCGGCGACTGCGAAAGTGTTGCGCGATGGGCCGGTGGAGGCGAAGACGGCGTAACGCTATATGGCGAAGCATCGCGATATTTTCGTGAAGTTGCGCCTAAGTCCGGGGCAGCTTCGTTCGGTCGCAGAGAGGAGATTTGGCGATGCGGTCTGTTTGCTGCGGGCTAACCAGCAAGAGCGAGCCAATGGTGCAATCTACCTTGCAGGAATCGTCATAGAATGTTTGTTGAAGGCCGCTTTGCTCGATCGCCATCCTTACTTGGAAAGGCCAGTCGATCCGGCGAAATTGTCTGAATCTGATAGAGCGGTACAGAGTCTGCTCTACAGTCACGAACTCGAAGATATGTTGGGATTTCTGCCGGAAGTCCAGAAGAAATTGATGCTGGAAAGGACCAGGTCGGGGTTGAATGCATGGGTTCAGTTGAGAGTGATTTGCGAAGAATGGACGATATATGCGCGATATTCGCCAGCAATGGCCAAATTGGATCGAGCCAGAACCTACATTGAAACTGTTGATGAGGTAAGGAAATGCCTAAAGCAACTTTGAAGCTGCCTCCCTATGTATCGAAATTGACGACGCATCTACAAAAAGGCGTCCGTGGTGCGGAAGTCGATTCGGAAAACGTCAGAGGGGACCGCTATCGATTTGTGGTGGTTGCGAAAAAGTTTGAAAAGTGGGGCCACCCGGAGCGGCAGCTTCTCGTATGGAATATTGCCGAGAAGGCACTTAGCAAGGCTGAACTTCCCAAGGTTGCAATGATCCTGACCATTGCACCATCTGAAATGCCTGGAGATTGAAGCAGTGATCCTTCCCAAAGGACGGTTCGCATTTGTCTATCTGAAGAACGTGACGGATATCGAGAGTGATGGCGCTGTTCCGCCTCGTACCCGGAGGCGGCGTAAGGACGGGTCGGAGTAATTCATGAGCATCGATGAGATTCGCAGTCTCCTGGTTCGAAATCCTTTTGAGCCATTCACCATTTACTCGGCCGATTCGCGCTCGTTTGTCGTTGCGAATCGCGACTTCCTTCTCCTGCCGCGCGACCGCAGCACCAGCATTGTGTTTGCGCTGCCAAGTGGAAAATTCGAGTGCATCTATGTGAAGCAAATCACCAGCATTAGCAGCACCGGCGCAATCCCAGCCGAACGTGGTCGCGATAAGAGCGAAGATTAATTTTTTTTTGAGTGCCGTTTCATGCCCGAACTCCCCCACGCCGCCGAATACCGCAAGTACCTCGACCCGCGCACCCTCGCGCGCATTTCCGCGCTCGATCTTCGGGCGCGCCTGATCGTCGAAGGATTGATGACCGGAATGCACCGCTCGCCGTATCAGGGCATCTCGGTCGAATTCGCCCAGCATCGCCCATACGTCGCCGGCGATGACATCCGCCACGTGGATTGGAAGGTTTTTGGCCGCAATGACAAAATCTATCTCAAGCAGTATCTGGAGGAGACCAATCTCCACCTGATCTGCGTCGTCGATGCTTCTGAATCGATGGGTTATTCCTCCATCAATGCCGGCGATGGAATTTCCTGGTCCAAGTACGATCACGCCACCGCCATCGCCGCCTCCCTCTCCTACATGGCCATCCAGCAGCAGGACTCGGCCGGCCTGGCGGTGTTCGACAACGAACTGAAAAAGTATTTCAAGCCCTCCAACGCCGCCAGCCAGTGGAAGATCATCACCCACGAGCTGACGATGATCCCGCGCCTGAAAAAGACCAACACCGGCCGGATTCTCGACCAATTGGCCGAGAAACTGCACCACCGCTCCCTGATCGTGATCCTCTCCGACTTCTTCGACGATATCGAATCGATCAAGAAGGGCCTGCGGCATCTTCGCTACAAGCGCCACGAGATCATGGCCTTCCAGATTCTCGACCCGATGGAGCTCGATTTCTCCTTCGACGATGTGACTCTCTTCAAGGGCATGGAGGAGATGGGCGAGCTTCTGACCGAGCCCCGCGCCCTCCGCGAGGGCTACCTCGAGCAGCTCGCCAACTTCACCGAACAGCTCAAGAAGACCTGCCGCGGCATGAATATCGATTACACGCGCATGAATTCCGGCGATGCGCTGGATGTCACCTTGAGCGGCTTCCTGGCCACCCGCGCGGCAACAATTAAATAATGACCGGTCCGCAATGACCGGCGGATTTCCGCCAAGATGCACCTTTGAACACTTGCTCCTGAAATTCTGACATGATGAGCATCCCTCACATTCTCGCCGCCTGGGTGGTCGCCCCGTGGTTCGTCGCGGCCGGTGGAATCGCCGCCTCCATCCCCATCATCATCCACATTCTCAACCGCCGCCGCTTCCGCATCGTGCGCTGGGCCGCCATGGAGTATCTCCTCCAGGCCATGCGCAAGAACCGCCGCAAGCTCAAGTTCGAGCAGTGGGTGCTCCTGGCTTGCCGCTGCCTGCTCATGATTCTGATGGGGCTGGCCCTGGCCCGCCCGCTCGGTTGCGAGAACAACTCCCTCGCCGCGCTGGGCGGCCAGCGCTCGGGACTGCATATCCTGGTCATCGACAATTCCTACTCCATGGCCTACGAGCCCGGCGGGCGCGGCGAGGCCAAGACCCATCTCGACCAGGCCAAGCTGATGGCCAAAAAAGTGATCGACAACCTCGCCACCGGCAACGAGGCCGTGATGATCATCACCGCCTCGTCGCCCATCGATCGCGACAAGACCACCGATCCCCACGCCGTCACCACCAAGCCCACCTACGACCTCCAGCAGGCCCGCGCCGCCATCGACCGCATCGAGCAGACCGCCGCCGGCACCGACCTCAATGGCGCGTTCCAACTTGCCCTTCGCACCGCCCAGGAGGAAAAATCCCTTCCCCGCAAGCAGTTGTACATTTTCACCGATGGCACCAAGTCCGCCTTCGAAGCTCCGCAGTCGGCCGAGGCCCTCAAGGAGATCGGCCCGGAACTCGCCAAGGTCTTCGGCAAACCCAAGCTCTTCTCCCTCGGCAAACCCGGCCAGTGGAACCAGGCCGTTCTCGACATTTCCCCGGCCATGAACCTGGTGACCACCAAATGGACGGCCGATTTCGCCACCATCGTCAAGGGCTACGGAAATACCCCCGACTCGGTCGTCCAATGGAAGCTCAATGATGTTCCCGTGGGCGTCGCCAAGAGCGTCAAACTCGATCTCGAAACGCCCGCGCAGCCCCTCAGCGGATTGGCAATCAAAGAGGGCGGCCCGCGCGTGTTTTCGGTGACCCTTCCCGGCGACGACCATCTCAAGGTCGACAACACTCGCTGGCGCGTCATCGATGTCGCCTCCGAGATGAAGATCCTCATCGTCGAGGGCGAACGCGGCATCGGCGCTCTTCAGGGTTCGGGTTCGTTCCTGGAACTCGCCCTGTCGCCTCCGAAGGAAGCCGAATCCGATTCCCGCTCGACCAACAAGAAAACCGATTCCTACGTCTCCCCCGAACCGCCCATTGGGGAGATCGAACTGGCCAACAAGGTGCTCGGCAATTACCGCGCGGTCTTCCTCACCAATGTCGGCCAGATCAGCGCGCCCCAGGCCGAGCAGTTGAAGCATTACGTCGAGCAGGGGGGCGCGGTCATCTTCTTCGCCGGCCCGGCCATCAATGCCGACAACTACAACCAGACCCTTCTCCCCGCCGGGCTGATCCCCGGCCGGCTCATCAAGACCGTCACCTCCAACGACAAACCCGAGCATTTCGCCTTCGATTACCGGGGCAACCCCCATCCCTTCATGAAGGAGTTCAAGAACCAGGAGCAGTCCGGCCTGACCACCGCCTTGATCTGGTCCTACTGGCAAGTCGAACTGGCCAACAACTCCCCGGCCGAGCGCGTCCTCGATTACGCCGCTTCCAAAGACCCCGCGATCATCACCCACACCCTCGGCCGCGGCCGGGTCGTCTTCGTCACCACCACCGCCAACCCTGAATGGAACGGCCTGCCCCCCAAGCCCGCCTACGTCACCCTGATGCACGAACTGCTCGCCGGCTCGGTCGGCGCGGGCGATCGCTGGATGAACCTGATCGTCGGCGATTCCCTCGATATCCCGCAGGCACTGGGCCTGACGGCTGCCCCGACCCTGATCGACGACAAGAAAAACCCCGTCGCCATCGAGCCGGTGACCTCCAAAGCCGGCGTCACCACCTACCACTCCTCCAAGCCGATGACCAAGCCGGGCGAGTACAAGCTGAACACCGGTAGTCGCACCTACCCCGTCGTAGTCAATGTCCCCGCCAACGAGGCCGACATTCGCGTCATCTCGCCCGAGGCCATCCGCAAGGCCATGGGCGATATCGAGCTCGGCGTCGAGGATGAAACCTTCTCCATCGCCGGGCTGCTCTCGGATTCCGGCAACGACTGGTCCTGGGGCTTCATGGTCGCCGTGCTGCTCCTGGCCGCCACCGAATGCTTTCTGGCCATGCACTTCGGCCATCACAAGCGCGGCTCGGTCAATGCTCCGGTCACCGAAGGCGCCAAGGGCATCCGCGGCAAACTCAACGCCTACGATCAGCCCTTCTTCATCTCCTTCGTCACGGGCCTAACGGTCGGTTTTACCCAGTACCTTTTCTACGGACCCTCAAAAGCCATATCGGCTATCGTAATCGGTATCGGTACGTTTGCGCTCGGCTACCCGATTCTGCTCATCAAGGGCAAAAAGATGCGCGCTCGGGACAAAACGCCACAACTTTGAATTGATCAACTAAGAGACTGCTTGAGATTGGCGGCCTACACATGAAACGTCTTGTAGAATGGATCTTT
>JBBRTW010000479.1:0-5411 GCA_038244055.1 Tepidisphaerales bacterium | reverse complement strand
TGTTGATCACGCCCATCAGGAAAATCGCCAGGCCAAGGATCATCCACCACTGCGCGAAAACCTCCTGGTGCTTCTCGGCGGCCTTGCTGGCGGTCTCCGTGAAGCTCGGTGCCAGCGATTCCGCCGCCGAGGTGGCCAGGCCTTTGACGGCTTCCGTCTTTCCGTGCTGCGCGTGCAGGATCAACTTGCCGACGGTGTGATCCAGCCCTTCGAGGATCAGAAACGCCCCGCCGGCCGGGAGAATCGCCAGCCGCGTGATGAGACGCCCGATCTTTGTGGCAAAAAACGCGGAGGAAAGCCGATGGAACCCGCGCAGATAAATTTCCCCCCGGTGGTAGACGTAATCGAGATTTTCCTTGAGCTTTCGATCGATGCGCAGGAGCTGATCGCCGCCGAAAAACTCGCCCGGGCCCGCCAGATCGTCGAGCTTGACCTGGTTCCGCGAGATCGCATCGCGCACATCGGAGAAGCGCAGGTAGCCGCGCTCGCCGATGTTGTCGAGAAGTTCCTCGACCACCTTGTCGCGCGCGACATGCTCGGTGACCGTTTGCGGGTGCAGATCGTGCTCAAGGGCGCTGGCGATCCCGGTGCTGAGGAAGAACCGCAGGCGCTGGCTGATGCTCTCGATGGCCCGTTCGATCAGATGAAGCAGATCGAGGCGCGTGCGCGGCGTAACCCGCGCCCGGTCGATCCGGTAAAGCGCCGAACGAAGGGCCTTGGTCATCAGCACCAGCCGCTGCGCCGGCTGCGGGCGCTTGAGCGGCCGCCGCCCCCGCTCCATGCAGTAATCGACGACATTGACCGAGTAGATTTCCCGCTCGTGGTACACGCAGACTTTTTGCAGATCGTAAAGCAGCCGCCCCTCCGCGTTCCACCATCCGCCAGCCGCGTTATCGAGCAATTCGCCCAGCGTCGCCCGCCAGGAACGCGCGCTTTCCTCATCGAGTTGCAGCGCGGCCGATAATCTGCGGACGATGTCGTCCAGATCCTGCCGCGATTCGGCGTAGATCACCGCCGGATTTCCCTGGCCCGTCCGGCAGGCCCGCATCCGATAAATCCCCGCGCGAACATCATTGCCCACCGTATCGTTATGCCGCGCCAGTTCCAGCAGCCGATCGACCCGCCCGGCATCCTTTCTCGCCAGCGCCGTCAGCGCTCGAATCGGCGCGGGCGCGGGCGGCGCATCGTGCGATGGCCGAATCGGATCCGGCGCGCCCGGCGGCCGCGTGCCGGCGAGAATGCGCTCCGAGGCAATATCCTTATCCAGCAGCCCGCGCAGGGCATCGTGATCCGCCACCGCCGGGAAAAACGCCGTCAGCGCCCGTGGCGAGAAATGCGTCAGCGTCAGATAAAGCGCCGCGAATTCCGCATAGGCGGCCGAATCCTCCGCTGAAAATGACAGGTAGCGCTCGCGCTGCAGCACGAACCGCGCCTCGTTGAAAACGCTCCGGCCCAGCAGCGCGATGCGTTGCTGCGCCGCCGCCTCGGCATTATCGGATGATTCCAGGACAGCCGCCGTCGCTGCGCCGATCCGCGCCTGAAACAGCAATCTCCAGTACGACACCAGCATCTCGGGCGCTGGCGTATTGGCGAGCGTTTCCGCATCCGGCCGCGCCAGCACCACCACCGAATCCGCGCCGCCCCCCGGCACATCGCCCAGCGGCAGTTCCTGCGTTTCGGCGATCTCCAGCAGCCGGTTGCGCGGCAGCACATGGGCCCGAATCCGCGATCCCGAAGAAGGCGCTCCGCGCCGGCGGTCGCCCGCGATCAGCTTCTGTAAAACCCATCCCGGCACGAACAGCGCGCACGATTCACCCTGCCGGACCGCGGATTCAAACGCATCGGCCGTCAGCTTGGACTGTGCGGAAAAGTCGATTGGGATCGAGGTCAAATAATGCTCCCGGCGCGATGATAACCGACGCGTAACCCATCGTACATTGCGAGTTGAAGCATGGAGGCCGATCAGTCCGTTTGTGCCGCCTGCGCCGGTGGCGCGCGTTGAACCTCCGGCGAATTGTTGCGATCCGGAGATTTTACCCTTGCATCATTGAAGATCGATTGCGGGGCGCTCGAAAGACCAATAGTCGCGGCGTTTCTGGCCGCGCGATCCGCTCGGCCGGTCTTCTGGAGGGTTGATGATGTTCAAGCGATCTCAAAGCGTCGGTTCGAAGCGTTGCTGGGCGGCCTGCGCCGGTGCGGCGATGCTCCTGGGCCTTGGCGCTGCGCCCGCCCGCGCGGAGAATTTCTTCTGGCTCGATCAGCGCGGCTCCACCTCGGGGCCGGGGATTACCTCGTCGATCTTCCTCACCAACGACAATGTCGCGACGGTGGATGCATTTTTATCGGGCCAGGCCGTAAAGGCCGTAAAAATCGAAACGCCCCTGAGCCAGCAGACCGTCAACGCGATCTTCAACAAGTACAATATAGATTACACATTCCTCGATTACGAAGGCGCTAATGCCGTCGCGCAGGTCACCGCAACGGTCCAGCAGATTCGCTCCACCGGCCTGACCGGTACCGCCCTGGCCGCCGGCAGATCCTACGTCTCCAATTTCGCCTTCTCCCCGGCCGGCATGGACCCCAGCAAGCCCGCCGGCCTGACCGGCATCGGCTCGGCCGGCTTCGCCGCGACCGGCCTGAACATGGTCAGCGATGATCTCTACCCCGGCTCCCCGTTTTACAAGAGCCCGGCCTCGGGCGACTCGACCGCGCCCAATATCCGATCCGCGCTGTTCACCCAGCCGTTGACCCGCCTCTCGATGACTTCCGCCAGCCTCCCCGCGGGCGTCAAGGCCGTGCCCTATGTGAACCGCTTCAACAACTGGGCCAACACCGCGCTCGATTCCGATCACGATTCATCCAACGGTTACCAGTTCGTCACCTCCAACCAGTTGCCCTCGCGCGGCGATTTCCAGGCGCAGTTGCTGCACTACCGCCTGCGCGGCGCCAGCGGTTTCCACGGGCTCGATGGCGGCGTCGTCGGCTACACCCCCGAGCAGTTCCAGCAGGACATCACCACCGGCTGGAACGGCACGCCCCAGTTCGCTCCGCTTTTCGCCGCCCCCGATGCCCAGATCGCCACGCTCGACACGCGCGTAAAAACCGATGGCGTCAGCAAGAGCATCGAATCGGCCGGCGTCGTCTTCTCGGGCATGTACTCCCTTTCACTCAACAAGCTGTCGCTCCTGCTCTCGAACATGGATGAAAGCGCCCACATCCTGACCCTGCCCACCCGAATCGGCGGCAAAACCCTCGGCGGCGATTTCCGCCTCGAAGCCGGTTCGCACGAGATCCTCCAATACGGCGGCACCGGAACCCAGTGGAGCCTGATCGACATCGCCCCCGCCTTCGTCAGCAGCGACGCCGATCGCGGCGGCGTCGGCGTCCCCGAGCCCACTGCCCTCGCAGGCTTCGGCGCTGCGATGATGCTATTGCGTCGCAGGCAGAGGGCATAAAGGCGCTCACGCAGTTGACTGCCATTCCGGACTTGATTGTCATTCTGAGGGGAGCTATGCGACCCGAAGAATCTTGCCGCTACGTATTGGGCCGTTCGTTCTGTTAGCGTCCCTCGATGGATCAGCCAGATTCTTCAGGTCGCATAGCTCCCCTCATGATGACGGCAATGGGCTCAGCATGCCGGCAAAAGGCCGCGTTCGACAAAGCTTGCCGCCCCCGCCCCCGCTTGCTATTCCATCTCTCGTGCCTACCCCCGCGCCCTCCCAATTCCTCCCCCGCTCCTCCGGACTCTTGCTCCACATCACCTCCCTCCCCGGCTCCTTCGGCATTGGCGATCTCGGTCCGGCCGCGTTCGAATTCATCGATGCCCTGTCGCGCGCGAAACAAACCTGGTGGCAAACACTCCCGCTCGGCCCGCATCAGGCCGATGGCGGCCCCTATGGATGCTATTCCGCCATGGCCGGCAATCCCGCGCTGATCAGTCCGGAGTTGCTCGCGCGCGACGGCCTGCTCGATGCGTCTGATCTGCCGCCTTTGCGATCGGAATCGACAGGCGTTCTCGATGTAGGTGCGGCAGCCCGAAAATACGCGATGCTGTCGCGCACATTGGAAAAACTCCGCGCAGGTCATTCAACACCCGCAAGTCAAGATCTCCGCGATGAATTCGAATCCTTCCGCGCGGAAAATGCCGAATGGCTCGAAGACTACGCACTCTTCATGGCCATCGGCGACCATCGCGGCCGGCGCTGGCATGACTGGCCGGGCGAACTCATCGAGCGCGACTCCACCGCGATGAACGATGCTCGGCGGGAATTGGCCGCCCATATCGAACTCCACCAATTCGCCCAGTTCATCTTCTTCCGCCAGCTCGCCGCCCTCCGCGCGTACGCCGGCTCGCGCGGCATCAAGCTCCTCGGCGATCTGCCCATGTTCATCTCCCCCAACTCGGCCGATGTCTGGTCCCACCCCGAACTCTTCCTCCTCGACAAAAAGCGCCGCCCGACCGCGGTTTCAGGCGTGCCGCCCGACTATTTCTCCGAGACCGGCCAGCTCTGGGGCAATCCCCTCTACAACTGGCCCGAGATTCGCCGCCGCAATTTCGATTGGTGGATCGCGCGCGCCAAAGCCGCGCTCAAACAGGCCGACATCGTCCGCATCGACCATTTCCGTGCCCTGTCCGCCTACTGGAAAATCCCCGCCCGCGCCACCACCGCAGCGGCCGGGCATTGGGTCAAAGCCCCCGGCCGCGCCTTCCTGAAAACCCTCAATCGCGAACTCGGCCACCTCCCTTTCATCGTCGAAGACCTCGGCCTGATCACCCCCGATGTCGAAAAACTCCGCGATGATTTCCACCTCCCCGGAATGCGCATCCTCCAGTTCGCCTTCAGCGGCTCCTCCGACAATCCCTTCCTCCCCCACAACTACCGCCGCAACTGCGTCGCCTACACCGGCACCCACGACAACGACACTTCGGCCGGCTGGTTCGCCAAACTCGATGAACCCCAGAAGCGCGCCCTCCACCAATACGCCGGCCAATTCCCCGATAACGACGCCGCCTGGTCCATGATCCGCCTCGCATGGACGTCGGTCGCCAACCTCGCCATCGCCCCCGTCCAGGACCTCCTCGGCCTCAATTCCGAAGCGAGAATGAACACCCCTGGAACCGACAAAATCAACTGGAAATGGCGGCTTTTCCCTGGCCAAATTGATGAGCAGGTATTGGATCGCTTGGCCGAATTGACAGAAGCAACGTTCCGATCGAGACATTGAGACGAAAGGACGATGAGGCATTTCCACCCGTAGCGAGACTTGGGGAACGCGGGCCATGAATGCGGCAAATGGTTATGCAATCGCCCGCCATTTCAACGCCGGCCGCATTCCCCCGGCTTCCCCCCCGCCCCCCTATCCCCCGCCTCTTCCCGCCCTCCCCCACCCCCCGCCGCCGCGCCTCAGGG
>JBBRTW010000478.1:0-5413 GCA_038244055.1 Tepidisphaerales bacterium | reverse complement strand
GCCTCGCCGGCAAAAAATAATCCAGGTGGAATCTCAAGGCGCAGTCCACCCAAACATCTTCGGCGAATTCGGAAACGGGTTACCATCCCAATCGCGCTCCGTCGCCGGCTTCTTCTTGAAGAACAGCACATCCGCATAATCCAGCAGCACGCCCCAGTCCGCGAAATTATGCTCGTGCCCTCCCTCGCGATACACGATCGCCAGCTTCTCCGGCGCGCCCAGGAACTTATACACTTCCTTCGCCCCGGCATAGGTGATCCGCGAGCCTTCCGGGTTCGCCCACAAATCCCCCAGCGCCTCGGTCTCCAGCAGCGCCCGCGGCGCAACCAGCGCTTTCACGAAATGCTGATCCAGCGGCAGTTTCTCCTGCTGTCCGCCGAACTGCGTGAAGATCGGTGCGAACCAGAACGGAAAGCTCTTGGTGATCTGCGCTACATCCTCGCTCTTGGCCGCCTGATATTTCAAAGACCCGCATCCGCCGCACCCCGAATCGTTCGGCACCGTCAGCGCGATCCGCGCATCGGTCGCCCCCGCCAGCAGCACCGCCTTCCCGCCACGCGAGTGCCCCGTCACCACGATCTTCTCCTTGTCCACGAATGGCAGCGTCAGCACCGCATCCACGCAGCGATGGAAACCCCACGCCCACGCGGCCGACGCCCCGTAATCCCCTTCCGGATAACTCAAATAAATCCCCGTCTCCCGCCCCTTGTTGTCGGGCGCGACCTCGACGCGATTGTAATCCGCCAGAATGTACCCGCGCTTCACCACCTCCGCCGTGATATCCGCGGCCGTCTTATGCCATCCCCAGTCCCCGCGAATGATCACCGGAAATGGCCCCTTCCCAGATGGAATCGTCAAATCCAGCAGAAACGAAACCGGCTTGGCTTCCGGCCCGGCCGTCACCCGATACTGCTTGTGGCTCGCCCCTTTAATCAGCTCCACGCCCCCCGAGACCAGCTCGAACACCTTCGTATTCCCGGGCGCGGGCGGCAGATGCCCATACTCGTAGGCCGACACAATCTCCAGAATTTCCGCCCGCCGCTTCTCCCAATCCTCCTTCGTCTTCACGCGCGTTCCATCGTTGAACAGGAACGGATCCGGCAGTTCCTTCACCACCGGCAACTTATCCGGCGGCAAAGGCTCGGCCGCGAAAATCACTCCCGCCAACATCAAAGTCACCAGCCCCCAGGATAGTAGTGCGATATGGCTCATAGCCCGCAAAGATATCGCCATGGCAATGGAAACGCCAAACCATGACTCCCGTGACATGGGCGTCCCGCCCATGCAAGCGGCAGCGAAGACGATAGAACGGGCCCTCGATGACCCTCCAACCTCCCGATCACCCCATAGCCCACACCCCAAGTCCCCCGTATAATGCCCCATTCCCCACGATGTCCCCGCAAACCACACCCCATCTCCGTCCCGAACTCATGTCTCCCGCCGGCGACTGGGAGGCACTCCGCGCCGCCGTTGCCAACGGGGCGGATGCCGTCTACTTTGGCCTCGACAATTTCAATGCCCGCCATCGCGCCCACAACTTCACCGAAGACGAGCTTCCGCGCGTGATGGAGTATCTCCACGCCCACAACGTCAAAGGCTACCTGACTTTCAACGTCCTGATCTTCTCCGATGAGCTCGAAACGGCGGCCGACCTCGTCCATAAAATCATCGCCGCCAAAGTCGATGCGGTCATCGTCCAGGACCTCGGCCTGGCCCGCCTGATCCAGCGCATCGCGCCCGATCTCCACGTTCACGGCTCAACCCAGATGACACTCACCGAGCCGCGCGGCATCGAGTTCATCAAACAAAAACTCGGCGTGCGCCGGGTCGTTCTCGCCCGCGAGCTTTCCGCCAAAGACGTCACCGCCATCGCCGCCGCAACCGAAATGCCGCTCGAGGTCTTCGTCCACGGCGCGCTCTGTGTCGCCTACTCCGGCCAATGCCTCACCAGCGAATCGCTCGGCGGCCGCTCCGCCAATCGCGGCCAATGCGCCCAGGCCTGCCGACTCCCCTATGACCTCATCGTCGATGGCCAGCACCGCGACATTGGCGATAAAGCCTACCTCCTAAGCCCGCAGGATTTGGCCGCGTATGACCTGACCGATGACCTCGTGAAAATCGGCGTCTCCTGCTTCAAGATCGAAGGCCGACTCAAATCCGCACAGTACGTCGCCGCCACCACGCAGACGTATCGCGCCGCCCTCGATGCCGCACTGGCGAATCAGCCGTATCGCATCGACGACCAGCACAAGCGCCACCTCGCCCAGATTTTCTCGCGCGGCTTCACCCACGCCTTCCTCGACGGCATCGATCATTCCGAACTCGTCCCCGCCCTTTTCCCCAAATCGCGCGGCCTGCGCATCGGCACCATCGCCGGAACGACCCGGCGCGGCGTGCTTGTGGAGATCGACCCCATCAGCAGCAATGGCCGAATGAAAATCGATGGCCGCCAGGTCGCCCTTAAGCCGGGCGATGGCGTCGTCTTCGATGAAGGCCACCCGGATCAGGATGAACAGGGCGGCCGCATCTACGAAATCTTCCCCGCGCGGCCCATCACATCCTCCCCTCATGGCCGCCAAACAACCGGCCCGCGCCACCCGCTTCTATCCCAACGCGCTCCGCAAATCCTCGAACTCACCTTCGCGCGCGATTCCATCGATCTCGATTCCCTCATGCCCGGCGCGATCGTCTGGAAAACCGATGATCCCGATGTTCGCAAACAGCTCGATCAAACCTACTCGCGCGATGTGCTGGTCCGCCGCATCCCGGTCGATCTCCGCGTATCGGCCACCCTCGGCGGAATGATCTCCATCGCGCTTACCGACCCCGATGGCCGAGCCGGTTCAGCGAGTTGGGATCGTCTCCTCGAGCGCGCCAATAAACACCCTCTCACGCTCGAATCCCTGCGCGATCAGTTCGGCCGCCTCGGCGATACTCCCTTCGAATTGGCCGAAGTCCACGCCGATCCCCTCGATCCGGTCATGGTGCCCAAAAGCGTTCTGAACGATCTCCGCCGCCAGGCGGTGGAAGCGCTCTTAAAGGCGCGCGCAGGTTCGGGCACGGTGACCATCGCCGAGCCCGAAGCCCTCGAACACTTGCGCGATGAAGTGCAGCGCCTGACTCCCGCGAACGCGGCCACCAACATCGACAACGCCGCCGCGGCCCCCACCGCGATCGACACCACCACGATCACCGCGATCGACGATTCAGCCGACGACGACGGTGCCACCGCCATCGCCCAATCCTCCATGACCGTCCTCGTTCGCTCCATCGAGCAGCTCTCCGCCCTCATCGCCTGGAACCGCACCCTCCCCATCCCCACCGTCTATTGCGATTTCGAAGACGTCCGAAAATACAAGGATGCCCTTTCCATCGCCCGCCCCGCCGGCCTGACCGTCGCCCTCGCCACCACGCGCATCATCAAGCCGGCCGAGGAGGGCCTGCTCCGCCAGATCGCCGCCCACGAGCCCGATGCAATCCTCATCCGCAATCTTGCCGGCCTCTGTTTCTTCGCCGAGAACTTCCCCCACATCCCCCTGCTCGGCGATTACTCCCTCAACGTCGCCAACGAGCTCACCGCCGGCATCTACCACTCCGCCGGCCTGCGCCGGCTGGTCCCCGGCTACGACCTCAACTGGAAACAGCTCGCCGCCATGCTCGGCCGGGTCTCGCCCGCACTCTTCGAAGCCGTCATCCACCAGCACATGCCCATGTTCCACATGGAGCACTGCGTCTTCTGCCACACTCTCTCCACCGGCAAGGATCACCGCGATTGCGGCCGGCCCTGCGACATCCATAAAGTCGATCTTCGCGACCGCGTCGGCCAATCCCATCCCCTGGTCGCCGATGTCGGCTGCCGAAACACGCTCTTCAACGCCACCGCTCAATCCGCCGCCGAACTCGTCCCCAAAATGCAGGAACTCGGCCTGCGCCTCTTCCGCGTCGAACTCCTCCGTCAGAATGCGGATGAAACCACCGCGCTCCTCGACCGCTACGCCGATGTCATCCTCGGCCGAACCGATGGCCGCTCCGCCGTGCGCTCCCTGCGCGTTCTGAGCCAATTGGGCGTCACGCGCGGAACATTCGATTTTGAGTGAGCGGCCTACAATCCCCCAGGAGACCGCGCCCTCGTGAAGCCCCCCGCCTGGAAATCGATTACCGACTCCCTCAAGCACAGCCACGCTGCTTTGCGCCTGGCCGATTTCCTCGGGCGCGGGCGCGGCCGACTCCGCTGGCTCGATCACCTCAATGCCCCTCCCGCCGCGCTCCATCGCCCCGATCTCTCCAACTGGGAAAACCAGACCCTGGCCGCCGCCTGGCTCGGCCACGCCACGCTCCTCATCCGCATCGGCGAACTGACGATCCTCACCGACCCCGTCTTCTCCAACCGCGTCGGCATCGGCCTGGGCCTTCTCACCGCCGGCCCGCGCCGCCATCTCGCCCCCGCGCTCTCCATTGGCGATCTCCCCAAAATCGACCTGATCCTCCTCTCCCATGCCCACTACGATCATCTCGATCGCCCCACGCTCGCCGCGCTCGACAAGAAAATCCCCATCATCACCTCCCTCGGCACCTCCGATCTTCTGGCCGATCTCGGCTTCCGCCAGATCACCGAACTGCGCTGGGGCGAATCCTCCGGGTTGCGCTCGCTCCAGACCCCCGCGCTCCAGACTTCCACGCTCCAGACCCCGGCGTTTCAGAGCCCCACGCTCCAGATCACCGCGCTCAAAGTCGCCCACTGGGGGGCGCGCACGTTTTTCGATTCCCATCGCGGCTACAACGCATACCTGCTCGAATCCCTCGCCGCCCCGCGCCGGCGAATCGTCTTCGGCGGCGATACCGCCTTCGGTGACCACTTCGCCGACATCCGCCAGTCCGACCCGATCGATCTCGCCATCCTCGGCATCGGCGGCTACAACCCCTACCTCGCCTCCCACGCCACGCCCGAGCAGGCGTGGCAGATGACCGACCACCTCCGCGCGGCCCATCTCCTGCCCATGCACCACTCGACTTTTCGCCTCTCCCACGAACCCACGGCCGAGCCTCTCGAACGTCTCCTCACCATTTCCGGAAACGACACCCGCCGCATCGTAATCCATCAGATCGGCCAGCAATGGTCCCTCTGATTGGGCCCATTGCTGCAGGGCAGCCCACGGGTAAGGCCTGAAAGCCTTACCCATGCCACCCCATTTTCTTCATCCTTCATCCTTCATCCTTCTGCCTTTCCCCTCCCTCGCCCCCGGCCCTGTTTCCGCTTAGAATCCTCCAACGATGTTCCGCCACGTTCCCAATCTCCTGACCGCCGGCCGGCTGCTTCTGGCGCTGGTCTTTTTCTGCATGCTGGCCTACTACCAGTATGAAGGCCGGGGCGACCCGTGGTTCTTGAATATCGCCTTCCTCATCTACCTCGTCG
>JBBRTW010000477.1:0-5422 GCA_038244055.1 Tepidisphaerales bacterium | reverse complement strand
GCCTGCGACTGCGGACCATGCTGCTGATGCTCCAGCACTGCGCCGAGGCAAGCCTGGGCTGTTCGGAGTCGATGCATCCTCCCAACATCCCGCCACTTAGCTCCATCACGGGGCCGTCGGGGTGAACTTGGAACTACTGAGCTACAGGCCAAGCTACGTCGATAGTTTTTCCGTGGCGCGCCACAGCGCGCCTTTCAAGGCGTCTTTTGTATCTTTTTCGGCGACAAGCCCGCATTCCGGGCAGCGCTCGGGCGTAGCGCGGAGGTCGTAGCCGCATATGAGGCATTGGTGGAGACGCAACCGCCGCCTGCGCCTTCGGCCGCGAAGCCAGCAGCGGGTCAGCCAGAAAACCGGTGGAATGCCCACAAGCAGCAGCGGCCAGGCGGGAAATGAAAGAATCGAAACACCGAACTCCAACTGCGTGGGCCTTCTTGCCCCTCGCGGGTAAACGCCGGGCGGCTTGATCCCGTAGGCCACGCCCAGACGGCGCCACTGTTCGGGCGGCAAAGGGGAGACGTAGCCCGGCCAGACCTCATCATTGGAAAGCCCGTTGAGCATTTCACTTTCCCGGCGACTGGGCAGTTCCCAGTGCTCGATGCGAATTTCCCCGCCGTAAAGTCGGACGAAGTCATGGCGCCGGAACTCGTAGGACTCTTTTGCTGGGCTGCTTGCGGTCACGACATAAGCCGGATGGCTGCCGATATGGAACACAGGGGAACTGCAGAACCCGATGAGCAGAAGGTCCATCGCGATGAAACAAATTCCGATGAAGATCGCAATGCATACGGGGATGAACCTGCGGGCCAGGCGCGCGAGGCGATGAGGATGGACTTCCATGTTCATGATGGTGTCCTGATGGCACGGGTGGATGGGAACGGAGCGGTGCCGCACTCCGGACACCGCTCCGGCGTCGCCCTAAGATCGTAGCCGCAGATCGGGCAGACCCCATCGTCACCAGGATCGATCGGCCGGCGGCGCGAACTTCGGATGGCCTGTGTCACCGCCCATGCCACCGGGGCCGGCACGAGCAACGCCAGCGCAGGCCAGAATCTCACCCGGCCGATGATGGGGACTCTGACGAACTTCTGCCCATATTCCGGGCCGGGCACATCCGCCGTCCATTTGTTGTGTCGGCCGCCGTAGAACCGGACGTTGATCGCGTTTGGCGGCGGCCAGTCCCCCGGATCACCCCTGCCCCGCGAAGGCGTTACCGTGCCATCGGCAGAGAATCCAAACGGTAGCCACGCGAGAAGCAACAGCGACAGGCCGGCCAGAACATTGAAGATATAGCGGCCCATCCGCCTCATGCCGTCGCCTCCTTTTTAGCCGTACCGCACTCCGGACACCGCTCCGGCGTAGCGCGGAGGTCGTAGTCGCAGGTCACGCAAAGGCCGCGTCTTTTCCGCTCGATCCGCCGTCGCACGCGGGCTCTTGACCACATTTTGATGGCAACGACGACGCCAGGAACAGGCACCATGTACAAGAGCGGAATGGATACCCAGTTTCCATTCGACAGGTTTCGCGTCGAATCTCCCCATTTAACACCGGCGAAAGCGCCGAGTTGTGAACCCGGAAGCGTGTCCTGAGGGTCGCGCGGAAGCAGTTGGAATGTGGAACCCTCTTCTTGCTGTTGCAAATTCCAGAGCGATGACCACCGGCGGCTCCACTGATAAGTGCAGCGCCGGCGATCAACAAAGATAGCGCCGCCCGCGACTTTCACTGAAACCACGTCCGATTCCTGATCAGCCACTCGCCACTGATGCCTGAAAGAAAGAGTCGAGAAATCGCTCAACCCCCACAACGCCGCGAGTCCTCCAAGAAGCAGCAGTGACAACATCGCCAGCCCATTGAAAATATACCGCCCCAGTCGCTTCACCCCCGGATTCTACCCCATTCCGTGCTCCCATCCCCCTCCGCCCCCGCCAATCCTCATGTTTCATGTCTTCATGTTTCATCCTTCATCCTTCTGCCTTCATCCTTCTGCCTTCCCTCCCCCCTCTCCTCCCCCGCTAATCCCCCCGCCCCTATGCTGCACTGATTAATTCCCGTGCCCGCTGTCCCCTCGGCCCATTTTGACAGCCATTGCATCAATAAGGGCGCGGTGCGCCCATTGGGAATCTGTATAATGGTTCCATCGCCATCCCGCGCCGCCGATTGTAAGTTGTTTATCCGCCTGCACCTGCCGCGTACATGACACCGCCCCCCTATTCATCTTCCGATCTGTGCGACCCGCCTCCCGCCACCGCGCGCCAGGCCGCTTTGCGCAAACCCGCGCCGGCCGGAACTCCCGCCGGGCCGGCCGTCGCCGATTCGCATGCCGATGACATGCGTCTGCTGCGCCGCTATGTCGAGATTGGCTCACAAAAGGCCTTCGCCGAGTTGACCGGCCGGCATCTGCCGTGGATCTATGCCATGTGCCGGCGCACCCTCCGCGATAAACACCTGGCCGAGGATGCCAGCCAGGCGGTCTTCGTGCTGCTGGCCCGGCGGGCGGGGACTCTATCCGAGCAGACGCGCGTGGCAGGGTGGCTCTTTAATACAACGCGGTTTGTCCTCAAGGATGTGCGCAAATCAGAGGGGCGGTATCAGCGGCGGCAGGGTGTGGCGCGCGATCTGGCCCGCAAGCGCTTTGAGACCGAGCCGGAGGAGACGGACCGAATTGATCCGCGCCTGCAGGCCGCGCTGGATGATGGACTGTCGCTATTAGGCGAGCGGGACCGGCAGGCGCTGTTGATGCATTTTTATGAAGGGCTGACCCTGCCGCAGATGGGCGATCGCCTGGCGATCTCGCGCGATGGGGCCAAGAAGCGCGTCAGCCGGGCCCTGGCGCGCCTGCGCCAGCTCCTGGGCAAGCGCGCATCGGCCGAGTCGGCCGGTGGCAAACGCAGGAACAAGGGCGCGGCCGGTCTGAGCATCCTCACACTCGCCCTGCTCCTGCGCGGGCGCGATGCCTGGGCCCTGCCGGCCGACTTATTTGGATCAACGCTCGCGGCGGCGACAGTGCCGGGGGCAGCGCCGGTCATCATCGAGCAGATCGCCTCATCGGTGATCGCGGGATTGACGGCCGCGACCCATCGGCTGCTCTGGGCGGTGATTTACGGGCAGGCGGCGATGGTGCTATCGGTGGCCGTGTGGATGGGCTGGCCGGCCGGGCCGCATGCGCCGGGCGGGGAGAAATCGGGCGGGGCGGGGCGGCCGGTGGCGATGGCGAAGAGCGCGCCGGCGCGATCATCGGTTGGTATTAATAATATCGCCATTAAAAGTGGATCGCAGCGCCGCGCGGATGGTTCGGTGGCCGACGGGGCGGATGAAACGCCGGAGCCGCCGTATCGATCCGGCGCGGACGATCCCGATCCGGATCGGAAGAAGGATGAGGCGAATCGGGATGCGCCGAAGATGCTCTCTCAGGATGGCGGCTCGGCTCGCGCGGGCGGTGGAGGAACTGCCGGCGGCGCTCCGCAAAATGGCGATGGTACGCCCGGATCGACTTACGCGGGGCTGCCGCCTGTAGTGCGGACGTATGATTTCCAGCGAACGGTGAGCGGCGGCGATTATCGGCCGGCGGTGACCGCCGGTGCCGCCCAGCCGGCGCGGGTATTCGCGGCCGCGTCGGGTATGTCGGGCTCGGGTGGGGTCCGGGTAACGGCTGATCGCGCCACCCGCGCCGATGATTCATCGCAGCGGATCGCGCCGCGTTCGGTGGATGGCAGCGCCATCGCGACCGCCACGCCGCGCGACTGCCCACCGGCCGGCGCAGCGCAGGTCAATCCCGCGCCCCCGCCCATGGACCGCCCGCGCGATGGCGAACCCATGGGCGGCCTAGCCGGCATCGGCGATATGAAATGGGGCGATCACCGCCCGGAGGGGACGATCGTGGCCGGCACCGTTCAAGGTGGCGATGGGCGACCATTCGAAGGCGCTCATCCCAATGCCAACGATCATCCCGCGTTTGACCGCGCCCCCGATCGCGCGGTCGCGCCGGCCTGGTTCGCCACGGCGATCATCACCGGCGCGCTCGCCGAGCCCGGCCAGTTCCCGCCCATGGGGATTCTCGGCAGCAACGATTCATTCGACGCCCATGTGGAAGGCGGGCATGTTGAGGGCGTACAGGTGCATGCCCATCCCGCGTTCATCAAGCGCGTCGCCGGCGATGGCTCGATCGTGGTGATGGTGCATCATGAGGGCGGCCGCGGCGGCTCTGATGGCGGCCATTGGTTCGGCACGCTTTCTGTCGATGCCGGCGCGCTCGATTCGCGCCCGCTCGGTTCGCACTCGCTCGATTCGCACTCGCTCGATTCCACCATGACCTCCACCAACCCCGCCGCGACCTGCCCCGATGCCGATCCGCACGCCATCGGCATGTTCGGGCGACATCACTCGTTCGCTTCGCTGGCGCTGCTGCGGGCGATGCCGAACCATGGGCTTGCCGAACTGGCGGGCGCAGCGCCGCTGCCCGCGGCCGACATCGCCGCTGATTTCGCGGCCGGGTTCGCGCCGGACTTCGAGCCCCAGTTTATGCCGATAAATCTGCCCGCGTTCGCCCCGGCCGGTGATCCGTTCTCCGCCAGCACGAGCGCGTTCACCGCCGACATCGCCCAAGCCCCCGAGCCCGGCGCGCTGCTCACCCTGGCCGCCGGCACCGTGCTCCTCATGCAGCGCCGCCGCTCGCGATAACTCAATTCCAATTCGTCACAGAGGCACAGAGGCACGGAGATCACTACTCCCTCTCCTGGACTCGGAAGAGCGGCATGACTCCCGCTCCTATACTCGGGAGAGGGCGAGGGAGGCGGGGGTGAGGGTCTTTTTGCCGCGAAAATGAAACAGCCCCGCGGGACCCGGCCCCGGTCGCGATCGACCCCATCCGGGGCGGCGCTCTGTCCGTGCGCGCCCCGGCGCTATGTCCCGCCCCATTTCGCAATTCTCACGCTTGCGCGGAATTTACGCGCTCACTACCGTCGCCCCACACCGGCACATCAAAAACCCCCCGCACTCCGAACATCGCCCCGGCGTCGATCCGCGCTGGTCGTATCCGCAATGCGCGCAGCGCCCGTTGCCGCGCCAATGCCTCGTCCGCAAGGTCCGCCCCATCCATGTCAAACCCATCCACCCCGGCCACAATCCCAGCGCCAGCAGCAGCGCCGCCCAGGGAATCTGCAGCCGATGAAACGGCCGGGCCGATTCCTCGGCCGCGATCTTGCCGGCGCTGCCGGCGAAGCCCATTCGATTCCACTCGTGGCTCGGCGTGAGCATCGAGCGATACCATGCCTCGGCCAGGAAATTCTGCTTCATCCCCGCCCGCACCACCGGTCCATGCGCCGGCGCGCCGTCGCTGACACTCAGCACATTCACCCCGGCCAGAGTCGTGGTGATCTCCCAATCCGTTCCCCCCACCGCGAAACTGACCGTATCGCTCGCCTCGCTC
>JBBRTW010000476.1:0-5431 GCA_038244055.1 Tepidisphaerales bacterium | reverse complement strand
TGGAAGCGCGGCTTCTTCGCGTGGGAATACAAGCAGAAGGACAAATACAAAGACCTCACCGAAGCCTACCGCCAGCTCTACCAGTACCGCGATGCCTTGGATAACCCGCCCTTGTCCGTCGTCTGCGATATCGCCACCACCATCATCCACACCCACTTCACCGGCTACCCCCGCACCACGGAAGTCATTCACCTCGCGGAGATTCCCTCCAAGCTTCATGTTCTCCGCCGCGTCTTCACCGATCCCGAATCCTTCAAGCGCACGCTCCTGCGCACTGATGAGGTCACCAAACAAGTCGCCGATGATTTCCAGCAGCTCGCCGACAACCTCATCGGCCGGCTCACCGCCCCGCAGACCTCCTTCACCGGCCACGCCGCCGGCCTGACCCTCCTCGCCCCCGGCTTCTATCATCATCACGATGTCGCCCACTTCATGATGAAGCTGATCTTCTGCCTCTTCGCCGAGGATATCCAGCTCCTCCCCGCCAACATCTTCACCCGCCTGATCAACCGCTGCCTGACCGATCCCGATTCCTTCCCGCGCCGGGCCACCGAGCTTTTCTCCCTCATGCGCACCGGCGGCGAGTTCGGCAATGATCCCGTCCCCTGGTTCAATGGCGGCCTGTTCGATGAAAAACCCGCCATCCCGCTGGCCCATGGCAATCTCATGGTCCTCCAGAAGATAAGCAAGAAGGATTGGGGCGGCATCGAGCCCTCCATCTTCGGCACCCTCTTCGAGCGCCTGCTCGATCCGGCCAAGCGGGCCCAGATCGGCGCTCACTACACCTCCAAGGAAGATATTCTGCTGGTGGTCGAGCCCGTGGTGATGGTCCCCCTCCGCCGCGAGTGGAGCGCCATCAAGACCGAGCTTGAGCCGCAGATCGCCGCCTATTCCAAAGAGACCAACTCCAGGAAGCGCGCCCTCCTCCGCAAGCCGGTTCAAGACCGCATCCAATCCTTCCGCAAGCGCCTGGGCACGGTTTCCATTCTCGACCCCGCCTGCGGCTCGGGGAATTTCCTCTATGTCGCCCTGCGCGGGCTTTTGGACCTCGATGATGAAGCCGCCCGCTACGCCGCCGGGCTGGGCCTCTTTCTGGACCCCATGCCCCACGTCCGCCCCACCCAACTGCACGGCATCGAGATCAATCCCTACGCCGCCGAACTGGCGCAGGTGGTCATCTGGATCGGCTACCTGCAATGGCTCAAGGAGCGCGGCATCGAGCCGCCCAATCAGCCAATCCTCGACAAGCTGCAATCCATCGAGGAGCGCGATGCGATCCTGGACCTGTCGGATAAGGAGAATCCTGCGCCGGCGAAATGGCCCCAAACTGATTTCATTATTGGGAATCCGCCGTTCTTGGGATCAAAGGTGTTTCGCCAGAACGGTCTTAACGACGACTACCTCGTCCGCCTTTGGAAAGCTTTTGACCTTCCCCGCCCCTCCGACCTCTGTTGCTATTGGTTCGAATTAGCCCGACGACACCTGGGAAAGTCGACGCGCGTTGGCCTCCTTGCAACGCAGGGAATTCGAGGCAGAGAGAACCGTACGGTGCTTGAGCGGATCAAGGGTGACGGCGATATCTTTATGGCGTGGTCTGACCGTAACTGGATGTTAGATGGTGCTAGCGTCCACGTCTCAATTATCGGATTCGACAGGGGGGCAGAAACCAAACGATTTCTCGATGGCAACCCTGTCCCTATCATACCGGCAAACCTGCGCACTGGTATCGACGTCACCGCCGGGCAACGTCTTCCTGAAAACGACGCCGTTGAATGGTCAATCGGAACTCAGAAGGGCGGTGATTTTGATCTCGAGTATGCCGGTGCCCGCAGCATGCTCACCGCGCCGGCTCCAGTATCTGGACCCCTTACGACTGTCATGCGACCTTGGCTCAGCGGCATCGACGTTACTCAGCGAAATCGGGGCAAATGGGTCATTTATTTCCCGCCCGAAATGACAATGGAAACTGCGGCCCAGTTTGAGGACCCCTTCGAACACATACGTGAGCACGTCAAGCCGTTCAGGAATACCGTGCGCCGCGAGGCATATCGAGATCGCTGGTGGATTCACCAAGAAGCCCGAGAGGGGTTGTCGGCAAAGCTTGATCGCGCGACACGGTTCGTGGTCACAGCGACTGTAACGAAGTACCGTATATTCAGTTGGACAATTACCCCGACACTCCCCGACAAGCAGGTGGCGATTTTTCTCCGATCCGATGACTTCTTTTTTGGGCTACTCCACTCCGCTATCCACGAACTTTGGGCGCGCTCGATGGGCACGCAAGTGCGTGAAGCCGAATCCGGCTTCCGCTACACCCCCACCACCTGCTTCGAAACCTTCCCCCTCCCCTGGCCTCCCGGCAAGGAGAAGGTGAAGCATCCCGCCTATCTCCGCATCGCCGCCGCCGCCAAAGAGCTCGATGAGCAGCGCGAGCGCTGGCTGAACCCGCCGGAGTGGATCGAGCCGCTGGCGAAAAAGATCGATGAAGCCGATGATTTCGCCGACGTCCCCCCCGACGCCCGCCCCCTCGTGCGCCGCTCGGCCATCCTCGCCGCCGCCGCCAAGGATGAACGCCTCAAAAAACGCACCCTGACCAACCTCTACAACCAGCGCCCCACCTGGCTGAAACTCGCCCACCAGAAACTCGATCAAGCCGTCCTCGCCGCCTACGCCGCGACCGACACCGCCGGCAGTTGGGATGAATCATGGGCCGCAGTCTGGACAGAAACCGGAGCCGGGCAACCCCTGCCGGCCGGGCATGCGCTCACCGCCCAACGCGCGGAGGTGGACCGGCGGGTGTTGGAGGGGTTGTTGAGGATGAATGAACAGCGGGCGAACCTACCGCACCGCACCTCGGCAGGCGTGACGTAAAAGCGACTACTTCTAGTAGAATGAAAGCCAATGGCAAAGCATCAGATTTCACAAGGCGACTCCACACCCCCGCAGTCGCGTCTCCCGAAAGACAGACTGAAACGGGTGAACTTGGGAAAGTCATTCGCTGAGTATGATCCACTTTTGCGCGAACAGGATATTTATGTGGTCACGCCCGCGATCGACGCTGCCAGTTCGCCGCAGAAATTCTCCTCGTTCTTTGTAGGAAGGCGTGGCACGGGAAAGACTGCGATCACTCTATATTTAACGAAGCGTAACAAGCGAACATTTCAGATCTTACCTCAGCAATTTGTACCGACAGTCAATGGCATAGCGGAAAAGGAATATCGCGACACTCGGCAACGGGCCTTTCGCTCCTTGAAG
Source organism: Tepidisphaerales bacterium (assembly GCA_038244055.1). Lineage (GTDB taxonomy): Bacteria > Planctomycetota > Phycisphaerae > Tepidisphaerales > Tepidisphaeraceae > DASPKW01. The sequence goes on along the minus strand of JBBRTW010000476.1, from coordinate 2,176 downwards.
GAAGCGTTCATGCGCGCGTTCCTGACCGAGGCGATTAAGTGCTGGCTGCGAACCGGGCTTGTGGGGCGAAATGCACTGCCGGATGAGTTGCGCCGGCATCTATCGCTTATCGAGGATCACGACTTTGATTCCCGCCTTTTGGTCTTCATAGATCATGTTACGGCTCCCCTAGCGGGGGCAAATGATTCCGCGTGGCTGAAACAAGTGAAAATCAGCGAAGCGATCATTGCGAGCCTAAACCAACATTATAGCGACGTAACTAATCAGACATTATTACTAATCGATCGGATTGACGAGGCTTGGGATGGGAGCGATCGCGCCGTAATTCATCTAATGGCAATGATGCACGCGACGGTGGAGTTGTCAGCGCGCACAACAGTCATCCGGCCGATTATTTTTTTGCGAGAAAACATCTTCGAAAGGGTGCGGCAGGTAGACAATGAATTTGGTCGCCTTGAAACGAGCGTCACTTCGCTGGACTGGACACCAGAACTGCTTCGTGAGTTAATTGAACGGCGCCTTGCAAAGCCATTCGTTACAAAGCTCCGCCTCCACGGTGACACGTGGGACGCCTTTTTTGCGAATTACGAAGGTAGATCGTCATTTGAACATGTGGCTGAGTTCTGCCAACTTCGCCCGCGCGACGTCTTGACCTATTCCTCGCTTGCAATTCAGAATGCAGTGGCTGTCAGACATGAATTTGTCGAGCCAAGCGACTTCCAGACAGCGCGGAAAGCGTTCTCGACGAGCCGTCTTAAGGATCTCTCCGACGAATATGCGGAGAATTTCCCGAACATAGGGGTTGTCCTTGGGCGGTTTTATGGGCTTGGGACGAGATACACCTTTGTTGGCGTGGAGAGCTTTATTGAGCGATTGTTGGTTGACGATCAAGTAAAGGAGCTTTGTGGTAAATGGGTGTATTCGAATACCCAACCCGAGCGATTTATTGAACTGCTATATAGCATTGGGTTCTTTGGCATCGGAGAAAATGAATCCGAGGCAGAATTCCGCCCATCGGGTATCTCAACAGCGGCAGGGTTGCGAATCACTCCGAAGACAACGGCTTCGATTCACCGGAGTTTTTGGGATGCCCTGAACCTCCACGACCAGACGATCAACGACCTCGGCGATTCGGTGAGTCTGCGTACTAGCGGAGTCGTGACCGAGCTGCCCGAGGGTACGACGCTATCTGATTACCACGCAGCGTTACAAAACTTGTTGGATGAGTTGGCGACGTTGCCCCAAGGGAACGACCATGCAGCCCAATTCGAGGAATTGGTTGGACAGCTTTTGCGACTGTGTTTCTTTCGTTCCCTGACGAATATCGCTTCCCAGGTTCGCGACGTTAATAATCTCAAGCGGCGGGACTGGATCTGCGCCAACACGGCGATTACAGGGTTCTGGGAGCAAATGAGGGCACGTTATCAAGCCACTCAAGTGATCGTGGAATGCAAAAATTATGACGCTCTCACCGCGTCCGACTTCCAGCAAGTGGCCTACTACATGGGGCCGAGCATTGGCCGTTTTGTCGTGATAGCCCACCGGGGCAACGAGATTAAAGATCAGTATTTGAAGCACATAAAGGACATCGCCTCAAGTGGCAAGGACGGAATGGTTCTTATTCTGCGGGAGAAGGATTTGCAGGTATTCCTACGACAGTCAATGAACGGCAAGATGGGCGATGCCCATGTGCAGGAGCTTTACGATCAGATTGTGAGAAAGGTCTTTTGATACTGACGTCGAATTATGCCGCCACCTAGTGAGTAGGGTGGGCAGTACGCCGCCCACCGCCCCAATTCGCGGTCCTGGCGGGACGGTGCTTCTCTGGGCCGCGGTCGGGGGGGGAGAGAGCCTTTCACCGCCGGTACTCCGTCCTTCTAATTCTTCGATTCAATTCCTTCCATTCAAAATCCCTCCGCGCCAATGTGAAAGAGGACGCAGGGAAGACACCATCCCCCCCAAGGGTTTGCCTTAAGTTTTCTCCCCCGCCTCCTCAAAGGCCGGCTCACACTCTCTCCTCCACCCTCGCTTGGATTCTCTCCCTCCCCCCTCCCGCGCCATAACCCCCACCGCCCCTTTTAGCCGCTCGGGCTTGCCCAGCGCGTCCCCACCGCGCCCCTTCCAACACCGCCCCAAAAGTCCCCACCGCCCTCTTCCCACATTTGACATTTGACAT
>JBBRTW010000475.1:0-5440 GCA_038244055.1 Tepidisphaerales bacterium | reverse complement strand
GTGGCGATGGCATAATCCTTGTTGCTGACGCGATCGCGGAAGCTTTTTCCCTCGAGCCCCTGCAGTTCAAGGTCGATATTCAGGGCACTCTTCCACTGGTTCTTGACTACCTGGCCGATCTTTTGGCGCGCGGCACTATTGGTGTTGTAGAAGATCGGGAGCTTGGGAAACCCCTTGCCGTCCGGATACCCTGCTGCTGCCAGAAGTTCCCGCGCCTTGGCAATATCGTAGGGAACGCCAGGCCCCGGCCCTTTCATGCCATCGGGCCTGGTCAGCTTGTCGCGCATCTGAACGTCGGTGAATCGACCCTTGCTTTCGCGATCGAATGGACCGGGCAGCCAGGTGAAGCCGGTCAGCGTGCCATCGGGAGGAAGATACGTCCGGGCGGGCATTTCTCCCATTCGCGTGATGCTGTCGACGATGAACTGCTTATCGATCGACATCGTCAGCGCCTGACGAACGCGAACATCCTCCAGCGGATTTTTGTCCGAATCGAGTTTTTTGGCAATGCTGTTGGGCAGGGTCGGCGTGCAAATGTAGGTCAAAAACGCCGTGCCAAACGCCGGCGAGGTGCGCAGGTCATTTCGCCCCTTGGCGCGGAGTTCAGCCGCCAGATCGCCATCCACATCGCAAGTCCAATCGACTTCGCCCGATTGATACATCAGGTACTGGCTAAGAGGATTTTCGGTCACCACCATTTCAACCGAATTGCTCAGGACATGTTCTTTGTCCCAATACACGTTCGATTTTTTCATCACCAGCCGGCGCTTGAAATCCCACCGCACCAGTTCGAAGGGACCATTGGTTACCACCCAGGGCGGGCGCGTGTATTCGCCCTTGTAGAAAATCTGGCCGGTCAGCTTGTTGTTGGGATTGTCCCTGTCGATGAACGGTTCCATCGACTTCTCATTGCGCGGATAGAACGGGGGAAAAGCGACCAGTTCGAGCAGGTAAGGAACCGGATCGTTCAGGGTCAGTTCGAAGGTGTAATCATCGGGCGCCTTGATTCCGACATCGGCAAAGTTCGGCGGGTTTTTGCCGTCGTTTGCCGCGTAAAATTTCTGGAGCCTATCGCTGTAGTCCTCGGCGTTTTTGATGTAGTAAAAAAGGTAGGTGTATTCGCCCGGGTCTTCGAGCATGCGCCGCCATGAGAAGACGTAATCTTTGGCCGTCACCAGATCGCCGTTGCTCCAGCGGCATTCCTTTCGCAGGTGGAATGTCCAGACTTTTTTGTCGGCACTCAGATCGTATCCGGTCGCCCCGGCTGGAATCGGATGGAAGGTTTTTGGATCGAGGCCGAACAGCCCTTCGCGGATGGCGTAGGTCAATCGGAAGTCCTGCATGTAGGACATTTGATTAAGATCGAGCGTGTAAATATCCCCGCGATTGATGAAGGCAAAATCCGCCCGTTTCTCCGTCCCTCCCCCCGACCACAAGATAGCGCCGCCCAGCATCACGATTAGCGCCAGCGGAATGATGAGGATTCGACTCATGCTGACTTATCCTCGATCATGTTCGTGCGGCCGGGCCCGCGGTTCTTAAGGCTGCGCGACTCCAGCGCCGGCATTGCCGACCACGGGCGGCGGGTTCACTCCGGGAAAATCAGCCGCGATCTGCTGCACCACCGGATCGATCTCCGGTCGAATCTTCTGATTGGTCAAGACGCTCAATTTCGATGGCCGCATCGAAACCGCGACCAGCTTTTCCTTGTTTTGATGCGTTCCCACCACATAGCATCCACCAGCGCACTGTGCCGCCAGTTTCACCAGTTGATCGCGCTGCTCGCGCTTTTCCGGCACCACCGGCAAGCCATCCGCATATTGAGCCGCCATCGAAATCTGATCCGAGATCATCTGCATGATCTGCAACTGCATTTTCGGCGCGGCCACGACCGTCTTCCAGGTCTCCGCCAGGGTCATGAAGTAAACCGCGCGGCCATCGACGGCCGGGTCTTCGGGAATATCCTTGCGATACTGCTGGAGGCGATTGTCCCAGAGGCTGACCAGTTCCCCCAGCACCGCCGCCCGCGCCGCCGGTGGGACATCTTTCTCAGCGACCGATCCGAGCGCGTTGTAGGCTTCTTCAAACACCGGCCCGGAGGGATGTTTGAGGACCGCCGGGGCAATCGCGGCCACCAGCGGATGCAGCGCCGGCCCACCGGCCAGCTTGATCTTCACAGCCTCGGGCACGATCGCCTGGGCCGCCTTGAGGCCCCAGATCACCACCGGCTCGGCCGGGTCATTCACGAGCAGCAGCGCCGTCGGGGCCAGGGTGCTGTTCTGGGCGGCCGCGGCGACGCGAGCGGTGACGATGGCGATGTTCAGGCGCTCGCGCAGGGTTGCCTTGTTCGCCAAACGGGCCGTCGCCAGCCGATTGATGATGTTTCCGTACTCGAAGAGAAATGTGGGCGGCGCGATGGTATTGCCCGTATAGCAGGCCTTGGTCAGGGCATCGCGCGCCACGGTCTGGCCGGCGGGGTCCGAATCATCGAGGAGTTTCGTGAAATTCTGTCCCGCCAATTCCTCAATTTTTTTCCGATTGGTCGCTGGATCGGAATAACCTGCTTCAGGGATCGGCTCCGGAGCCCACGCCTTGCCCGCGGCCGCTCCGCCCGCCGGTTGCGCCTGCGCCGCCAGCCCCCATATCCCCATCAGCAATACTAACGCGGCACAACCACGAAGGCGGCGATTCATCACAGGTGTCACTCCAACTCTGGCTGCGGGCCCTACTCGTTTCTCCGGCGATTCCAGTCCGACTCCCACGCGCTCCGACGCCTCCACACAGCGCTCCTCGCCGCGCGACAATTCGTTGGCCGCTCACAAATTGCGTGCGGACCATTCGCTTGCCGATGGCCCATTTGAACCGTAACAAACCCCCTCTGGAGTGTCAAGAAACCGCCACGTCCAAACACAGGGTCCAAACCCACTTGCCAACCCACGCCGCCTTGAGGATGATGCCCTCCACACATGCTCGAATCTTTCCAGCAAAGCAATCTGCCTTTCCCCGTCCGCAGGGGAAAAGTGCGCGATGTGTACGACCTCGGAGATCGGCTGCTCATCGTCGCCTCCGATCGAATCTCCGCGTTCGATGTCATCATGCCCAACGGCATTCCCGACAAGGGAAAAATCCTCACCGCACTCTCGCTTTTCTGGTTCGAGAAATTCGGCCGGCAGTTCGAGCACCACCTAATCGCCTCGCGCGTCCACGACTATCCGGCCGAGCTGCAAAAATACGCCGATCAGCTTCGCGGCCGCTCGATGCTCGTGAAAAAGGCCGCCGTTGTTCCCATCGAGTGCGTGGCCCGCGGCTACCTCGCCGGCTCGGGTTGGAAAGAATATTCGCGCTCGCACACGGTCTGCGGCATCCCCCTGCCCATGGGCCTGCGCCAATCGTCCCAGCTCCCCGCGCCGATCTTCACCCCCGCCACCAAGGAAGAAACCGGCCACGACATCAACGTCAGCTTCGAGGAAACGGTCCGCATCGTCGGCCACGCCACCGCTTCCTCCCTCCGTGATAAAACCCTCGCCCTCTACGCCACAGCCTCCACCTACGCCGCCACCCGCGGCATCATCATCGCCGACACCAAATTCGAATTCGGCCAGCTTCCCGATGGCAAGCTCATCCTCATCGATGAAGTCCTCACGCCCGATTCCTCGCGCTTCTGGCCGGCCGATGACTACGAGCCCGGCCACGACCAGGCCTCATACGACAAGCAATTCGTCCGCAACTACCTCGAAGCCCAGCCCTGGGACAAAAAAGCCCCCGCGCCCGAGCTTCCCCCCGAAGTGGTGATGGGCACGCGCGAACGCTATTTGCAGGCCTACAAAAAATTGACGGGGAAAGACCTTCACCTGGAGTAGGGTGGGCACCGCCCACCGCCCCTCCGCTGTCATATCTCCATCCTGTTTACGCGCCGCATTCCCGGTCACACCAGTAGATTCGCCATGCCGGTGACCGCGTTGTATTTAACGCTTCCCGCATCGGTGATGTTCTGCAACACGCCCCAGTAGCCGTACTGCGTATAGGGGTTGGACAGGGCGAAGTTTCCGAACACGCCGCCGCCGGAAATCTGCGTGAAGGAGGTGATGATGTGCTTGTACAGATCGCCCATGCGCGGGTCGGTCTGCGCCGCTTCCTTGATCGACTGGTTCATGCCATTGGGGGCGGTGAACGCCTGGCCGCCCTCGTAGACATCCAGTTGCAGCCCGAACTTATTGGCGACCGTTTTGTTGGAGCGCATCCAGTTGGCCATCGTCGTATCGACGAAGTGATTGGCCCACGCGAACAGGCCATCGAGGGTTATGCTGGCGTTGTCAACTGGGCCGAAATCAGTGAATACGCCGGTGTAATCGCCGACCGCCAGGCTGGAGACGATATTTTTAGCGGGTCCGAAATTATCCTGAATATACTGCAGCGCGATCTCGCCCCAGCTCGAGGCGGCGATCAGCGCGCCCAGCACCGGCCGCACCTGGGCGGTGAATTTCGTCGCGCCCCATTCCTGCTTGAATATGTTTGATATTTTCGCAATGTTCTTGCCGACCCGCTGGGCCGAGAGGCCCCACGGGTCCGTCTTGGTCAGGGTCTTGTCCGTCAGCCGCTCCTGCTGGGCCAGGGCCAGGCTGATGTTGGCATCGGGGAGATTGCCGATGTAGCCCCACAACTCGTTGGCGTATTCGACATACACCTTGCGACTGGGATCGAGCTTGTCGCGGAAAAGCTGGGCGATCTTGTGGATGAAATCATCATCCGCCTGGACGGGAATGTTGATCCAGATGTCTTTCTTCGCATCGTTGGCGAGCTTGGCGATGACTTCATACGGAACGCCCATGGCCGAGACATAGCTGAATCGATTCGGCGAGGCCCGGTCCGCCCAGGTCTTGATCGGGCTGCTCATCGTCTGCATCCAGTCCATCATGCGCAACCAGCCATCGAACGGCGCGATCTTCTGCATGAAGACCGGCCGGTAAGTCGTCGAAATGGCGGGGTTCATGTCCGGACTGATGATGTGCAGATCGTGGAGCGGGTTGGCCGCATTGAGCCCCTGCGCGTAGAGCGCGAGCGTGCCGGGGTTGGTGGTCGGGTTGATGTGGAGCACGCCTTTGGTGATCCCGCCGGCGCTGGATGTCACCGTGAACTGTGCGTTCATCCCCGTGAAGGAGAGATTGGCCTGACCGGCGTAGGAAACCTGGTAATCGCCATCGGGGTAATTTTTGGCGTAGGTGATCGTTCCGGCATCGGCCAGCGGATAGTTGTCGGCCGACAGGGGAATCGTCGTATCGGTCTGGTAGGGCGTGGCCACCTGGCCCCAGGCTTTGAACAGGGTCGTCAGATCGACGAAGGGGCTGATGGTCGAATACTCGGCCAGCCCATCGAGATTCGTGCCCACGGTCACCGGAATCTTTCCGGGGGGCGGCGGCGGAGGAGGAGGCGGCGGCGGGGG
>JBBRTW010000474.1:0-5449 GCA_038244055.1 Tepidisphaerales bacterium | reverse complement strand
TTCGCGAAGGGCGGCGGTTTTGGTATCCGGCTTGGGCAGGGCGGCCAGCGTCACCTGAATGGTGTCGGCCTTATTCGAGACATCACGATCGAGGTCTTCCACACGGAGGAGAATCTCGCCGCCAAGGACCACCTGCGTCACGCGCTCGCGGCCATCGCGGGTGACGAAATCCATCTCGGCATCGCTGGCGATTTCAACGGTGTCCTTGCGGATGATGTTCTGCGGACCGGCCGGGCCGATTTCATCGACGTATTCGATCTCGATCCTGTCGCCGCCGAGAATTTCCAGGCGCTGGAATTGGCGCTTGAGCAGGCGCGACCAGACGGAAAGGGCCGAGAGGCGTGTATCGATGTTTTCGATGGTGGTGGGTTTGGCGAAGACATCGAGGCGAATCTTCTCGACTTCGTTTTCGGACATGCCCTGGGCCGATGCATCGGCGAGGCGAGTGGTCGGGGCGGCGGTTTCATCCTCATCGGAGGTGCTGATGGTCTTGGACATCGCGGCTTTGACATCGACACCGGCGGCCGGGTCGGTTGCAGCGGCGGTGGCAGACGCCCCATCGCCCGCTGGCTTGGTCGTGGGAGTTGTGGCGGGTTTGGTAGCGGGGGAGGGGGCGCGGGACTTGGCGAGATTCTTGACCGATTGATCGGGGGCCCATTCCGCGACGATTTTTTCGAGGGCCGCGAAGCCATCGTGGACTTGCTTGCAGGCCTGATCGGAGCTGGCTTTGGCTTTGGCGGTGAGTTGCTCGGCTTCGGCGGTCAGGGCGGCGCGCTTGGATTCAGCGCCGGCGGGGTTGGAGGTTTTTTCGACCGAGCGATCGACCTCGGCCGCCGACTGCTGTTTCTGGCGGGCCAGGGCGGTCATCTTCTCTGCATCGGCCAGGGTCTGGCGGATCTTCGTGGCGGATTCTTCAGTGAAGGCTTTATCGAGATCGCCGCTCTGGCGAGGAGCGGCGAGGGCCGTGGGAATCGTTCCGAGAAAGACCGGATTTCGCAGGCCCATCGGTTCGAGATCGACCACTTCAATATCGCCGGAGGCGGCCTTGACGATGGCCTTCACGCCGCGGGGGATTTCGCCGACGTTCACATCGGCATCGGTCACTTTCAGATAGAGCCGGCCGCCGGGCGTGATGCGCTTGGCGGCGGCGGTTTTGGCGTCCATGACGGTCCCGACCATTCGATAGGCCATCAGCGCCTGCTGGTACTGCGCCATCGCCAGATGAGCATCGCCGATGCACTGGTAAGCCATGTTGACCAGGGCGTGGGTGGGATGGCGATCGATGAACTTGCGGAAAGCGCCGAAGCAGGTCGTGTAGTTCTTGGCCGCGAGATAGGACTGGCCAACCATGTAATCCGCGCGGACTCCGGCGGCGATTTCGGCCTCATCGGTGACATCTTCCATGGCCGAGGCGGCGCGGCGATACTGGGCGGCGGCGGCATCGTATTTCTTGAGTTCGTAGGAGCAGTCTCCAAGGCGCGTCATGGCGCGGATGGTGAAGTTGGAGGCCGGGGCCATCGATAAAACTTTATTGAACAGGTCGGCCGCCCGCGTCACATCGCCGACCAGATAGGTCGTATCGGCGCTGCGGAAAACGGCGGCGATTTCTTCGTTGAGCTTGGAATCGTGGCGGGCCCCCAGGCGCTTTTCCCGCTCGGTTTCGGCTGATTTTCCCGCCTTGGGCCCGACCTTGTCCGCGGCCCCCGCCGCCGCGATCACCAGCCCCAGCCCTGTTGCGAATACGACCGTCCACACGCGTAAAGATCTCATTCAAATTCCTCCCGCAAAGCCGCGCCGAACTTGCAACACACCGCTGCTGGATGTGTAGAACAATCAGAGGTTGCTACCTTCTCCCGGCGGCCGCGTTGCTAGATTTCGCCCCTTTGTGGTGCTGAGAAACAACATGCGAGACTTCGACCCTAAAGTCGCTCACCTGCTCCGCCGCGCAACCCTTGGCCCGACGATGGAAGAAGTCGCCCAGGCGAGCGAGCTCGGCTTGCAGGCGACGCTCGACCAGTTACTTTCCCAGCTCGATCGGCCGCTCACCAAAGATGAGGAGGCCGCCCAGGCGATCGGCAATGTCTTTCTGAAGGATCATCAATCGCTGCGGGCGGGATGGATGCTGCGGATGTTGCGCAGCCCCAACCTGATGCGCGAGAAGCTGACGCTCTTTTGGCACAATCACTTCGCCACCGCCATCGCCAAGGTGAAGACGCCTTCGCTGATGGCGGATCAGATCGATACGCTTCGGGAGCTTTCGCTCGGCAATTTCCGGGAGATGCTGCTGGCGATGGCGCGGGACCCGGCCATGCAGCTCTGGCTGGATAACAACGTCAATGTGGCGGGGCACCCGAATGAGAACTTTGGGCGGGAATTGATGGAGCTTTTCACGCTCGGCATCGGCCACTACACCGAGACCGATGTCCAGGAGGTCGCCCGCGCCTTCACCGGCTGGAATCTCGACAAGCCCGGCCGCCGCTTCGTGTTTTTTCCCGACCAGCACGATGCCGGCCCGAAAACCGTGCTGGGTAAAACCGGAAATCTCGATGGGGGCGATATCCTCGATCTGCTGGCCGCTAATCCCGATACGCCGCAGTTCATCTGCAAAAAGCTCTGGCGATTTTTCGTGCATCAGAACCCGACCGATGCGGATGTTTCGCCGATGGTGGATGCGTACATGAAATCGGGGCATCAGATCGCACCCACGCTCAAGGCGATGTTTCTCTCACCCGGCTTTTTCGCGCCACAGGCCGTCGGTACACAGATCAAGAACCCGATCGAATATGTGGTCGGGGTCGTGCGCTCGCTCAATGCGGATATCACCGACCTTAAGGGTTTCGCGGATGCGGCCTCGGCCATGGGGATGGATCTCTACAATCCACCCGATGTTTCGGGCTGGAAGGGCGGCGAGGAGTGGATCTCAACCTTCACCCTTCTGGAGCGCATCCGATTTGTCAGAGGGCTGGTCGCCAAGGGGCGAAATGGCATGGTCGCCGGCCTTGATGTCAATAAGATCATCTCCGAGAATTTTATCTCGACCAACGCGGAATTGGTCGATCATTTCCTGATCCGGTTCATGCACCGGATCCCGCAGGGCAACCTGCGGCCGACCGTCCTGTCGTTCCTGAACGCCGGCACGCGCACGCCCAGCATCATCCGCCTTCCGCAAGGCGAACGCGAAGAAAAAGTCCGCGGATTGATCCGATTGATATTGGTTAGTCCGGAGTATCAGTTGTGCTAAAAAAGAATTAGCCACAGATAAGCCCAGATAGGCACAGATAAGAAAAATGGAATTTAGCATTGAGAGCAAAAACTAACAGGTCACTGTCGAGACATCTGAACTACCCGATACCTTTTCTTCTCATCTGTTTCTTCTCATCTGTGAAAATCTGTGTTCATCTGTGGCTAATTTTTCTCCGTTCCGTGGTAAAGAAAATCATCGTTTATCCAGGAGTCTCCCATGATCTTCTCTCGTCGCGAGTTTCTTCGGACTGGAACCAGTGTGGTCGCAGCGGGCACGGCCGTGCCGGCGATGCTGATGAATCTGGCCGCGGCCCGCGCGGCGGAGAACGATAAATCGACCAAAGAGCGCGTCCTGGTCGTGTTCGAGCTCAATGGGGGCAATGACGGGCTCAATACGCTCATCCCCGTCAAGGATCCGAGCTACGTCAAAGTTCGGCCGACCCTCGCCATCCCCGATAAAGATGTGCTGACGCTCGATCCGACAACCGGCGTCGGCCTGCATCCTTCGATGACGGGCTTCGCCGATCTCTTCAAGTCGAAGAATCTGGCGGTGATTCAGGGAGCCGGGTATCCCAATGCCAACCGCTCCCACTTCCGCTCGATGGAAATCTGGCATCGCGGCGATCCGGGGAATGATGTGACCACCGGTTTCCTTGGACGGTATTTCGAGACATCATGCAAGGATTGCAAATCGGCCGTTCCGATCGTGCATTACGGGAAAAATCGGCCGGAGATTTTCAAATCCGGGCATGCTCCCGCCATCAGTATCAATGCGATCGACGACTTCTACCCGATGGATCAGAAACCCGAATCGATGGCCATTTCCAGCCTTTACAAGAACGCGAAGAATGCCGGTCCGGAGATGGAAAAGGGGATGAAGCCTGAAGACATCCTGAGCCCGACGGAAATCGTCCAGGCCACGGGGATGGACATCGTCAAAGGCACGGAAATCATCAAGGGCATCTTGAAAAACCCGCGCGCGGCCAAGGCCGACTACCCCACCTCGCGCTCGGCGGCCGGGCTGAAAGTGTTCGCGCAGATGATCGTGCAGAATCTGGGCACCAAGCTGTTCTACGTCAACCTCGGCGGCTTCGATACGCACGCCAAACAGGCCGATGGGCATGCCAGGATTCTGGGCGAGGTCGCATCGAGCATCAACGCGTTCCTGGCCGATCTGAAGGCGGAGAATCGCGACAAGGACGTGCTGGTGATGGTGTTCAGCGAGTTCGGCCGGCGCGTGCAGGAAAACGGCTCGGCCGGCACCGACCACGGCGCGGCCAGCGTGATGTTCTTCGCGGGCGGCGCGGTCCATGGCGGACTCTATGGCAAGTACCCCTCGCTGACCGATCTCGACCACGGCGATCTGAAATACAACATCGACTTCCGCGACTGCTACGCCAGCCTGCTGGAAAAATGGCTCGGCACCAGCGCGGATCGCGTGCTGGGAAAACATGCGGGGCGGCTGGAATTTATTTGATCGGCCGAGGATTTGCCGCGGAGACGCGGAAAAGATAAAGAGTGGATGTCGTAGCATGGGCATCTTGCCCATGTGAACTTCGCTAGTTCCAAGATTGCGCTGTTTATTTCGACAGTTGCAGACACGGGCAAGATGCCCGTGCTACAGGATGGCCTTTGGGCGACGCACGTTCACCGCGCCGTCACCCGCAGCACCTTCGCCGCCCGATCCCAGTATTCCTGGCCGAATCCCAGGCGCTTTTTGATCAGCACATCCCGCCGCATCCAGTTCTTCTCGTGCAGCATGTCCACCGTCGCCCTCAGCCCGAGCCGCGTCACCGGCGGGATGGGAATGACCGGCCAGTCGCTGCCGTGGATCACCTTCGCCATCACCTCCGGATGCTCCAGCAGCGCGCCATAGGCGTGCGAGCGCATCGGCAGGTTCAGCGCGGCCGTGTCGCCATAGAAACGCTCGTGCTGGCGGGCCATGCGGATGAACTCATCGAGGTAATCGGTCTCGCCCGGCGCGGATTTGGTGCCGCAGTGGGCCGCGATCACGGTGACGCCGCGGCGGATCGCTTCCTCCAGCAGCGCGGGGCTTTTGACGCTCTCATCAAGGTTCGGCAGTGTTTTTTCGCCGCCGGTGTGGGAGAGAAGCGGCAGACCGTGATGGGCCAGGCACTCGTAGAAAGAGATGCAGCGCGGATCCGCCGGGTTGATGTTCTGGGTGATGGGCAGCCACTTGAGCAGC
>JBBRTW010000473.1:0-5455 GCA_038244055.1 Tepidisphaerales bacterium | reverse complement strand
GGCTGGCCCAGCCGGCGAGCATTTCGGGGGAGAGGTACGCTGGGGTGCCGACGCAGGCGGGGTTGGCGATGGTCTGGCGGTCGCCGAGGGTGGCCAGGCCGAAATCGCCGACCAGCAGGCGGCCATCGGCCGCGAGCATGAGGTTGCTGGGTTTCACATCGTAGTGAATGATGCGCTCGGAGTGGGCGCGCTCCAGACCATCGGCCACGCCGGCGATCCAGTGGGCGACGATCTGGTAGTAGGGGTTGTCGCTCTTGGCGATGGCGCGGAGCTCGGGGTTCAGCGCGTAGGGATCGAGGCCGGCGGCGGTGAAAATATGCTCGGCATCGGCGGTGTGGGCGAATATCTCGCCCATGGCGCGGGTGAGTCGATGGGCATCCATGCCGCGCACGAGTTGCATGACGAAGTAACCCCCCTGCCCATACTTATCGTAGCGGAGCACGGGAACGATATTGGGGTGTTGCAGCTTGGCGGCGGCGCGGGCTTCGAGGAGGAACTGCTGCTGGGCCGAGGGATGCAGCGAGCGCAAGACCTTGATGGCCACTTCGATATCCAGTTGCAGATCGTGGGCGCGGTAGACGGTGCCCATCCCGCCGCTGGCGATCGCCTCAATGATGCGGTAGCCGTCGATCTCGGGAATGCCGGCAGCGGGGCGGGCCTGGAGGAGTTCCATGTCGGGCGGGGGCGTATCGACGGTGATGTTGGCGTTGGGCTGATCGCCGGGTTCGAAACCGATGGGCATCTGCGCGGATGGAGTCCGCGCGGACATGGGCCGGCCGGAGCCGGGCGGCGGATCGAAGGGGGCGGTTTCGGGGGGCGGGTTGTGCGAAGCGGAGGCAGTGGTTGTGGCGGCGCGGGGAGAGGGGGTGGGCGTGTGGGAGCGCGTTGGGGGTGCGGCGCGAGTCGAACCGGGGGCGGATGGATTGGATCGCGGGGCGGGTGTGGGCGTGGCGGCCTGGCGCGGAGCGGGAGTCTGGCGGGGGGACGGTGTGGGGGCGGGCGTTGGCGCCGGGGAGGGATGCACGGGAGGCGGGGTTTTTGCGGCGGCGGCTTTGCGGGCGATGTTTAAGGCGCGATCGATGCGCTCATCGGGGGATTTATTGGGGACGGTCAGCGTATCGAGAACGTAGCCGACATCGGCGTTGGTGGCGCGGGCGAGTTCGTTATCGAGAAGCATCACGCAGTGGAGGAATTTCTCGACCTGCTGATCCGACTCCAGGCCGTAGGAGCGGGCGCGTTCCTGGCCGCGCTCGATCAGGGCCTGCATCTCGCGGCGGGTGCGGCGGCCGGCGCGATCGGGGTATTCGCGCTGGAGCAGGACGACCATGCGATCGACGAGAGACTGCGGCGATGCACCCGAATCATCGCGCAGGCCGCCCGATCCAAAGGCCGAGCCGCGCGAACCGGGCGCGGGGGCGTGGAACGGGTTGACGGTTTTGGCATCATGGATGCCCGCCTGATCGGCGGGTGTTTCGAGTTCGACGATGGGGCCTGGAGGGGTCATGAGCGTCTGGTTGGATTCAACTGGGACGGGGAGACTGATCCGCACTCGAAGGACGGCCGGGCCGATCTGGATCGAATCGCCGTCGCTCAGGAGGATTGTCGAAGAAACCGGCGCACCGTTGCACGAAGGGAGCGGATTTGCGACCAGCGGGGTCAATTCAACGCCCGCATCAGTCAGGGTTAACGAGCAATGGCGGGGGGCGACACCACCCTCTTTGAGGCATAGCTCGGCGACGGGGTCCTGGCCGATGATGATGACGCGGCGAAGCGGGGTGAGATCAATGGAGAACGGCCGGGCATCCGCGCTGCTCGCGATCAGTTCCAGCCGACGGCTCTCCATCTCAGCTTCTCCAGGATTTCAAATACTGCGTGGCCCGCTCGACAAACGCCCCATCGAGATTGTACGGGATATCGGTGGTGAGCGGCAGTGCGGCGGGAGAAGCCAACAGACAGAAAAGTTGTTGCGAAGTGGGAATGCCAACGAAAAGATCGAGCCAAGGCGATGAAACGGGCTGGAGCGTTAAAATGGGAAGTTTATCGCCGACCTGGGTACGGGCGAGGCGGGACCAAAGGCGGGCGGCGGATTGAGGAGAGTCGGCGCAGGCGGGGATGCGGAGATGGAGAGCATGATCGGCGAGGGATTTGGTGATCGGGTCGGGCCGGCCGAGCGGGTAGTGCGGGGAGAGATTGCGGACGAATGAATAGAGCAGCGCGGGAAGGAGATCGCCGGAAGAAAACTCGGGGCGGGCGAGGAGGGTTTGAATGGGATCGATCGGATCGGGCGATTGGCCATTGGCGGCGAGGGCGGTGCAGATTTGTTCGAGGGCGGTGGTCAAGGCTTCGCGCACTGCATCGGCGGAGGGGGAGGCGCGGCATTGATCTTCCAGCGCGGAGAGAATTGGCGGGACCTGGGCGAGGGCGCGGTCGAGATCGATCGAGGGGAGATCGGCGCAGGCGACGAGCGGATAGCGCGCGCGGCCTTTGCCATCGGTGGAGGCCCACAGCCGGCCGACCTGGGTATCGCGGGCGGCGCTCAGGGTGAAGAAGTGGCCGAAGGAGGGAAGGCGCTGCGAAGGGTCGAGCTTGTCCCATGCGCCGGATTCGACATTGCCGGAGATGCCGCTGACGTAGAGCATGCGGCGGAGGTCGATGAGGCGCGGGGTATCGACGCCGATCTCGACGTGATCATCCCAGCCCGGGTGCTTGCCGAAGGCGGCCAGGGAAATCCGCGCGGCGGGGGTGCCGGTGAAGCGGCGGAAGAAGTTGCGGAGGAAGAGGGACATTGCAGACTTTTTGCCACAGATTAGCACAGATGAACACAGATGATTGTTGACTTCTCGATTCGCCTCGAATGACGGGCAGGATGCTTCGCAAGCTCAGCATGACGCGATCCGACGACTTTTCCACTTCGCCAATTCCACCGTCTGTGAGCATCTGTGTTCATCTGTGGCTACTTTGCTTCAGGCCACTGGTCTAACGGTGGAATGTCGCGCTCGAATTCCAGGATAATGCCGAGGATGCGGGGATTCGCATTCGGGAGGGGAAATTCCGCGTACCACTTTTTTCGCTGGGTTTCGGGGAAGGGCTTGGCCAACAGAGCATGCAGAAGCGCCAATGGCTGCCAGGGCTGGCCGGCGATTTCGATGCCTTGGATTGGCGGCTTGCCGAGACTGGGGTCGTTGACATCGGCGAAGAATCGGAAGTGAATTGCCCCGCCGGGATAAATACATGCGCCTAGCCGTTGTGTGCGCGCGGAGAGAGGGAGAATGCGAAGGGCAGGGCCGGCCGCCGCGCCATCCTGCTGAAAAAATACCGAATGGAGATCGGGCGTTTGTCCCCGCGCCCAGGCGGGATGATCGTCGGCCGAGGCGACGGAGATCGTGCAGGAGAGGGGGCGATCGGAGGGCAGGCCATCGAGGAGCGGGCCGAGGCGATCGATCCAGGCGGCGTCGGATTTGGAAAGCTCCAGGCCGCGCAGGCGGGCGAGTTCGGAATCGATGCGCGGCTCGCCGAGGGATGCGCCCTGGTCGAGGGTCTGCGGCTTAGCGCCGGGCGCGGCGGGAGGGCGGCGGGCGGCCATGACGCGATCGCGCCATTTGCGGGCGAGGTTCACTTGATCGAGGGTGAGAGGCTTATCTTCTTTGGCGAGGGGCGCGAGGGGGAAATGTCTGAGCGCGCGCAACTCGGCCAGCGCTTCATCCAGAGGCTTGTTGATCGGGCCGGCGGTTTCCGAGGCGAGGGCGTGGGTCAATTGGACGGCGATCTCGGACCAGTATTTGATGGCCGGGCCTTCGGCCGCGCCGGAGACGAGGAACTGATCGCGCCAGGCTTCGGGCTTCAATTTCAACATCGCAGCGCGGGCGGCGGAAGGATCGTAATCGGTCTCGCGCGCCAGGGTTCGGAAACTGAGAAGCACACGGTCGCACTCGCGCTGGAAGAGCGTGTCATCGAGGCGGGCCAGAGACTCCTTGCATTGCTTGCGGGTGGCGGCGAATTCGGGGCTGTCGGTGAGGACGGGGGCGGCCTGCGCCACCTGCTCCAGCGCGGCATCGACCTGCGCCACCAGCGACTTCACCGAGGCATTGGCCTCCCACGCTTTCCAGGCTTTGGGGCGGTCGCCATCGCGGAAGAACTCGGCCCATTTGTCGATGGAGATTTCAAGGCGCTGCGAAAGTTGGCCGGCCCAATACTCGCGATAACTGGCGGAATACTGGCGGGTGGCTTCGAGGGGCTTGCGGCAGCGCTCGATGACACGGGCGCGTTCGAGCATCGGCTTGGCGGGCGCGTTGGATGAGAACTCAAGCGCCTGGCCGATGCCGGTCCAGGCACCCAGAAGCGCGGCGGCCGATCGCGGCTGATATTCCGGCGCGGGGTCATCTCCCGCTGCCCGGCGCTTGGCGAGAAGGACCTCGGGGAATTTGGCGGGAGCGGGAGTGGCCTGGGAAGTGGCGGCGGCGCGGACTTGCTCGGCGAATGCTTTGCCATCGGCCGGCGCGGCTTCGAGAAGGCTGTCGAAAAGTTGATAGCGGCGACCCGGCCCGGCCCAATCGACGAGTCGGGCAGCGCCGGCGCAGATTTTCTTCAGGCGCGCGCCCGTCGTGCCGGCGCTGTTGGAGACGGCGACGATGCTGGCAGCGCGGGCATCCAGATCGCGATCGAGGGCCGCCAGCGCGGGCGCGATGGTAAGCGGCCCTGTTGCGGGGGCGGCCGTTTCGGAAGGCGCCCAGACCTGCGCCGCCTTTTGCCAGACCTGCGCCTCGACCTGATACTGGCGCTGCTCGCGTCCATCGGGGCCTTTGATGAGATTGAGAAACTCACGATCGGCGCGGGCGAGATCGTTCTGGACCTCTTCGGTGATGGCGGCGGCGCGCTGGCGGGGAATCTGCACCACACTTTCGGAGAGCATCTTCCGCAGGGCCATCAGATGCGCCGGCACCGGCGCATCGACGCCAGCCGACTTGGGAATTTGCTGGATCAGTTTCTCATGCGTGCGCAAGCCCGTTTCGATCTCGCGATCGACTTCGATTTCGAAGAGCGACAGGAGCGATTGCCCGGGCGCGGCATTTTTCTCCAGCGCGCTCAGAGCGCCATCGACGGCTTTGGCGGCCTCATCGAGTTTTCCAAAGGCGGGCTGACACGCGACCGCCAGGCCGACAGTTTCCGGCACCGACTTCGGCCCGGCGGCATTGGGGGATGCGGCGATCGCCTGCAACAGCGCATCCTCGGCCGAGGCGAACTGGCCGAGCAAAGTTCTCACGGCCTTGATGTTCCGCAGGCGTGGATTCTGGGCTTCGAGTGAGCGCGTCCAGTAGCGGCGCATGGTCTGCGCGCCGCGCTCGAGGGTCTTTTTCGCTTGATCCGAGCCGGCCGCCAGGGCTGGGGGAGGCCAGGGGGCATCGCCGCCGCCGAGGCCGCCGGCGTACATCCAGTCCATCGCATCCTGAAGGGTCTG
>JBBRTW010000472.1:0-5492 GCA_038244055.1 Tepidisphaerales bacterium | reverse complement strand
TGCGAATTATCAAACGCACCCTCGATATGAAGCGCGCCGGCAGTCGCTTCCAATATTCCTCGATTGGTCAGGGCGGCGGCCGGGGACGTTGGTCCCTCCATGACCAGCACAATACTGGGATTGTCGGCCCGGATTGTTCCCTGATTGATCGTGGAAGAGTAGATGAATTCCCCGCCACCACGAACCGTCACGCCCGAGCCGATGGTCAGCGTACCGGTCTGATTTTTCAGAAATGGCGCGCGGTCGCCAGCCAGAAGAAGTGTGCCGGTGCCGCCGAGAGTCTGAGTCCCCGTGAATCGGATCCCTCCGTTCAATGCGATGTTGTTGAAATGAGAAATGGTGAAAGTGGAACCATTCAACACGAGTCCGTTCTGAATCAGAATACCGCCGTTTGGGTCAAGATCTGGAGAGTTGTTACTAACTGCCGCATCACGCTGAAGCACCACATTGTCAAGGACTCCCGTCGCCGGATTGAATGTCCCGCCGGCTCCGGTAACCGCCGTGTTGCGAAGGCTTGCGCCGGCGAGCTTAAATGTGCCAGCATCGACACGAAATTCACCTGTGGCAGTCAAAGTTCCACCTGTTGCCTGAATCGTGGCAGCCGAGGAATTGAGCACGAGGTTGTGAACCGCAATCGTCGCAGTTGGCGCGGTCGAAGCGTCGAGGGTAACGGTGTAGGAAGCACCCACCGCCGCGACGTTGACATCGTAGGTATCGGCAGCGTTAGGCGAGCCATTGTTGGGATAGACCGTCGGTCCAATCGACCAGTTGGCCGCGCTGGTCCAGTTACCGGCGGCGGGATTGAGCCAGTCCGCAGGCGTAGCGGCGCGGGCGGTGACGGTCACCGAAACGGCTACAGCGGCAACGAAACAAGCCGGCCACCATCGGCGAGCCGTCGGAGATGACGAAAGGCAGCGAAGTGATGCACGTGGGGACTGGCGCACCAGCGCTGTGTTCTTCGCCGGAACGACACTTGCGGCAGCCCCCAGCGCCGCCGCAATCGGTGCACCGAGAACAATTGACTTCAGCGGCAACACCGAGAGAACGTGCTGCATGGCCATCCTTAGTGCCTGGGGAGGTGTTGGCAATTCTGGTTGGCGCCTAATCTATCGCTCGGGAAGTGTAATTGCCATTGAAATACGGCACTGTTTAGCGACGGAA
Organism: Tepidisphaerales bacterium; assembly: GCA_038244055.1. Classification (GTDB taxonomy): domain Bacteria; phylum Planctomycetota; class Phycisphaerae; order Tepidisphaerales; family Tepidisphaeraceae; genus DASPKW01. The sequence continues at coordinate 4,331 of JBBRTW010000472.1, read as the reverse complement.
TTCTGAGCGGGGATGCGTGAAAAGCACAAGACATCCTGTTGACCGGTTGATTGTGCAGGCGAATAGTAGCATTCAAACAACATTCCCAGTCTCGCAAGCATCGTTCCCTATCCCCGATCCGGCAGACCCATCACGGTTTACGACCCCGTTTACGTTTCATGGCGTCGTCGGGACGGGGGAGTATTGGTTGGGCGATGACGATCGGGTGACGATGCGGATGCTCGACCCGGACGGCTTTGTTGCTCGGGCGAAGGTGGTTCAGAACCGACCGACTACGCGCCCAGTGCGGAGGTGACGATCACCGATCGACCCCGAGGCTGTGTAAGCTTGAGCGGCCGGCCGGTAAAGTCATGGCTCATCGAATCACCTGATCGGCCGGTACAGTATCACGAGTAAGACCTGCGCGGAATCCGTCTACTGGGTCCAGATCGCAAAATCATTCCCGCTCATGGCAACTGAAAAACCAACGCCCGGAGCCCAAGGCGCTGGCCCCAGTTTGACGGCCACTTTTCCGTCGATGATGGCAGCATACTTCCCGCCATCAGCCGCGACGATGTTTACGATACTTGTCGTGGTAATCCCGTGCCTTTTTCTTAACTCGATCATCTGTTTGATCTGGCTTTGAATCGTGGGCCCGTAGTCGAAATAGTGCGACCAGAAGACGCACGGCATCCCGGGATGCGTGAAAAGATACGCGTAGGCCTGAAGAACCTGATCTCCCGGACCAAATTCCTGGGGATCGGGATGGTCCTTAAACGTGTCATGATCCTCAACGAAGGTCACGCACATCGCCGGCCAGTAACCGATCGCTCCCGTCGGTTTGCCATCAATGGTCTTAAGCCGCCAGAACTCGCGGTTGTTTAACGCAGACTGGAGCACCGTCCGGGTCGGGAAATCGAACGCCATCGATCGGCCGCGTGTGGAATCCACCCAGTCGATCACCTTTTGTCGATCCGAATCCCAGAACTCGCCGATCGAAATCTTTGGGGCCGAGGCATCGTTGTACTGGCCGACAAATGCGCCTGCGTAACCGCGCACTTCGTCGAATCGCCATCCGGAAAAACCGGCCGCTTGCAGGCTCTTGAGATAGTCCTGGATGGCCTGCTGCACCTGGGTATTGATGTGATCCAGATCGAGTCCCGCGGGTTGATGTTCACCGGTATCGGGATTGCCCTTTCCGATTCCCTTTTCATCATCCGAGCATACGGCAAAGCGCTGATCGGCCATTGCGAAGGGCGGCGAGCTGAAATCGGCTCCATCGGTGTGTTCGCCGCAGCGATGGTTCACGACGATATCCGCGATCGCGCCGACAGGGTGAATTGCCTTTATCGCCGCCATGAGATCGGCCTTGCCGCCGTATCCATTGTCCAGAATATTCCAAAGCGTTGGCATGTACCCTTCGGCGTTGTAGGCCGATGCGCTGGGCGGTGGAAACCACACCCAGTCAAACTTGGCATCCCGAATGACCTGCGCGTTCGCTGCGAGGATCTGATACCAGTTGGGATTATTCGACAGCCGGCTCGTCCAATGGAAGCCTTGCAGGATCACATCGGCTGGCTGGCCGTTGCAATTCTGGGCGACCGCAGCGGCGTTCAACGGATGAGGGGTATCCCGCCGGAGCGGCGCTGCCACGGAAACGCCCGGGCTAAGCACTGGCCGCCTACGTCGCCGCGATTCGACTGCCGCCAGATGAGTGAGTTTCCGGCCCGGAGCATGCACATTCATGTCAACTTGAGGCATCGCAACACCTTTTATGATGAAACGCGTGGGCGCGGGAGCACTGCGTTTCGAGAACAGTTTACCATCAGAGACAATCAGCCCGGAATATTGCGGCCGTTTGCGACAGGAAAGTAGGCCAATTTGAATCGCGGCCGGGATCATGACGAAAATACGATTGCCGGGCACTGTGCACCGGTGTCGAAGGCCTGTCCGCGAGATCGCGACTAAAGCCGGCCCCTCGACCGCCGAAGGTAAAATGAGAATTGAAACAAGGACGCAACTTCCGCATTGGGACGATGATGAAACACCCCAAAGCGATGTTGGCCACCAATGGACCATTGTCAGAAACGGAACGGATCGTACCTGTCGGGCGGCGAAGGGATTTCCGGGACGCGTTAGAGCCTAGCCGATTCTCACCAGCCGGGTGACGAGGTGCAATTCTTCGATGGCACAAACGGACCCCTTGGTGCTTGTCCAGGGGAAGCCCATTCAAAACCAAGCCGATGCTCGCCCTGCGAAGAACAGGCCATTCCAAGCCAGCCATTCCGATACCGCAGAAGGTCAAAAGGGGAATTGCGACAGGAAGGGACTTCCGCATTGGAATTGAGGATGGGCGATGATGATCAGGTGACGATGCGGATGCTCGATCGGGATGGCTTTGTTGCTCGGGCGAAGGCGGTTCAGAAACTGGCGGCGGCGCACGCGGTGAAAAGGCGGTCATCCGCAACCCAACCGGCGACGCAGTAGCTGAGCGGTGTGGTGACGTGGTTGTTGGTCAGGCCATGACGAAGAAACACTTATTGCAGATCGCCGGGGAAAACGCTGCTCCATCCGCAATGGCTGCTCAGGGTGGAGGTCTTGATGTTGCCGAGGCGCTGGCCTAGATCACGCTGGCGTTGGGAATAGAGCGCGTAGCCATCGCCGCTAATTCGGCAGCAGCGAACCGGCCCAAGCTGGCTCAGGGTTCGGCAATGCTGGTAGTGGGGATTTCTTTTGAGGTGGGCTTCGATTACATGGGCGAGGGATGGAGGGAGCGGATCGTCGGTCTCGATGAAGAGCGTATAGGCGATCTGGCCATCCGACTCATCAGGGGCAAGGAGATAGAAGCGGGGGCTGATGTTGAGATGCTGGAACGATTGGGTCAGGCTCGCGGCAACGAAGCGTTCGTTGAGCTTTTCACCGCGGTGGTCGGAGAGGTGGTCTTCTTTCGCGAGAAAATCGAGGGTGGGAGTCCGACCAAGGTGATCGGTGATGCGAATGCGGTCATGGAGGCAGTAGCGATAGAGGCCGCCGGCGGTGGTGACGATGATGGAGTATTCGCCGCCCTTTTCGAGGTCATGGGCCAGGTGAATGGCGCCATTGGAAGCCTGGAACTCGAAAAAGTGGGAGGTGATCGCGAGGAGCTTGCGATCGCGGTAGGGGAACGAGATGAAGGCTTCGGTGGCGAGGAGGCCTTTGGCTTGAATCAGGATATGGGGGAAGTCCTTCTGGAGTTGGGTGGCGTAGAATGCGGCGTTGCCATCGGCCCAGCAACTGATCAGGCGGAGGTTCGGCCAGAAGGCGCTGTAATCGGTGGGCTGGTGCCGGGCGAGTTGTCGAGCGCGATTCGGCGCGGGGCGGAGGCGGTCTAGTAAAGACCTGCGGAGTGATATCGGCAGGGGGGAGGGGGGAGAGCACGTTCCCGCGGCGATGTCCGAGAGCAACGAGTTCCAGTGTCTCGGGGCAGCGGACAGGAGAAGGTTGAGGAAGGAGGGGTGCCAGATAGAGATCAGGCGCAGGTCGGCAGCGTGAAGGAGGAAGAGGAGTGTGATGTAGCGGAAGCAGTCGGCATCCTGAATGTGTTTGACGTCGGAAGGCACGGCGAGCGCGTTGTCGACCAGCGATTTGGCGAAGCCGCCGAGATAGGCGCTGTCGTCTTCGAAGCCGATCGGGATGCGGCTGGATCGATCAATATCTTCCCCGGCGATCGGAGTGATGGACCAGTAGGCGCGGCCGGTGATGAGTTTGGGATCTTGCGCGAAGAGGTTCCAGATCCGTGTCCGTTCGATCAACCACACCTTACCGCCGGCAGGCTGACCTGTCACGATGCTGCACATGGCAGCGAAAGCAACTCGGACGGAACTCTGGCGGGAGCGGGTTTTGGCGCAGCAGGCCAGCGGGCAGTCGGTGCGCGGGTGGTGCCGGGCGAATGACTGCCCAGAGCACGGGTTCTACTGGTGGCGGGGGAACCTTGGCTTGTCGCCGGCGTCGGGGCGTAATCGCCGACGGCGGCCGGCGCGTAAGGCCGCATCCGTCGGATTCGCCCGCGTGGTCGTTGAGCCGCCGGCCCCGGCGGTCGCCGAGCCGCTGCGTCTGACGCTTCTCGGCGGCCGCGAACTGACGCTTCCGGCGTCGATGCCCGTCGAGCAGGTTGCCCGGCTCGTCCGCGCGATCGAGGGGGCGGCATGATTGGCGCGGGCAACAACATTCAAGTCTGGGTGGCGACCGCGCCGGTGGACATGCGCAAGAGCTTTGACGGCCTGGCCGAGGTGGTGCGGGCGTTTCTCGGCCATGACCCGCTGTCGGGGAACCTGTTCGTGTTTCGCAACCGCTCGGGGCAGCGGGTGAAAGTG
>JBBRTW010000471.1:0-5524 GCA_038244055.1 Tepidisphaerales bacterium | reverse complement strand
GAAACGCTTCGCCGAAAAAATCGTGCAGAAGCTCGGCCGGCCCATCGAAGGCGCGACCATCGCCGTCTGGGGCCTGGCCTTCAAGGCGGATACCGATGACATCCGCGAATCGGCCGCCATCGATGTCCTGCAATACCTGCTCGACAAAGGCGCTCACGTCCGCGCCCACGACTACAAGGGCATGGAGAACATGAAGCAGCTCTTCAAGGATGACCCCATCGAATGGTCCCCCGACCCCGTGACCGCCGCCGCCGGCGCGGATGCGGTCGCGCTGCTTACCGACTGGCCGCAGTACACCACCCTCCCCTTCCGCAAGATCTCCGCGACGATGAACACCCCGCTGATCTTCGACGGCCGCAACTGCCTGAATCGCGACGTGATGCGCGAGAACGGCTTCCAGTATTACCCGATGGGCCGGCCCGCCGTGGAGAATGCGCTGCGGTTGAAGCACCGGGCGTAGTCACGTTCCTCCGGCGAACAATTCAAAGTGCGCGGCTCGGCAGGAACATTGCCGAGCCGTCTGCTTGTTAGCCCCGGTTATTTCTCGCGCAGCACAATATGTCCCTTAAAATCCAAAGGCGGGGCCGCCAGATGTTCCAGGCTGATTTCTCGGTACAGCGCGCTCAATTTCGATTTGCCGGCGACTTCATCGAGCAGGTTGGCCGCGGCGATGGAGTCGGTGAATCGGGCGGCGATGAAGTGGTCGAACATGAGCGTCGTCAGGCGGGCGAGTTCCTTCTGGGCTTCGGTGGCATCGGCGATTTTCGCCAGCGGTTCGTAGGTCATCAGGGCGACGGTCTTGCCGACCAGGATCAGCCGGCCGATGGGGCGGACGAGGAATTGGCCACTGAGCAGTTCGACCGTGCGCGCCGAAATCAATTTGCTGGTGCCGACCGATTTGTTGGCCGATTCCAGGCGGGCGGCGGTGTTGGTGGTGTCGCCGAGGCAGGCGTATTCGGCCGCATCATCCGCGCCGGAGTCGCCGACGACGGCGGTGCCGGTGCAGACGCCGGCGCGCATGTTCAATCGAGGCAGGCATTCGGTGATCAGCTCCGCGTTGAGCCCTTCGAGCACATCGAACATTTCCAGCACGGTCGCCACGCCGTCGGCCGCCTGCTCCGGATTGGCGATCGGCGCGCCGTACGAGAACATGATCCCATCGCCCATGAAGCGGTGAACCAGCCCTTTGTGCCGGCGGATCACCGGTGTCATCCGGCTGATATACCGACCCAGGACGCTGACCGCCTTCTCGCGCAGCGTCTCGGCGAACGTCGTGAAACCGGCCAGGTCCGTGAAGATCACGGTCATCTCCCGCACCTGCCCTTCGAGGCGGGCCAGCTCCGGGTGCTCGATCACATATTTGACCAGGGCCGGATCGACGTAACTCTGAAACCTGCGGGTGATGCGGGCGCGCTCGCGGGCTTCGGCGATGAGGCGGACCAGGGTCAGGCCGCTCCAGACGATGATGATGGCGGCGACCGGACCGGCCAGGCCGACGATCCGGTCGCCGTAATCGAAAACGAGATTCGCGTTGATGGCGACATAGGCGATGGCCAGCATGAAAGTCGCGGCCAGGGCCCGCAGCGGCGAAAAGCGCGCAGCGATGAAAGTCGTCATCAGACCCAGCCCGATGGTGATCAGCATCGTCACCCATACCGGCGCGGTGTGCCAGAAATGCCCGCTCATCAGCGCGCTGAAGGTGACGCCGTGAATGACGACGCCGGGGCAGGACGAATGCAGCGGCGTGGGGTACTTATCGACGGTGCCCGTGGCGGCCCAGCCGATGACGATGGCCTTGCCCTTCATCGTCGCGCGCAGCTCGGCCGACTTGTCGAGGAACGCCCGGTTCTCGCGCAAGAGGCGCTGCACCGCGGACAAGGCATCGAGGAAGACCTTCTCATCCGGGCCCAGCTCCGATGGAGGCGTTTTCAAATAGGGACCTGCCAGCTCGGACGCCTCGCGGATGATCGGCTCCATCCGCTTGATGCGGGCCTCGATATCGTCCGCGGCAGGGGGCTTGGCGATGAACGCCTTGGCCGAATCCACGCCGATTTCCGCGAGGATTCCGATCGCCTTGTCGGCCTGTGCGTTGTTTCGGGCGACGATCTTGCGCGTGTCGGCCAAGGCCCACGGAAGGGTGATGGGAAAATGCCGCACGATGCGCTGGTAGGCGGGGTAATCGTACATCGTCTTCCAGTCACCGCCGCCGAACCAGGGGATGTCCAGGAAGGTATCCACCGTGCCCGAGACATCGGAGATGCCCTCGCGCACCGGAATCACCAGATCCTGTCCATCGGGCTGGCGCAGGACCACCTGTCCCGGCCGGAAGCGAACGCTGTGCGGGTCGATCCCGCGCAGGGCGCACGCCAGGGCCAGGTCCATCTGCGGGTAGAGACGCCCTTCATGGGTGACCCAGAGCGGAATCGCGCGGATGACCGGATCATCCGGGCGGGTGAAATAGTTCACGTACCCGCTGGTGGAGGCCGCCCGCGCCAGTTGCGGGACCATCGCCAGCACATCGGTCGCGCCGGCCAGCTTCGGCGTGATCTCGCCGGCGGCGGCGGTCGGGGGAGTGACCGAGAATCGCGTCATCTCGGCCAGCGAGCGCTCCAACCGATATTGCGTTTCGAACTCGCGCAGGAGCGAAGACGTTCCAGGTTGATTGTGAGTCCGCGGCAGAAGAAGCGCCCGCAACTCGGCGACTGGATGCGCTCCGCCGGCCTGCGCTTCGCGCAGGCGCTGGGCCATCGCCTCGCGCCGGGCGGAGAGAAACTCGTCTTCGCTGTAACGCTCGGCTTTGGCCGCTCCTGTTTCCGTCGCCGTTCTGGTCGCGGGGGCGGTTGCGGGGTTGGTTGTGGGGCTGGTTGTGGGGCCAGTCGCTGGGCCGTTTGCCGGCGCAGGCGCATTCTGAGAGGCGACTTTGTCCGATGCTTCTTCCGTGGACAATTCCAGGTCGGCCCGCAAGACCTTCAGCAGCGCTGCCCGCCGGGGCGTCAGCGCGGGTTTGGGATCGAACGTGAACGACACCGGCACCATCGACTTGCCGAAGCGCTTGAGCGCGGCCGCGAGGTTGGCATCGTGATCGACTTCTTCGAGCGTGCCATCGGGCCGGCGCGAAACGCCCAGCGGCTGCGGCTCGGCCAGGATGATATCCAGCGCCAGCGCTTCGGCCCCCGCCAGGCGCAGTTCATCGACGATCTCCGCCAGAGTCGTGCGTGGCCAGGGCCAGGAGCCGATGGTCTCCAGGGCCGCATCGTCGATATCGATATGCACCAGGCGGTCGGAGGGCGGCGGTGTAAAGCGCTGACAGTGCCGGGCCCGTTCATCGTAGAACCAGCGCTCGATCGGCGCGAGTTGGCCGGCCCAGTCGAGCCCGGCCACGATGAGGGTAAGAATCGCGCCCAGCGCGAACTTGCGGGGTGCGAAATTGCGCCGGAACAGGGTCATTGAGGAGCATTTGAAGCGGGATTATCCGTGCCAGACCGCCCAGACTGCCTTTATATCGGATCGTACCAGTTATTTGTTGCAAACTCACGTCGGGGTTTCTAGTATGAATTTCGCGCAAACACGTCCGAGGTCAGGAGGCCGCCCAATTCGCGATCCGCGCGATGACGGTGGGCGAACACGGTTCGGAGGGTGAGATATGATGCAGTGGCATTCCCTGTCGCGGTTGGGTGTTCGACCCTGGGCGATGTGTTGTGGTGGCCTCGCGCTGCTGGCCGTCGGATCATCGGCGCCGGGTGCCTCGATACCGGCTTTTTCACCTGCGGCGTCGAGCCTGAGCGGGATTCATGATGGGGATGGCGTGTACACGAAGAGTCCCAACCCCAACACATACGATTTTGGGAGTTCGATGCCACTGCCCGCGGGCAGTGCGACGCTGCTGTCTCCGTTCGCGGGCGCGGGGCATTCGCTGAGTGGTGTTATTTCGGGCAATGCGTGGTCATCAACCGCGCGGGGTGGGGCGGGGCACGTTGAGGCATCGAACAGCGCCCGGATCACTTTCCCCTCGGGGATGGGTGTCGATCAGACGGATCCGGGGCATGTGCAGTCGGGGAGCACATACGAAATGGATTTTGATTTCAGTTGGACGGCGACGGGCTCCATGAGTCCACTGGGCAGCACCTTCAGTATTCCAATCGGAGCCTCTGTTCCGGCGGGCGGCTCGGCGAGTTTTTCCGCCCATATTCACTGGGATCTCATTGCGTCGGGCACGCCGTATTCCGATGCCCGCGCCAAATTCTTTCCTTCGTACACGTTTCCGGTGGGAGTGACCGCGACCAGTTTCACCGCGCCGGCCGCGGCATTCGCGGTGCCGTCTCTGACGACGGGCGATGTGATCCGCATATACGGTTTTTTACTCTTTACAGCCGACAACGATACCGCGCCGGTCGACATCGAAACTTTCGGCGACGCAGCCAATCCACCCAAAAGCCAGGAACTGGCGAACTACTGGAGCCAGCATCCGGAGTTTCAGTTTGAAGCATTCGCATCGACGGATGATGTTGTCATCGATTCGACGCCCGAACCCTCGAGCCTCGTCTGCCTGGCAATTGCGGCAGCGGGCTTACTTGGCCGCCGGCGTGGGGCGCGATCGGCATCGAATCAAATCGGGCGGATGTAAACGGCGCAATGAATAGAGGAGCTATCTCCCTTTTTTGGCGACTGCCGCGGCGGCGGGGCTCGCTTGGGGGGCCGTTCTGGCCGATTGAATCGCGGCCTTCTTCCGCGCCGTCGGACTCACAACCGCTGCCTGGGTCGCGACTTCGCCGGCAAATCGCTCGCCGGGCTTCAAAATGATTGTCGGATCGGGGTCCGTGCCGAAGGTCTTGATCTGGGCACTTCCCTGTGTGACGGAAATGAAAACCAGCGCCGCATCGCCGCCGCGATTGATGGCCTCGACCTTGTATTTGCCAGGAGGGAAGAAAAGTCCCCACACCACGCTCTCCGCCCCGGAGCCGGTTTTGCCCAGATCATTGCCCTGATGCACGCCCTGGGAGCTGCCGGTGCCGATCGTGGGGTTGAGGGCTGAGGCCGTGCGGCCTTTGGGGTCGGTGACCAGCAGATCGAGATTCGTAGCGCCGGGCTGCTTCGCGGTCGAGAACCAGTCCAGCTCGAAAAACAGGGGCCCGGGCACGGGCGGCACGCCGACGAAGGTGCCTTTGAAGCCGCTGATCCGCGCCAGATCCTGAACGGCCTGCAAACCCTGTGCATCGATCCCGCCGGCGGAGGCGAGATTAAGAAAAAGGTCATTTTCCGGGCCGGTTCGTCCGGCGAACTTGCCTTTAGGATCGAGGTTGGAATTTCCCTGGGCGCTCTGGGCAGCGCTGGATTTGTCGGCCGAGACGCCGGCGGGGCGATTGCCGCCGAAGGCCATGACTTCGCGGTGGAAGTTTCGGAACTCGGCCCGGCCGGTGCGGCAGACGGCGGTGGGGACCCAGGGGACCTGATCTTCGTATGTGACATCGGTTCCGCGGATGGCCAGCGTGCTGCCGGGGCTGCGGATGGTGGATTGATGTTGCAG
>JBBRTW010000470.1:0-5531 GCA_038244055.1 Tepidisphaerales bacterium | reverse complement strand
GAGGAGCCGAGGTCCTCGAGGCGGATGCTGTCGCCCTCCTTGATGAAGCGGCAATGCTTCCGGGAGATTTCGCCGAGCGGGATCATCAGGTCGCAGTCCTGACGCCGGCCCAGAACCGTCATCTCGCGGGAAAGGGAGAAGCTGCGTCTCTCGCCGTCGTTGCGGAACATCACCAAAACCGCTTGCATGGTGGGTTTGCCTTCCAGGAACTCGAGGGGGCCGGGGAACGTGTTATCAAATGAACGTGGCAGGATGTAAAGTAGCCGCGCATAAACCTTTGGGCAAGAGAGAGCGAAATGAGACTTTTGCAGTCCGGTTCAGTCAAACCATTGCGGACGGCCGATCTGCCGGCTGCGGTGACGCCGGGGCTGTACGTTCATGTGCCGTTTTGTTTCCACAAGTGCCACTACTGCGACTTCTACAGCATCACCCGGCAGACGCCCGAGCGGATGGGGCGGTTCGTGGATTTGACTTTGTCGGAGGCGGATCAATGGGGGCGGTCGGCGGTCCAACTCAGGCCGAGGACTGTGTTTTTTGGCGGGGGGACGCCCTCGCTATTGCCGCAAGAGCAGATGGAGCGGCTGATTGCGGGGCTGCGCGAGCGGATTAATTTTAGCGGCTGTGACGAGTTTACGGTGGAGGTGAACCCGGCCACGGCATCGCTGGAGTATTGTCAGATGCTGCGCCAGGCGGGGGTGAATCGGCTGAGTTTCGGGGCGCAGAGCTTTGACCTGGCGGAGCTGAAACTGCTGGAGCGGCACCACGATCCGGCGGATGTGCCGGCCAGCATCGATCTGGCGCGGAAAGCGGGTTTTACGCGGCTGAATGTCGATCTGATTTATGCGATTCCGGGGCAAACGCTGGAATCGTGGGCGAAGTCGTTGGAGAAGGCGATCGAACTGGGAACGCCGCATATTTCGTGCTATGCGCTGACTTACGAGCCGAACACGGCGATGGCGGTGAGGAAGCGACTGGGGCAGTTCATCGCGTGTGCGGATTCGCTGGAACTGGAGATGATGCATTACACGCGGCAGCGGCTGGCCAACGAGGGGTTGAAGGCGTACGAGATCAGCAACTATGCGACGGCGGGAGAAGAATGCCGGCACAACCTGCTTTATTGGACGGGGGGGAGTTACATCGGGGTGGGGCCGTCGGCGGCATCGCATGTGGACGGGTGGCGGTGGAAGAATCGGCCGCACCTAAGGGAGTGGGAGGACGCGGTGACGGTGGGGCATCTGCCGGCCGCGGATTTTGAAGTGCTGACGAAGGAGCAGCGGGCGGGAGAGTGGGTGATGCTGGGGATGCGGCTGGCGCGGGGGATTCGGTTCGATGAATATGCGGATCGTGCGGGCTGCGATGCGCGGGAGGTTTATGCCGGGCAGTTGGCACAGCTCGCGAAGCTGGGGCTGATCGTGGTGAATGAAGAGGGGTTTAAGCTATCGGACGCGGGGCTGGCGGTGGCGGATGGGGTGGCGGGGGAGTTCTTGTTATGAGGCCGGGTGCGGCCTTGGGGCGAAGGGAATGGGACAATGGGACAATGAGACAATGAGAAAAGGCGGCATCATCCATTCGGTCTCATCGTCTGATTGTCTCATCGTCTGATTGTCTCATTGTCTGATTGTCTCATTGTCTCATTGTCTCACCATCTTCCTCACCTACGTCCCATCACATCTATGCGAATGTCGTCAATTGCTTTGATTCCACGTCTGATATCCAACGCACTTCCTAATTCCTTCCATCGGCACCGTCGATAAGCGCAGCAGGGACTGCCTTGGCCGGGCGGTCCTTGCGCGAGGGTCGGCGGAGGCATCGCCGGCATTGGCGGGTTGCTTACCGCAATTGCGCCGCTTCGCGCGATTGCGTGAACTACCCGATTTGCCTGACCGGCGCGCGTATCGTAGGTCAAGCATGTGGTCTGGTGGTTCGCCGGTCCTGGCTCAGGGAGAGTGGAGAGAAGCATGTTTGGGTTCCTGAAAAAATGGGTCGCCCCCAACGCCAACCCCATCGGGGTCGACTTCGGCACCGACTGCCTTCGACTGGCCCAGGTGCAGGTGCTCGACGGCGAGCCGCGCATCATCGCGGCGGCCAGCGCCGATGTCCCCTCGCATATCCGCAACGATCCGGCCGCGCGCTCCTCGTTCTTTATCGAGACGACGCGCGATCTGCTGGCGCAGGGGAATTTTCGCGGACGGCAGGCGATCCTGGCGCTGCCGGCGGCGCAGATGTTCATCCAGCATTTGCGGCTGGCCAAGATGGATGAGGAAGCCACGCGGAAGGCGCTGCCGTGGGAGGCGCGGGGCAAACTGCCGATCGATCCTTCGCACGCGCTGATCCGGCACACGATCGCAGGGGAGATTTACCAGGATTCCGAGCCGCGCAATGAAGTAATCCTGATGGCGGCGGCGCGGGAAACGGTCAACGCGATGCTGGCGGCCGCGAGCAAGGCCAAGCTGGATGTGATCGGAATGAATGTCGAGCCGATGGCGGTGGTGGACTGCTTCGGGCACATCTATCGCCGCAAGACGGACAAGACGGCGGTCGTCTGCTTCATCGATATCGGATTCAAAAGCACGCGGGCGATTATCGCGGAGGGGTCGAAGATTCTCTTCGCGCGGACGATCGCGGTGGGGGGCGACCACTTCAATCGTTCGGTGGCGCAGGCGCTTTCGGTTGGCGCGGAAGAGGCGAAGTTGATCCGGATCAAGCTGGCGCAGGCGCAGCCTTCGCTGGATGAGCACCGGGCGCGGCAGCAGATTCGCAATGCGGATGCGGCGGTTGAGGAGGGAGTGGAGGCGGCTGAGGCGGCCGCGGATAACAGTTTTGCGCTGCTCAACGTGTCATTGGCGGCCGCGGAGAAGAAACAGTCGCGGCGGGCCGAAGAGGGTGGAACGGCGACGATGGCCGCGCCGCCGGTGGTCAGCCGCGCTGGAGGCGGGGGATCGAAACTCCCGGCCGACCCGCAGGAGCAGGTGGTCCTGGTGGAAGAGGCCTGCCATGAGCCGCTGGTTCGGCTGGTGGAGGAACTGGGCCTTTGCCGGCGCTATCACGAGGCGACATTCCCCGCCAAGCCGGTGGAGAAACTGATTTTTGTGGGGGGCGAAGCGCGGCAGAGGCGCTTGTGCCAGAACATCGCCCGCGAGATGTCGCTGGCGGCGCAGGTGGGAGACCCGCTGGTGCGGATGGGACGGATCAGCGATGTCGGAATCGAGAGCGGCATCGACCGCCGCCAGCCGCAGCCCGGATGGGTTACGGCGATCGGATTGAGCCTTGGCCCGGTGTCGGGCAGCGCGTGGGAGCAGGAGTGATCGGCTGTCGATTGAATGAGGAATTGCTATGTCATCGCCCAATCAACTGAGCTTTCTGCCGGATGATTACCTCGAAGGTAAGCGCCAGCGACGGACCAATGTCGTGCTGGCGGTGGTGTTCATCATCATCCTGGGATGCGTGGTCGCGGCGGCCTGGATGGCCAAGCAGTCGCTGCACCAGGCCGAAGTGGAGCGCGATGAGGCCGACAAGCAGTACGCCGAGGCGGCCAAGAAGATCGAGCAGGTCCGGCAGATGCAGGAGAAGCAGCGGAAGATGGCCTCGCAGGCGGAGCTGACGGCTTCGCTGTTGGAGAAGGTGCCGCGCAGTTTCCTGCTGGCGGAGGTGACCAACGCGATGCCGGCCGGGGTGTCGCTGCTGGATGTGATTCTGGATTCGAAAGTGCGGACGGCGGCGGCGGCGAATACGGCCGGCAAGACGCAATTCGAGATGAAGAAGGCGAGCCAGGCCAGCGGCAAGCCGGTGATGCCCGCGCCGACGGCCAAGCAATACGACGTGACGGTGAAGGTGACGGGGATCGCGGATAACGATGTGCAGGTAGCGCAGTTCATGAACCGGTTGAACACGTCCAAGCTGCTGCGGGATGTGAATCTCGTGATCACCGATGAGTTCAATTACAACGAAAACAAGATGCGCAAATTCCAGATCGAGATGACGCTGGACCCGAATGCCGAGGTTTCGCCGGCGGCGTTGAATGTGAAGACGGCGGCGACGCCGCTCGGAGAGAAGTAGCGGCGGCGGGATGAGCTTGGGGGGGAGATGGATGCGGAGGAGAGCCGGCCGGAGTTTCACGGAGATTGCGATGAAGATCGGATTGCGAGAACTGGCGTTCCTGGGGCTGATCGCGGCGATGGTCGCGACCAGCGCGATCGGGATCAAGAAGATGATCGACCGCCGCGACTTTTGCCTGGCGGATCGCGATACGAAGCTGAAGGTGCTCAACGACCTGCGGCAGTCGACCGCGGGAATCAAGGACCTGGAACACAAGATCGACGAGCTCAAATCAGCGATCACTTTCTTCGAGGGCAAGCTGCCCCAGGAGAAGGAGATGGACAAGGTTCTCAAGGAAATCTCGCAAATGGCCGAGGCGAACGCGCTGCAGACCAAGAAGGTGGAGTCGCGCAAGAGCGAGCGCGCGGCCAACTACAGCGAGATGCCGATCGAGTGGAGCATGTCGGGCGATTTCAACGGGTTCTATGCGTTCATGCTGCAGCTCGAAAAGCTGCCGCGCATCACGCGGGTGACCAACATGGCCCTGACCAAGATCACGGACCGCGACGGCATGATGCAGGCGAAGGTGACCCTGCGGATCTACTTCGAGCCGGAGACGGGATCGAAGATGGCGTTTACGGATTGATCGGGACGAGTTGGAAGGCGACTGGGAAACAATCGTGGAGCAACCATGAGCAGTGAAGATTTCGAAGATCAGGACGGCGATACCGAGACAGGCTCGGAGTCGGAAGAGTCGTACAGCGACACCGGGGCCGGCGAAACGGGGTATATCGCGGCCGAGGAGAAGAAGCCGCTGAGCAAGGCGACGCTGGTGTTGTTCGCGATCTTCGGAACGGCGGCGCTGGCGAGCTATTTTCTGCTGGTCAAGCGCGGGCCGGAGGCGATCGCGGAGGAGTCCGATCCGACGGCGACCACGGTCATCAACCAGTACATGAACGACAAGGGCCGGAACGTGGTGACGATGCAGAAAATGCTGCGGGACACCGATGCGGTGGTGCGGCAGTTTTTGACGTATCCGAGCGTGACGCAGATTCCCCTGACGGATTTGCGCACGAACCCGTTCCGGGTGGCCCCGCCGCCGCCTCCTGAGAGCGGGATGGTGAAGGCGCGGGATGAGGAGAAGGAGAAGAAACGGCGCGAGGAGGAGCGGCAGGCGGCGCTGCATGCGGTGCAGGGTCTGCAACTGCAATCGGTGATGAGCAGCGACAAGAGCAAATCGTGCATGATCAATAACGTGCTCTACCTTGAGGGGCAGCAGGTGGAGGATTTCACGATCATGAAGATCAGCCCGAACGCGGTGGTGGTGAAGAATGGGGTGTTTAAGTTTGAGTTGAGGATGCAGAGGTGAGATTAGTCCATTGTCAATTGTCCGTTGTCCGTTGTTAGTTGGTAGTTGGTAGCGATGCATTGGGGATGTTGAAACTTGTTGATTGAGGAATGCGATGTTTGGACGGAAGACTACATCAGATCGGGCG
>JBBRTW010000469.1:0-5553 GCA_038244055.1 Tepidisphaerales bacterium | reverse complement strand
GTCAGGCCGAGATTCTCGATGTTCCGCCGGGCGACTTCGACGGCGGGGGCGCTGATATCCGTGGCGATGACGACGGCGGTCTTGATGTTATGGGCGATGGCGGCCGCGACGCAGCCGCTGCCGGTGCAGAGGTCGAGAATGCGCGGCGTCTCCAGGACGAGTTGCCGCTTGACCAGTTGCACGACATTCTCCACCAGCGTCTCGGTATCCGGGCGCGGGATCAGCACATCGCGCGTGACATCGAATTCCAGATTGAAGAAATGGGCCCGGCCGGTGAGATAGGCGATCGGTTCATGGTCACCAGCGCGGGTGACCAGATCGCGGAGGCGGTTTCGATCGGCATCGGACAGGGCCCGCTCGTAATCGGTGTAAAGTTTGATGCGCGTCAAACCCAGCACATGCGCCAGGAGCAGTTCGGCCGATAGACGCGGGCCATCGACCCCCTTGCGGGTAAAAAACCCGGTCGTCCATTCAAGAGTTTTGCGGACCGTCCATGGGCCGTCGGCTTGCGACATAAGTGCCTGTCGATTCTACGCGAATGAACGTGCATGCCAAGCAGCGACGAAGATCGGCGTAACCCGAACAAGCACCGCCAGCATGCGATAATCGCACCTGATCATGCGATTTTTAACGAACTGTATTTTCCCCCTTGAATCTCGAAAGAGGAGTGCCTATATTACGGTCTGTCGGCGGTACTCCCCGTAAAAGGTTCCCCCCCTTCCTTTTACACCCGCCGGCTTTTTTTATGCGCTGACATCCCATACATCACCTTCTTTTCCATCGGTCGATCTCCTTTCGATGCGCCCGATGTTACTGGGGGACTCCAAGCGGACCATTTCCAACGCCGGACGCGGTTTTCGGTATAATCCACCGACCCTTACGGAGCATTGCTTGCAGCCATTCCGCCTCACCGCGCTGATCCTCTCGGTATGCGCCCTAACCGCATCCAGCTCATCCTTTGGCCAGATCGCGCCGGTCAGTTTTGCCAGAGATGTCAAATCGATCCTCGCCCACAGTTGCTACGAGTGCCATGGCAAGGGCAAGACCAAGGGCGGGCTTTCCATGATGTCGCGGGCGGAGCTGCTCAAGGGCGGGAAGAACGGCGCGGTGATCGCTCCCGGCAAGTCGGCCGAGAGCGCGATGATCAAGCGCCTGCTCAGCAAGGACCCCGATGAAATGATGCCGCCGGAGGGGGATCGGCTGAGCGAGGAGCAGGTCGCGGTGCTCAAGCGATGGATCGATCAGGGGCTGGTGTGGGATGAGCTGACGCCGGAGCAGTTGGCGGCGCGGAGGCCGCAGAATGTGACGCCGCGCCGGGTGGCCGCGCCGGCGGGGGAGGGGAATCCGATCGATCGCATTCTGGCGGGGTATTTCAAGGCGAACAAGGTTGCGCCATCGCATCTCGTCGACAATCGCGCCTTCGCCCGCCGGCTCTATCTCGATCTGGTTGGCCTGCCGCCGACGCCGGAAGAGCTTGAGACGTTCCTCAAAGACACGCAACCCGATAAGCGCGCCCAGCTTGTCGCCAGGCTGCTGGCCGATGAGCAGCGCTACGCGGATCACTGGATGACCTTCTGGCAGGATCACCTGCGCGATGGGCTGTTGGACCTGGGGAGCACGGATATCGTCAGGCCGATCTCGCCGTGGCTTCTCCATGCGCTTAAGACCAACCGGCCCTACGACCAGATGGTGCGCGAGCTCGTCAACCCAACCATCCCAAAGGATTACGCTTCGCTCGATTCCAATCTCCCCACGCAGGATGATGCCAAGGGTCTGGAGAAAGAGGTCAAGCCCGATGAGGCCGATTCGTTCGGCTTCATCCAGGGCCTGCGCGGCGGTTTGGAAAAACCGCGCGGGGATCAGCGCTGGGAAGTGCAGGCGGTGCAGAACATCTCGCAGGTTTTCCTGGGCAGCAATCTCAAATGCGCCACCTGCCACGATTCCTTCATCGACTACTGGACCATGAAAGACACCTGGGGGCTGGCGAGCGTTTATGCGGATAAGCCGCTGGAAGTGATTCGCTGCGAGATGCCGCAGGGTGTGCATCCGCAGCCTTCATTTCTTTTCTCTGAAGTTGGGCGGATCGATCCATCGGCGACACCGGCCGTTCGCCGAAAGCAACTGGCGGAGCTGGTGACAAGCCCGAAGAATGGCCGATTTTCGCGGACCATCGTCAACCGAATCTGGTGCCGGCTGATGGGGCGCGGGATCATCGATCCGGTGGATGATATGGACAATGCGCCGTTCGACGCGGACCTGATGGACTATCTCGCCACCGAGTTCGTCGATGGCGGATACGACCTGCGGAAGCTGATCGGGCTGATCGTTTCCTCCAATGCGTATCAGATGCCGGCGAACGATCCGGGGAAGAGTGGATCGTCGGGTAAGGATCTGGCGGTTGCGTTTAATGGGCCGCTGCTGCGGCGGATGACGGGAGAGCAGTTCACGGATTCTTCCTACGCGCTGCAGGGCAAGGCCGAGCGCATCTGGAAGCAGAACGGCGGGCGAATCCTGGAAATCCTCGGCCGGCCGGACCGCCGCACCGTCACCACCAGCCGCAATTCCAAATCCTCACCCATGCAGGCGCTGGAACTGCTCAATGGCCCGGCCATTTATGAGATGATCTATCTCGAAGGCTCAGCGCACGTTCCCCGCCCGACCGATGATGCGGCCGCGCGGAAGAAGGAAGCGCTCAAGCCCAAGCCCAACCCGCGATTGGCGGAACTGGCCAAAATGCCGCCGAAGGAACTGATCGCGCGACTGTACACGCAAGCACTGAGCCGGCCGCCGACGGATAAAGAAATGGCGCTGCAACTGGAGCTGATCGGAGAAAAGCCGACGGCGGAATCGGTCGGCGACATGCTGTGGATCGTTATTAATCTGCCGGAGTATCAGTTGATTCGTTAGGAGATGGTTGCAACGTATGACATAGTCATTCGAAGTCGTCATGTGCGGCATACCGCACACCCGCGACGCATGAAAAATCGGAACGCCGCGCCTCCCTCTCCTGTACTCGGGAGAGGGCGGGGGTGAGGGTCTTCAAGAACGATTTGCGTGGAATTGCAAAAGACCCTCACCCTAACCCTCTCCCGAGTACAGGAGAGGGGACAGGACTTTATGAAATCCATCGAGAACCGCATGAAGAATTCCCACTCCCGCCGCGATTTCGTCAAAGGCCTTTCGGCCGCAACATTGGCCGCGTTATCGGCCGGCGCGCCGCGCGCCTGGGCGGCCGATAGTGAATCGGCCCGTCCTAAAGCCACGGCCGACTCGATGATTCTCCTCTGGATGGGCGGGGCGATGTCGCAGACCGAATCGTTCGATCCCAAGCGACTGTCGGAGTTCAAGGCGGGGATGGAGACCAAATCGCTGATCTGCACCTACCCGCAGATCGACACGGTTTGCGACCCCATCAAGTTCTGCGCGGGCGTGGAGAATCTCTCCAAGGTGATCGATCGCGGTTCGCTGATTCGATCCTACGTCGCCCGCGAGTACGGCGCGCTGGCCGAGGATTTGCAGCACATCCCCTTCCAGTACAAGTGGCACACGGGCTACCCGACGCCCTCGACCGTCCCAGCGCCGTTCATCGGGGCGTGGCTGAGCAAAGTGCTCGGACCGCTCAACCCGGACCTGCCGCCTTACATCGAAATCTGCCGCAGCGAGAAGACGGCCAATGTCTTTCTCTCGCTGGGCGCGTTTAATCCCTCCGGCTTCTTCGGCGCGGAGCATGGGCCGCTGTTTGTGCCGGACCCCAGGACCGCCGTGGAAACGATTTCCTCGCGCATCGATGTGAAGCGCTTCGAGAACCGCTACGCCAAGTTCAAGGCGGCCGTCGAGGCCAGCCCGGTTTCGGATGTCTCGAGCAGTTTCCAGAAGGAATCGATGGTCAACTCGATGGAGAGCGCCTATCGCCTGATGCGCTCGCCCTCGGTCAAGGCGTTCGATCTCGCGCAGGAGCCGAAGAAGCTCTACGATGAGTACAACACCGGGCAATTCGGGCTCGGGTGTTTGCTGGCGCGGCGGCTGGTGGAAAACCGGGCGCGCTTTGTTGAAGTTCACGTCGATTTTGAAAACGCCAAGGGTTGGGATACGCACTCCGATGGCCACGTTGGCCAGGGGAAGATGAAGGAGGTCATCGATCGCCCGGTGGCGCGATTGATCCGCGATCTCGAGGAGCGCGGGTTGCTCGATCGCACGCTGGTGGTGCTGGCGACGGAGTTTGGCCGGGCCGCGGCGGGGCGGGGATCGACCAAGGCCAAGACGATCAGCAAACCCACCGAGTTCGGCCTGCACGGGCACTTCGCGTCGGCCGCGTCGCTGCTGATGTTCGGCGGCGGGGTGAAGAAGGGGATCGTGTACGGCAAGACGCGCGATGAGTTCCCCTGCGACACGGTGGAGAACCCGGTCTACATCCATGACCTGCACGCGAGCATCTACAAGTGCATGGGCATCAGCCCGAAGGCGGCGTTCGATGTGGAAAAGCGGCCGTTTTATGCGACGCGGGACGGGAAGGGGAAGGCGATTGGGGAGGTTGTTGGATAGTTCAGCGCTGCTGGGTGGCCGCGATCCTCGTGGCCGCCTTGCGCGTCGCGGCCTGTTCGCGCCTGGCCTGGATCTGCCGGGCCATTTCCAGACCCTTTTGAATGTCCGGATTGCTGGAGAGTCTTCCGTTGGATTCGCGTTGTTCCTGGGCGGATTGCTGGCTGCGCGCTTCCATCCGGGTTCCTTCGCAGTTGTAGATTCCAAGCGTCAGCGACAGCACGAACGCCACCGCATACCCCGAGCCAACCAGCTTGATCGCCCGCCGCTGCGAAGTGTCCTTCCAGGGCAGGATCTCATGATCCACATCCGCCCAGCGCGCGATGGCCAGGAAAATGGCCAGCGCCGCGAGCACACTGACCATGGCGATGAAAACGCCGAGGTCCTTGAAACTCCGCGGGTCGGCTCCGACCAGATTCCACGCGCCCCAAACCATCGCCATCACCAGCGCCCACAACACCATCGCCGCGGGCTTGCCGAATGCCACGAGCATCCAGCCTAATCCCGCCTTCAGCCAGGACATTTCCGATTTCATAGGGTTCGAAAGATATCACCAGTTGAACGCCGCCGCTGCCGCTTTTTTTCGATTGCGATCATCGCGCCCCCGCCGCATGCGATATAATGCGGCATTCGTCGCTCCATCCATCGTTGACCTCCCAGCCGATCGGTACGCCATGACCCGCAAATCCATTGTCGCCGCACTGGCCATCGCCGTGTTCGCCTTCCTTGCCTTCGCAGCGCTGAACAAGGACAAAAACGCCCCGCTCGCCCGGCAGGGCTACTGGGGCGATGATGCGCAGTGGGCCGAGCATTCCAAGATGATCGGCCAGCCCGCGCCCAAGCTCGAACTCACCGATGCCAAGGGCACCATTCCCACCGCCGCCGCGATGAAGGACAAAATAGTGGTCGTCGATTTCTGGGCCACTTGGTGCCCACCCTGCAAGGCCGCCATTCCGCACAACAACGAGATCGCCAAATCCTACGCCGCCAAGGGCGTGCTGGTCATCGGCGCCT
>JBBRTW010000468.1:0-5568 GCA_038244055.1 Tepidisphaerales bacterium | reverse complement strand
CAGATCGTGCGGCAGCGATCGCCATGCGCAGCCGGTGCGGTTGAGATAAAGAATGCCGTTCATCACCTGGCGCATGTCCACCGAGCGGTGGCGACCGCCGGGCTCCGCCGGCGGAATCGCGCGTTGAATCAGCGACCATTGCTCGTCCGTCAGATCCGATGGGTAGGGCTTCCGTGCCATAAAACCAGTCATCGGCTGCCTGACAGCTTCTCACACACTTTCTAAGACCACCACCCCATTGCTGATGACTCCACGATAGGTCATACGCTTACTCCGATCCCACAATCTTAGCCCTCCCTCTGCCCCAACGTAAAACCGCCCCCGCCACCGGCGCATCCTTTATGTTTTACGTCTTACGTCTTACGTCTCCCCCCTTCCCTGCATCTCAAATATCCTCCGAAAATGATACCCGCAGATCGCCATTTCCACCGCCATCGGCACCATGCGCGGGCGGCAGATCAAGGTGCGCAGTAGCAGCTTCCAATATTGGAACCGCTCCCGACCCAGCACGCCCAGCCTCAGCATCGATCGCCCCAGCGCCGCGATTCGTTCGCGCGAGAGGGACAGGCGGATGTGCGGCAAGTGGTACTCGCGCAAGAACGTATTCACGCGGCGGTAGAATCGGCGCGGTGAATAGATCGCCCGCAGGATTTTCTGGTAGCCCGCGTGCAGGTCCGCGGCCGGCATCACCGGGATGATGTTGGTCGTGCCATCCGCATTGTCGCCCGTCATCCGGCCCAGCAGCCGGCCATTCTGTTTCAGCCGCTCGTACAGGCGCGTGCCGGGGATCGCCTGGAGCAGGCCGACCATCGCGGTGACGATCCCGCTCTTCTGGATGAAATCGATCTGCCGCTGGAAGATCGTTGGCCCATCGCTGTCGAAGCCGACGATGAACCCCGCCTGAACCTGCAATCCCGCGCGCTGCAGGCGCTTGACATCGGCCACCAGATCTCGCCCCTGGTTCTGCTGCTTGCTGCATTCGGCCAGCCCTTCGCTGGCGGGCGTCTCGATGCCGACGAAGACCGCATCGAAGCCGACGGCCGCCATCTCGCGGGTCATCGCCTCATCATCCGCCAGGTTGATCGAGACCTGGGTCATCAGCGGCAGGGCCGGCCCGCGCTTCTGCCAGGTCTTGAGCGCGGGCAACAGCTCCTCGCGCACGCGCTTGCGGTTGCCGATGAGATTGTCATCGACGAAGAAAACCTGCTCGCGCCATCCCAGCCGCCGAAGCCCGTCGAGCTCGGCGATCATCTGTTGCGCGGTCTTGGTGCGCGGCTTTCGGCCGAAGAGCGAAGTCACGTTGCAGAACTCGCAATCGAACGGGCAACCCCGCGAATATTGCAAACCCATCGATCCGTAGTGAGCCAGCTTGGCCAGTTCCCAGCGCGGCGTCGGAGATCGATGCAGATCGGCCATCTCGGTCGTGGAATAAATCCGCCGCGCTTTTCCCAGCGCGAAATCCGCCAGGAATGGCGGCAGTGTCAGCTCCGCCTCATTGAGCACGAAATGATCCACGCCGGCGAACTGTTCGTGCTCGGCCGAGAAGAGCGGCCCGCCCGCAATCACCTTCAGCCCCGCCGATTTGCAGCGCGCGATCGTGGCCGCCGTCGAGCTTCGCTGCACGGTCATGGCGCTGATCATGGCGCAATCCGCCCAGCGCAGGTCGGCCGCCGTCAGGCGCTGGATGTTCATATCCACCAGGCGCAGGTTCCACTCGCGCGGCAGCATGGCCGCCACCGTGAGCAATCCCAGCGGCGGCATCATGGCCCGCTTGCGAATGAATTGCAGCGCGTGCTGAAAACTCCAGAAGGTGACCGGGAACTCTGGGTAGATGAGCAGGACATTCATAGACCGCCTCCAGATGGAGAACTGGCACGCCGGCGGTGTCCATGGCTCGCTGCCTTTGCTCCGAGAGCAGGGCGGCCAAGGCCAGGGCACATGCCGGCAATCGATCGGCGGGATTCCTGAAAGGAGTTCCAGACGGGTGGGAGGGGAACGGGCAGGCAGGAGTCTGTCAATCCGATTGTAGCACGCGATCGGCCTGAAATCGCGGAATCAAAAGCCAGTTGACACCCCGCATGTCCCCTTCAGATTGCCATTCGGACATTCCAGTCAATAAGTTCGCGTGAATTTCGTTGAAGATTCGGTTAAACCCGGCGGCCCGTTGCCGCACTCACATCCGCGCAGCCCCGGCCACATACCCGTGCCGGCGCGCAATGATTTATTGCTCGACAAAGGACTTCCATGATGAATCGCAAAGCTACGAACGCTCTTCTCAAGCCGAGCCGCCTTCGCTGGGCGGGGCGGGCGCTGTTTTGTGCGGTTGCGCTCGCTCTGCCGGCTGTCGCCTCCGCCCAGGTTCGCGGCGGCGGGGGCGGCGCTGACCAGGGCGGTCGAGGCATCTTCGGGCGGATGTTCGGCGGCAACAATGACCTCGACACCGTCAAAACGCAGATCAAGGCGACCGATGAGGAATGGAAAGTCATCGGCCCGATGATCCGCAAAGTCATGATGGCCCGGCAGCTTGTCGAAGCCGATCGCAGCACTCTCACGGCCACGACTGTAGTCGATCCGCGCGGCCGGCGCGGTGGATTCGGCGGGCCGGGCGGATTCGGCGGACCCGGTGGATTCGGCGGGCCGGGCGGGGCAACCGGCGGTGGCGGTGGATTCGGCGGCGGACCTGGTGGACCGGGCGGCGGCGCACCCGGTAATCCCGGTGGCGGGCCGGATGGACCTCCCGGTGGAGGCGGACCGGGCGGCGGGCGCGAGGGGGGTGGCGGCAGAGAAGGCGGCGCTCTATGGATCCCCGGCGGCGCAGGTCAGGGCGGACCAGGCGCACCCGGTGGCGGCGGACCGGCAAATGAAGGCGGACGATTCATCCCCGGCGATAGAGGCCCCGGCGGTCCCGGTGGCGACCCCAACAATCAACCTCCGCCCCCTCGTCCCGATGCGCCACCAGCCGAGCGGCCCGCCCCCCCTGCCGCGGCGCAACCCAATCAACCTCCGGCCGATCGCGTGACGACCATCACCACCACCGGCATCGTGACCGTCGGCATCACCGGTGGCATTACCGGCACGGTCACGGTCGATCAACCCTCTAAACCCGATGAAAAGCCGCGCAACCCCGCACCAGCACCAACACCAGCGGCCGGCGGCGCGGCCTCGCCCACCGCACAACCCAACCCCGGCCAACCCAACCCAGCCCCAGCCAACCCCAACCCCAACCAGCCTAATCCCACTCCCGCAAATCCTAACCCCAGCACCGCCGGACGCAGCGCACCCGACAACACCGGCGGCGGCGGATTCGGTGGCCGGCGCGGCGGCCGAGTTGGCGGATTCGGCGGCGGCTTCAACGGCGGCGGCGGTAACGCCGGCGCGCCGGGTGGCGGTGGTGGCAATGGTGGTGGCGGATTTGGCGGCGGAGGTGGCGGCTTCGGTGGCGGAGGCTTCGGCGGTGGCGGTGGCGGCGGATTCGGCGGCCAGGGTGGTCCCGGCGGCGGCCCCGGCGGCCGCGGCGGCGATCCCATCGCGCTCATCCAAATCGAGCTCCAAACCCTTCTCGATGATCCCAAATCCGCGCAGGTCGATATCGATGCCAAACTCGCCGCCCTGCGCAAAGCAAAGCAAAAAGCCCAGGCCGACTTCGACGCCGCCCAGAAAGATCTGCAAATGATCCTGACGCCCGACCAGGAAGCAATTCTCGTGAACCTCGGTTATCTCGATTGATCAGCGGAGAGAAGTTGGAAGTTAGAAGCGAGAAGCGAGAAGCGAGAAGAAATCATGCTTTGGTTCAGTTCTCCCTTCAAGATATTGCCCTCCCTTCTTCTGACTTCTCTATTCTAACGTCTAACTTTGCTCTGCTGAAATCCTCATCGCCACCCCGCGAAAAGACCCTCACCCTCTCCCGAGTACAGGAGAGGGAGCCAGAAAGGATTTCAGCAGAGCATTCTAACTTCTAACTTCTAACTTCTCGCTTCCAACTTCTATCTTCTCTCTTCCGACCCCCCTCCCGGAGCCCTCCCATGCCCCGCCTTGGCCTTGCCATTCTCCTCGCCGTCGTCGCTCTCCTCCGAGTCCCCGCGCCCGCCCGCGCTTATGTGGATCTCGCCTCCACACTCTCGCGCATCGCCTCCGAGGGCCAGACCATCACCCTCGTCGAAGTCGAAAAATTCAACCGCGAAAAAGGCGCTGTCATTCTCAAGAAAGTCCGCGATCTCAAGGGCAAGACCTCCGATGATCCCATCAAGCACCAGGTCGGCCGACTCCCCGGCGCGGTCGTCCCGCGCCTGATTCACGAGTGGGCCGAGCCCGGCCGGCGCGGCGTCTACTTCGTCTCCGGCAACATCGGCCTGGTCTGCGTCGGCCAGGGATGGTATCAGATTCAAACCTCCGGCGATGGCTGGTGGAAACTCGGCCCGGATCGCCCCGATCTGCCGCTGAGCTACTACGGCAGTGTCTCGCGCCTGACCGATGCGGTCGAGCAGATGCTGGCCGGCAAGACGACCATCATCACCACCCTCCCCCACGGCGCTGAAGAAGAAGGCGCCAGCTTCGATCTCGCCCTCAATCGCACCGCGCTCCCCGGCCTCGTGCGCCTCGAGCGCATCCGCGCCAACCTGCGCATGCCGGGTGTGGTCATGGCCGTTGCCAATAATCCGATGTATCTCGTCGGCCCGGGCGCGGCCGGCGAGGAAGAAATTCCCGCCCTGATCGAGAAGCTCAAATCCCCCGATGCCACGGTCCGCGAAGAGGCGGCCGATGATCTGCGCACGCTCGCCCCCAAGGCCGGCCCGGCCAGCGCCATGCTCACGACGCTTCTGGATGATCCCTCATCCGCCGTCCGCTCCAGCGCCGCCGCCGCCCTCCTGCGCATTTCCCCGAAGAACGATCGCGCCGTCGAAATCCTCGCCAAAGACCTCGCCGGCAAGGACCCCATCGCCCGCCGCCACGCCGCCCGCGCCGCCGGTTTGGCGGGCTCGGCATCGACTCCGCTCGTCACCACGCTCGGCGCGCTCCTGGCGGATTCCGATGAGCTCACCCGCCTGGCCTCCCTGCAAGCCATCGCCACGCTCGGCCACGATGCCGCGCCCGCCTTCGAGGCCGTCAATAAACTCCTCGATGATCCCGCGATCGCCATCGATGCCGCCGATGCCCTCGGCCGGATCGGCCCGGCCGCGCAATCCGCCAACCCGCGCATCGCCAGAATGCTCGAATCAACCGAGCCCACCGTCCGCTGGGCCGCCATCCGCGCCATGTGCCAGATCGGCGGCGACAGCGCCGCCCCCGCCGTCGATGCCATCGTCAAAGTCCTCAAGAACAACCCCACCGAAGTCGATGGCTACAACTCGATGATCTACATCGGCCTGCTCGGGCCGGTTGCCAAGCCCGCCATCCCCACCATCGAATCCACCCGCATCAAGAACCCCGTCCTCGGCCAATTCGCCATCTGGGCCATCGACCCCACCCGCTTCCCCTGGATGTCCACCGGCAACAATGCCCGCTTCGGCGGCGCGATGATGCGCGATGCCGAATTCGCCCGCTGGATCGGCGAGTCCTTTCTATTAGAGT
>JBBRTW010000467.1:0-5572 GCA_038244055.1 Tepidisphaerales bacterium | reverse complement strand
CGGCCCAAAGACCCTCACCCCCGCCCTCTCCCGAGTGCAGGAGAGGGAGTTATGCCGCAGCGCCCATGCCGTGGCTTTTGGCTTTATTGATGGTGGCCACGATCATTTCGTTGACGTGGATCGGCCGGGGGATGGTTTGCCAGAGGGCGGGGAGGAGGGTTTCATCTTCGGGAGTGATCTCGATGCTGCCGGTGGCGCAGAGGCGTTCGCGGACGGAGGTTTGCACCGTCGTTCGGGCGACTTTGCGGAGGGCGCAGTCGAAAATCTCCAGGCGGAAAACGCCGGAGAGGCGGATGATTCTCAGATCGGTCAGCACATAGAGCCGGCCCATCCACGCCAGCACCGACCACATAATCCGGCCGGCGATGAGGAAGATGGCGGCCTCGATATAGAACCATTCGCGGTTGCGGGTGCCTTCCCAGGCGATCGCGCCGAGCATGCAGATCAGCACGATGCTGATGGTCTTGAGGGAGGAGAGCAGGATGAACCAGAAGGAGGGCTTGAGGACGAGCAGGACGATCTCGCCATCGCGGAGGATGTGGCGGGCGAGCATGGCACCGACGGGAGTGACGGCGGCCGTCGGGGCGGTGGCAGCGCCGGTTTCGGAAGCGCTGGCGATGGCCGCATCGCTGACTTTCATCATCCGGCCGGGGTTGCAGGCCCCGCACTGGCAGCCGCCCATGCGGGTTGCGCGGTGGAAATCGACCTTGGGAAATTCGCCGCCCTCGGGCGCTAATCTGGGCTGATTGAACAGGTCAGTCATGGGAGGACCTCAATTACTTCTCATACACGCGGCGGCGTAGTGTAACAATTTCCGGGAGATTTCGGTAATAATCATCGTAATCCAGGCCATAGCCGACGACAAACTCATCGGGGATTTCGAAGCCGACGTAATCGACGGGGGTCGATCGGGCGGCCGGGCGGTCTTTTCGAAGCAGGACGGCGGTTTTAACGCTGGCGGGGCCCATTTCCTGCAAAAGGGGGACGACTTTTCGGAGCGTTCCGCCGCTATCGAGAATATCGTCCAACAGGAGGACATGCCTGCCGCGAATATCGCCGAGCTGCGCGCCGAGGATGCTGGAGCCCTGGGTTTGCAGGGATTTTCCGGGGTAGGAGGAGACGGTCATCAGGCCGATGCGCATCCGCAGAGGCATTCGGCGCATGAGGTCGGCGCAGAAAACCATGCCGCCGGTGAGGATGGGGATGAGGGTGATTTCCACATCGGATCCTTGATCCTTGGCATGATCGGAAATGATCTGCCGGGCCATCTCCTCGATCCGGTCGGCGATCTGTTTGGCGGTGATCAGTGTCCGCTCGATGTCGGTGTCCATAGGATGGCAATCGTACCCTGTCCACGAGAAAGGGTCAGGAGCCGGGGAACGGTTATCAACATCATTGGCGTTTCTGGTGGCCGGCTCCCGACCCTGGGGAACATATTCACCCGCCGGTTTGATACTTCGCGCCGCGGGCGGCATTGGGGCCGACTTCTTTGACTACGCCGGTCCACATGCCTTCGAGATTGTCGACGAGTTTGTCGAAGGCTTCGGTTTCGGTTTTTTTGCGGTCGCCATCGATCGCGGAGGTGGTGTTCCAGGCGGTGGCCAGGCCTTTGCGCTGGACGGAGGCTTCGGCCAGGCCGTAGATGTAGCCGTTGCGGGTATCCATGAGGACGGCGGATGCGGTGGTGACGACGGTGGTGGCCTGGGTGGGGGCCAGGCCGAGGGTGATGACGCTGATGGGGGAGGCGAGGTCGCGGTCGTGGAAGGTGGTGTCGAAGGTGTAGATGAGGACCATGTCGCACTGGAGCGCGGCGGCGGCCTGGCGGAGCTCGCGGTCGGAGTTGAGCTGGCTGGGGGTGACGAGCCGGCCGAGTGTGGCCAGCCCGCGAATCTGGGGGAGTTTGCGGAGGCGCTCGATGGAATCATCGGATTCGACATCGCGGGTGGTGACGATGGAGAAATTGCCCTGTCCCCAGCCGGCGGCGGTCTGGGATTCGTAGCGCGGGCACTGGATGCGGACGATGGCGATGTTGGAGGGGAACGCGGCGAGGGGTTTTTTATCGAAGGAGGCCTGGATCTCGGCGCTGGTGCCGGATTTCTGGATTTCGGGGGTGATGCCGAGGGCGCGGAAATCGGCGGCCGCGCCGGGGGCGTGGTAGGCGGCGCAGCCGGTGAGCATGATGATGCAAGTGGATGCGATTAATAGTTTGAGCATGATGTTCTCCTGGGGGGAAATGATTTGTGGGGATGTTGAAAAGCGACTGATGGTTGAGCGAGGGCGGGAGGGAAAAGGTTCAAAGAATTGTGCGAGGCGCGTGACGTGAGGAGGCAGGCGGCACATTCGAACGGCTAACGGAGAGTTTTTTGACTATGGAAGCGCTGGTATTCGGAAAGTTCTTCTGGGCAGAGAAGAATGTTGGCCCCGCCGGTTGAGGATGGAAAGCGCTGGTATTCGGAAAGTTCTTCTGGGCAGACAAGAATGTCTACCCCACCGATTGAGGATGGAAGGGCTGGTATTCGGAAAGTTCTTCTGGGCAGACAAGAATGTCTGCCTCACCGATTGAGGATGGAAGGGCACTGGTGTTCGGAAAGCTCTTCTGGGCAGACAAGAATGTCTGCCCCACCGATTGAGGATGGAAAGTGCTGGTACTCGGAAAGTTCTTCTGGGCAGACAAGAATGTCTGCCCCACCGGTTGAGGATGGAAGGGCACTGGTATTCGGAAAGCTCATCTGGGCAGACAAGAATGTCTGCCCCACTGGTCATTTGGTTGGGACGGTGGTTTCGTATTTCACGCCTTCGGGTACGGGGACGGGGACGGCGACCGTGGTGCCCCAGGTGCCATCGGTGCGTTTGGTGGCGTCGACGGCGATGAAGGCGGTGTAGGGGCTCATCAGGCCGTGTTCGAGGGCGAGGTCTTTGATTTGCGCGGGGATGTTGGGGGCGGGGTCCCAGGCGGAGCGGTCGGCGAGGTCGGCGATTTTGGTCCGGGCCCAGATGGGGCGGAGGGCGGGGTGGGATGCGCCGGGGGCGTCGAGGTCGATGTTCATGGTGAACTCGTGGATTTCGCCGCCGGCGCTGCCTTTGATGCGGACGGTGGTTTTGCCGTTGCCGGTGAATTTGCCGGAGAGGATCACCGGCCGACCGACGAAGAGATCGGGCAGACCGTCGGGGAAAACATCGCTGGCTTTCATGCCGCCGAAATCGATCTGGAGGTCGGTCAGGGCGGGGTGGCTGATGCGCTCGAAGAATCCATCCATCACCGGCTCGGCCTTTTCATCGAGGGTGAGGTAGGCGGCCGCGCCGCGGCCCATTCTGGCCATGTGATCGAGGAGGTAGCGATTGACGCTGGGGCCGACGCCGAAGCTGAAAATGCGCGAGGGGCCGAGGCGGCCGTGGATTTCGCGGAGGATCTCGGTCTCGTTGCCGATGAAGCCATCGGTGAGGAAGCAGACGAAGCGCAGGCGGCTCTGATCGTGGGGAAAATCGAGGGATTTGGAGATGCCGGTGAGCATCATGGTTCCGCCGCCGCCGTAGGGTTGGTCGAGGTAGGCCTTGGCGCGGCGGATGTTTTCGGGCGTGGCGGGAAGTGGCTTGTCGGACATGAGCTGGGCATCATCGGAGAAGCGGACGATCTGGAAGGTGTCATCCGGGCGCATGCGCTCGAGGGCGGCGCGGGTGGCGGCCTTGGCCTGGGCGAGAGGCTTGCCTTCCATGCTGCCGGAGTAGTCGATGACGAAGACCATTTCGAGGGGCTTGCGGGAGAGATGAGCCAGGGACTGGGGCGGGTAAAGGAGCAGGGTGAAGTAGCCCCCCTTCTCATCGCGATGGGCCAGGAGGGCGGATTTGGGTTTGTCGCCGGCGACGCGGAAGCGAAGGAGAAAATCTTTGTTGGGGATGGAATCATTGGCCGAGAGTTTGATGGTGGCGCTGCTGGATTCCGAGCGCATCTCAGCGCGGTGGGTGGGGATGGTGAGTTCTTCGATTTTCACGCCGGCTTCGATGTTGACGGAAAGGGAAATGTCGTGGCCGGAGCGCTCGGTGGGTTTCAAATACTGCACCTCGGTCTTCTGCGGCATTGCTCCGACACCGGCAATGCGCCCCGCGTCCGCTCTTTCCTGAACCCTGAACCCTGAACCCTCTCCCCTGACCACCGCGCCGATGCCATCGGTGATGTTGGGCGGATTGAAGCGCGGGCCGACCACCATGGGGAAATGCCACTCGTACCAGCCATCGGAATAGGTGAGCGTGTGGAAGTAGCGGATGTTGATGTCGATGAGCTTGCCGGGTTCGATATTGGCGACGGCCTGGGTGAAGATGTTGGGGCGATCCTGGGTGAGGAGCGAGGCGACGTAGCCCTGGGATTTGGCGGATTGGTAGATGCGCTCGGCCTCGGCGCGCTCGCGGATGATGCCGCGGATTCGGCGATCGCCGATGGTCATGATGAACTCGGTGATGGCGGCATTATGCGGGAGGGGGAAGACGTAGACGGCCTCGATTTTGGAGTTGAAGGGATTGGTGAACTGCTGGGTGACATCGACGGAGGCGATGTAGCCGGCGATGGAGGCTTTGACATCGGTGTGCTTAAGTGGGACGGGGATGGACTGGATCTGGGCGGGGGTCTGGGGATTGGGGAGGCGGGCGATGAGCGAGCCGGTGGTGGGGAGGTCGGTGGTGGGGTCGGTGGGAGGTTGAATGTCGTTGCGGGCGATGATCCAGAGTTCTTCGGAGGGGGAGGGCTCGGCGCGAACGATGCCGGCGTCTTGTGTCGTCCGCCGCCATTGGGCGCGCGGGGATGCAATCATCTCGCCGGGGTCGGCGTATGAGGTGGGTTGCCGCGAGGAGGCACATCCCGATTCGATCATTGCGAGAGCGGAAACCGCGAACAGGGCTGGAAGGAGCCAGAGGCGCTGTAGATTCATCATGACTGTCTCCGTAGATCTATGGCAACCGGCCGCGCGACTGCAGTTTATTTGGGGCATGTTCGTCTCCGGGGACTATTGATTCAGTTCGAACGATCGGCATGAAAGGGTCAGGAGCCGGGGAACGACTGTTCGCGAATTATGGTTTGGGGTGGCCGGCTCCTGACCCTGAGACTCCGCAACGCTGACACGGGCAGGAGCCTCCTCGACTTTGACACGGGCAGGATGCCTCCGCGACTCTGACACGGGCAGGATGCCCGTGCTACGTTCATTCATTGATCTCCACGGTTACATCGATTCGGTTTCCGCGGTCGTCGGCGGCGGCCATCATTTTGGCGGCGTAGATGGGTTTGACGTTGCCGCGGATTTCGAGCATGAGGCGGGCGACTCGGGTCTTGGTTTTGGGGAGGTCTTTCTCGAGCGTGAAATCGCCGAGGATGATGCGGTTGGATTTGAGGGCGGCCGGGTCGTAGTAAGGGGGGCGGTGATCGGGCTTGGCGTATGCGGGGTGATCGCCGGATTCGACGCCGACGAGGGAGATTTGGCCTGTTTCGGCGGTGAATTCGAGTTGCCAGGCGGCGAGGGGGCGGTTCTGGGGATCGATGAGGAGGTCGATGGTGACGAAGCGGGAGGCGGTGGGGGCGGGAGGATCG
>JBBRTW010000466.1:0-5590 GCA_038244055.1 Tepidisphaerales bacterium | reverse complement strand
TCCATGTTTCACGCTGCTCCACCCCCCTCCTTATGTTTTATGTCTTTACGTTTTCACCCACCCCCCCTTAAGTTTTGAGTTTTTAGTTTTCAACCCAGTTCATTTCCCCCCTACTCCTCTCTCACCAGCCGAAATCCCACCGGCCCATCCGTCAGCCACAACTTGCTCGCCGGCAACTGCGGATCGCGCCGATTCCACTTGTCCTGGTACGGCTCCCGCGCCCCGCTATGCACCTCCGGCGCATCATCCATGTACGATCCCCCGGCCGCCACCGCCTTCCCATCCGCGGTCTTGACCCACTCCGAAACATTCCCCAGCATATCGTGCAACCCCCACGCATTGGGCTTCTTCTGACCCACCGGATGCGTCTGGTCATCCGAATTATTCGCGAACCACGCGTAGTCCTTCAACTCCTTCGCATCCATCTTTACCGGCGGCCCGCCCGCCCGGCAGGCATACTCCCACTCCGCCTCGGTCGGCAGCCGATACTTCTTCCCCGTCTTCTTGTTCAGCCATTCGATGTAATTCTCGATCGCCTTCAAATTCAAGCTCAGCACCGGGCTCCCCTCGTGCCCCCACCCCTTATCCGGCGGCATGAACGGCTTGGGGCTCGGCGCCAGCATCGCATCCAAAACCGCCTTGTGCTCCTTCTCCTGCTCCTCCTTTTTCAATTTCGCCAAATCCAGCCCGAAAAACGGCACGTCGAACTCATCCCACCGCGCCTCCGTCTTCTGAATCAGAAACGGCCCCACCTTCACCTTCTTCTCCTTCCCCTCCTTGTCCTTGATCGAAATCTCCCCCGCCGGCACCCGCACCATCTCGATCTTCACCGAAGTATCCGGAATCAAATCCGTCACCGGCTTGACCGCGTCATCGGCCCGTGCCGCCATAACCATCGCCATCACCAATAACATCGTTTTCCAGTTTCGCATATGGGTTTTCTCTCAAATGGACCAAGCCCCTAGTGTCATGAGCATAACACAGTTAGAAGAATCGCGTAATTTCAATGGACATTTTCTCCGCAACCGATCACACTGGCAACGTACCGTGGCGGCGGGCGTTTCCGGCTTGCGGGTGGCTGCGGGTTAAATTCGCATCGTGGAGGTCCAAATGTCCCTCCAACATCGGCGCTGCAATAGCGCCTTCACGCTGGTTGAACTCCTCGTCGTCGTTGGAATTATCGCTCTCCTGGTCAGCATCCTCATGCCCACCCTTAGCAAGGCCCGCGCCCAGGCCCAGCGAATCAAGTGCCAGGCTCAGCTCCGCCAGCTTGGAATGGCCACGCTCATGTATTCCACCGAATATAAAGGCCGGTTCCCTGTCCAGACCGTCGATGCCGTCGATCATTTTCTCGGTCAGGCAACGCTCGATAGCCCCGCCGCCTGGAGCCGCAGCGCTCTGGCCACCCTCATGAAGTATCTCGGTGGCGACCGATCCCTGTTGGCCTGTCCCTCCGCAGGCGAGATCCCCTGGATGGATTTCTATGCTCCCACATCTGACAGTGATACGAACTACATGTTCAATGCCGCCGTGATTGATCGTCTTCTTCCTCGTCTTCGCAACGTCTCCGAACTGATCATGGTTCAGGAGGATCGCTATCGCTGGAGAATCGCCTGGCTCCGTCCTTGCCGAACCAATCCAGGCATGAGTCCGGCCGTCTATTGCGCGTGGGCTTTCGAGAATGAGTCTCTAGGCCAGGAATACGGGAATGTTCACCCCTATTCCCAAAACAGCGGCATGGGCAACTACCTTTTCTGCGATGGACATGTGGAAGCAAAATTCCATCGTCAAATCCACCCAACCGACTTTGGTCTGACGGGAGGCGACAAGGTGACCGGCAGAGACGACGACTCTAACATCAACACCTACAAGACCTACTACTCAAGTAACGAATGATCGACGACCCGGCCCCCCAATCGCCTCGGCTCATTTGCCATCTGACGATAGGCAGTTAAACTTGCTCCGGTACGGTTGGCTCTTTGACCGGGAAGTGTTCGACTCTCTTTGGACTGCTTTGGGTATCCTCAAGCGCATAAAAAACATCGCCCACCGGCACTGGTCCGAACGCCGCCAATACAGATCAGCCCGGGCTTGGTTCATGAGCATTTACAATCGCGTGCTGATCCATCGCCCACGCTGGCCGCTTCCGGGACGTCGGGTCTATCGAGTGCATCCGGTCGGTGAAAACCATCCTCTTCTAGTGCGGCTCGGTACGTCCGACTGGTACGCCTTGGAGGAGATCTTCCTCCACGATGAATACGCCGAGGTGCTCAAGAATCTCAGTGGCCGCGATGTGAAGACCATCCTCGATTTGGGCGCCAACGTGGGGATGTCCGTTCGACTGTGGCAATCAGCATATCCGGGCGCGCGTGTCGTGGCGGTCGAACCCGACGCCGGCAACGTCACGATATTGCGACGCAACATTGAAATGGGGCGCGCGGAGGTTCCAGTTGAAGTCGTGCAAGCCTGCGTTGCCGGTTCCCCGCGCAAGGTTAAGCTCGATCGCTCGCGCGGCGAATACGCCTATCGCATGTCTGATGCGGAATCACCGGACGATCGGGAAATCGACGCGCTAACCGTCCCGCAACTGCTCGAACGCGGAAAACTCGATGGGCCGATCGACCTCCTCAAATGCGACATCGAGGGTGCCGAGGCGGAAGTATTCGCCGACTGCGCCGCCTGGATTGGAAAAATCCGTAACATCGTCATCGAGATTCACCCACCGTATACCACCGAACGTCTGTTGCACGACCTGCAACGCGGCGGCTCCAACCTGGTGGTGCGCGATGGTCGCAACAAAGGTGGGATGGACGTACTCTTTTTGTCCGCCAGCGCCTGAACTCTCCGACCTATCAATCGCCCGTTGCTCCGCATCGCCGTCCAACCGCATTGTCTTCGCCTTGCGGCCCGATATGATCGCCCACAGTTCCCCCATGCATGATGCCTCCATTGTAATCGTCACTCGAGGCCGCCGGGCCATCGCCGCCCGCGCTATCGCCTCCGCCCTTGCGCAGGAAGGCGACATCGAAGTGATCGTCGTTGATGATGGGTCCCCACATGACACCTCCGACTACGTTCGACAGCATTTTCCGCGGGCCCGCCTGATTCAACATCAAGATCAGGCCGGCTACATCGTTCGACGCAATGAAGGAGCCCAGGCCGCCGACGGCAGAATCATCTTCTCCATCGACGATGACGCCGAATTCATCGATCCCCGCGTCGTCGCCGACACCCTCCCATTCTTTTCCGACCCCCAGATCGGAGCCGTGGCCATTCCCCATGTCAATATCAGCCCCGATGGCGCAGAGTCCTTTATGTTCTCCCCGGCCCCCGCGAATCAGAACGCTTACATCACCAGTTCCTTCATCGGCACAGCATATGCCATCCGTCGCGATATCTTCCTGGGCATCGGTGGATTTCTGGAGCGATTCTTCCACTGGGGCGAGGAATCCGAATACTGCCAGCGCCTCTGGGCCGCCGGATATGCCGTCCGTCTCGGCAACGCAGTCCGCATTCGCCATTACCCCGCCGGCGTCGGCAAATACGTTCCACGCATCAACCGCTACGTCTTTCGAAACCGCCTTTTATCGGTCTGGCTGAACGCTCCCAACCTGTATGTCCTGCCGCTGCTGGCCGCGCGAACCCTTTCGACAATCGGGCAGATCATCAGATTCCGCCAACCCTCGGCCGCCCTCCAGGGGCTCTTCATGGGGTATTGGGAAATCCTGAGCTCATTGCGCAAACGAAAACCAATCCCGAAAAAGCACTTCGACGTGTGGGTGTCGATCCATCGTAAGCGTTGTGTCGAGTTCGATGAAAAGATCAGGAGCGCACTCCCCTCTGCGACGGTCACCGCTTCCGCGCCGGACTGACCGCGCCTCCCTACCTCGTATTACTCCCCATCGGCGTAGTAACGCTCCCCCTCCCCCTCTGAATCGTCACCCCCACATACTGGCTCGGCTCCGGGCACCGCGCCGCGAACTCATCGTAAAACTTGTTGATGAACGTCCGCGTCGCCCACGCCGTCCCATCCGCCAGACCGCAGATCGTCGTCCCCGGCATGATCCCCATGGTCTTCTCCAGCTCCAGCAGCATGTCGATGTCCTTCGGCCGGCCGCCCCCATCCATGATCCGCCCCAGGATCTTGTTCATCCACGCGCTCCCCTCGCGGCAGGGCGTGCATTGTCCGCAGCTCTCGTGCGCATAAAACCGCACGCAGTTCCGCAGCGCCTCCACCATGTCCGTGTGCTCGTTCATGATGATCATCCCCGCCGTCCCCAGCCCCAGGCAGCCGCCGCGGAAACGCACATCATCGAAATCCAGCTTCACATCCAGTTGATCGGTCCCTAAGACGCCCATGCTGATTCCCCCGCAGATCGCGGCCTTGTACTTCCCGCCCTTCATCCCCCCCGCCAGCTCGATCGACTTGCCCAGCGTGATCCCCAGCTCATCCTCATAAACCCCCGGCCGGTTCACGTGCCCGCTCATCCCATACAACTTCGGCCCCGGCGAGCTCTTGGTCCCCATGCTTTTAAACCACTCCGCGCCGCGCTCGATGATGTGCGGCACCAGCGCCAGCGTCTCGATATTATTAATCACCGTCGGCCGCGCGAACGCCCCCGCGATGGCCGGAAACGGCGGCTTATTCCGCGGCCACCCGCGCTTCCCTTCCAGCGCCTCCAGCAATCCCGTTTCCTCCCCGCAGATATACGCCCCCGCCCCGCGATGCACGTAACACTCCAGCTTATTCTGCGACCCCAGCATCCCCCCCTGCCCGAAGATCCCCTTCTCGTAGGCCTCCTTGATCGCCCGCTCCAGGATCTTCGCCTGCCGGTGATACTCCCCACGAATGAAGATGTACGCCACGTCGCATCGCGTCGCCAAGGATGCGATCGCAATCCCCTCCAGAATCACATGCGGATCGTAATCGCACAGATACCGGTCCTTGAACGTCCCCGGCTCCGATTCATCGAAGTTCACCGCCATGTAATGCGGCCCCTTCTTTTCTTTGGGTATGAACGACCACTTCTGCCCCGCGCTGAAACCCGCCCCCCCGCGCCCGCGCAGCCCGGATTCAATCGTCACCTTGATAATGTCCTCCGGCGTCATCTCCAGCGCCTTGCGCAGCGCCACATACCCCCCCGTCGCAACGTAGTCATCGTGCCAGAAAATCTTCCGCTGACTCGCCTCGGCCGGAATCCGCTTCAACAACACCGGTTCATTAAATGCCATAATCCGTCTTTCGTATCACGCCCACCCCACTTCGTCCATACCCCGCGCAACCGATGCCCTCCTCCGTGACACGGGCGTCCCGCCCGTGCTATTGGCAATGCAGTAAATGCCACCCTCGCGCCGCCAACCAACTCTTCTGCTTCCCTGCCTACCGCCAACTGCCTACTTCTTCTCCCCCCGTTCCATAATCGCCTCATCAATCACCGTCCGCCTCAAAACCACCCCCGGCCGGTCCGGCAACTCAATCTCCTCCACCTTCTCCTCCCGATACAACACCTGCTTTCCCACACCGCCCGTGCCTCCCACCCCCCCCCCCCCCACCCCCCCCCGCCCCCCCCCCCCCCCCCCCCCCCCAACC
>JBBRTW010000465.1:0-5592 GCA_038244055.1 Tepidisphaerales bacterium | reverse complement strand
TGGCCGTTACCAGGTCGTTCTTCCGTGAACGCATGGGCTCCTCCGTGGTTGATGATGTTGTTGCGCAACTTCATCATAGGAGGAGCCTTGCGTTTAAGCGGCGAACTTGGAACTACTGTAGCTCGACATTCCGATGTCGAGTCTGAACCTCTCACTCACCCGCACGCGCGGTGGAAGCAAAGCAAGCGCAAAGATGCAAAGGGACCAAGACGCAAAGAAGAGAAGATGATTTGTATTGGCAATTGAATCAGTCCACCGCATTTCTTCCTCTTCTTTGTTCCTTTGCATCTTTGCGCCTTGGCGTTCATTTTTGGCTTCGAAGGCCAAAGACTGTGCCGCGCGAACGCGTTCGCGTTATACTTCCCCCCATGCCCACCCGCCTCCTCCCCATCGTCCTTCTCCTCTCCTCCCTCGCCCTCGCCCAGCCCGCCGCGCGCACCGGGCCTTCCATCGATTTCTCCCATGGCGACCTGAAAGTCTCCGACAACCACCGCTTCCTCATCCACGCCGACGGTACGCCCTTCTTCTATCTGGCCGATACCGGCTGGGAGATGTTCCATCGCCTCGACATGCCCGAGACCGAAAAGTATCTGGAGAACCGCCGCGCGGCCGGGTTTACCGCGATTCAGTGCGTCCTCATTCCCGAGTTCAATGGCCTCAAGATTCCCAACCGCCAGAGCCATCTTCCCCTCATCGATAACGATCCCACCAAACCCAGCGAAGAATACTTCAAGGATATCGATGCCGTGCTTTCATTGGCCGAGAAAAAGGGAATTTATCTCGCGCTGCTGCCGACCTGGGGCGACAAGGTCAACAAGAAATGGGGCGAAGGCCCGGAAATCTTCACGCCCGAAAACGCCAAAATCTACGGCGCGTACCTCGGCAATCGCTACAAGGACCGCCCCAATATCATCTGGATTCTCGGCGGCGACCGTCCCGTGGAGAACGACCGCCATCGCGAGATATGGCGCGGCATGGCGGCCGGGCTTCAGTCGGCCGATACCCATCACCTCATCGGCTACCACCCCATGGGCGGCCAATCCTCCGCCAAATACTACCCCGGCGAAGAGCCTTGGCTCGCCTTCCACATGAACCAGTCCGGCCACTCCCGCCGCGATGGCCCCAACTATGACATGATCGCCAAAGACTATGCCCTGATCCCCACCAAACCTTGCTTCGATGGTGAACCCCGCTATGAGGATCACCCCGTGCGCAGCTCCAAGGTCAAGGGCGATTACTACAACGATTTCGACACCCGACAGGCCGCCTATTGGTCCGTTTTCGCCGGCTCTTTCGGCCACACCTACGGCTCCCATTCCATCTGGTCCATGCACTCCGAAAAATTCCCCGCCCCCGCCAAACTCGCCTCCGAAATGCTCTTCACCTGGGACAAAGCCATCGACCGCCCGGGCGGCCAATCCATGGCCCACCTCCGCCGCCTGATTGAATCGCGCCCGTTCCTCTCCAGAGTCCCCGCGCAGGATTTGATCGATGGCGAGAATCCCAAAGACGCCGGCCACATTCAATGCACCCGCGGCGATGGCTATGTGATGGCCTACAGCCCACTGGGCAACCCCATCACGCTCAACCTCGAAAAGGCCAATCTCGGCGCGAAAATCCACAGTTGGTTGTTCAACCCCCGCGACGGCTCCGCCAAAGAATTGAGCCCCTCCAACGACATGCCCGCCGACCACAAGCTCACCACCCATTTCCCCGGCACGCCCGCCCGAGGCAATGACTGGATTGTCGTCATCGACGATGCCTCAAAGAACTGGGGCGCGCCCGGGGCGGAGTATCACGCGAAATGAAAATGAAATCGGGTGGCATGAACAATTTAGCCCGGCGTGAATACACGCCGGGGAATGCCCCCAAATCAAGAGCCAATCGTCGCGCAAGTAACCTACGTCGATGATGGAACGCGTGTTGTACGCAGAGGATGAAATAAAGCTCCCGTCCCTTTTTTCCTACTCCTTAAACGGATTCCCCTCAATCGGCGGCGGGCTCGCGGCCATGTCCTTCTGATACAGCCCCGCCACGTGCGTATCGAAAAAGACGATGTTCCCCTTGCCGCCGTGGCGGTCCGTGATGATGTCGTTGGCCGCCCCGGCCGACGGAGGAACCCACCGGCCATCCACCGGATCCTTTTCCTCGCCGAAGAGGGGTTTTTCAGATGGCCGGCGCACCTCGGTGATCTTGCGGAACATCTCCTTAGAGTAGGAGTTGTCCCAGGTGACGTGCTCGTTCATGGAATAGCTGTAGAGATAGATGCCGATCCCGCCGCGCTTGGTGTGGCCTTCGGGGATGTCGGTGGGGCAGCGGAAGATTTCCTTCAGCCGCTCATCGCGGAGGTTGAGGTACGGGGCGAGGGCGCTCTCGTTGATATCCACCGGCCCGCCGCTGCCATCGTAGCCGGTCGATGCATCCTGCCAGCGAATCCAGTCCAGGGCGTTGGGAAAACTGACGGTGGTGTTGGTGTTGGGCCGCGGGCCATAAGCCCCCGAGGCCCGCCAGGGGAAGGCCCCTTTGTATTCCTGATTGTACTGCAGCGTGGCCGTGGCGATCTGCTTCATGTTGCTCTGGCACTTGATCCACTGCCCCTGTGCCCGGGCCCGGTTGAGCGCCGGCAGGAGGATCGCGATAAGCAGCGCGATAATGCCGATCACCACCAGCAGCTCAACCAGCGTAAACCCCGGCCGCGGCGCGGTCGCAGAGCGGACAGACGGCGGCATGTGCGATGAACCCGACAAGGCAGCTCCAAAGCGAGATGGAGGCGCAGTTTAATGGGATGGGATGAGAAATGGATGAGAAAAATGGAGGCGGCGAGGGTTGGGGGATGATAACAACCAGCAACCAGCAACTGACCACCAACTATCAAAACCAGTGAAACCACCTCCGATTTCCCCCCCAATCCTGTCCCCCACCCCCACTCTTCCCTACAATCCTCCACCGTATGTCCAAGCTGTCATTCAATATCGATGATGTGATCGCCGGCAAGGCTCGCCTGACCGAGGCGCAGGCTTTGGAACTGCACCACAGTGCCTCCCTCCATGACCTGGGCCAGTGGGCCCATGCCGTCACGCTCCGCATGCATCCCGAGGATTACCGCACCTACGTCATCGACCGCAACATCAACTACACCAACGTCTGCACCGCCAAATGCACCTTCTGCGCGTTTCGCCGCGATCATGAAGATGCCGATGCGTATACGCTGAATCACGAGCAGATCGGCGAGAAGATCCGCGAGCTGGTCAGCATCGGCGGCACGCAGGTCCTCATGCAGGGAGGGATGAACGATGCGCTGCCCATCGAGTATTACGAGGACCTTCTCCGCTACATCAAGACCACCTTCCCCACCGTCCACATCCACGCCTTTTCCCCGCCCGAGTTTGTGGAGTTCGAGCGCTTCTTCAACATAGATGTCCGCGAGGTGATCCGCCGGTTCAAAGCCGCCGGCCTGGATACCATCCCCGGCGGCGGCGGCGAAATCTTCGGCGCCCGCGTCCGCCGCAGAATCGGCATCGGCAAATGCACGGGCGAGGATTGGCTTCGCGTGATGCGCGTGGCGCATGAAGAGGGGATGAACACGAGCGCGACCATGCTGATCGGGCATATCGAGTTCGTGAGGGAACGCATCGAGCACATGGCGGCGATACGGGATATGCAGCACTACGCCGCCCTGCTGCCGGGCATTACTCACTTCGCGGACCTTCCGAAGGGAAGCCACGTCGGGAACATCCGAGCAATCCGGGAGATTCGGAACCGCCGTCCGGGCATTTTTGAGAAGTCGCCCCTCGACTGGGAGAATGAATCCTCACTGATCCGCAGCGTGGCACCCGTGCCGGGCTACTACACCGCTTTCATCCACTGGCCCTTCCAGCGCGAGAACACCCCCCTCGGCCGCGCCAAGGAATGGGACGAGCAAACCTACGGCCCCTTCGATGAATCCACCAACGACGACATTCTCCGCGGCCGTGTCGTCCGCATGGCCGGGGCCGATGAATACCTGCGCACCCTCGCCATCGCGCGGCTCTTCCTCGACAACATTCCCTCGCTGCAATCGAGCTGGGTCACCATGGGCCCCAAGGTCGGCCAGCTCGCCCTCTTCTTCGGCGCTAACGACATGGGCAGCATCATGATGGAGGAAAACGTCGTCAGCGCCGCCGGCACCACCTACAAGCTCTCCGACCGCGAAATCTGCCGCCTCATCCGCGATGCCGGCTGGATCCCCGCCCAGCGCGATCAGTATTACAACGTCCTCCACCGCCATGAAGGCCCTGACAGCCCGGACCTCAAACCCCTGGCCGATCCGCCGATGCGCAGCGTGAAAATGATCGACAAGCAGTTCATCGGCGCGGCCCCGGGTCTGGATGATGGGGCGGATCGAAGTGTCAAAGTGCAGTTGCCGCTGTTGGGGGAGAAGTAGGGGGATGCAGACAAGCGAAGAGGCAGAGGTGGGACATTCTTGTCTGCCCTTGAGAGTCTTCCCGGGAACCGGGCGGCGACATTCACGGCGGCGACATTCACGCCCCTGTTCTTGAATGAAGCGCTGGGGGTGTTAGCATTGATGGAATTCCCGCGCTGTGGATGCTGCACGCTGTGTGGCGGGCTGGCGGGACACTCGGATGTAAATCGGAGCGAAAACAGTGATCGAGCTCCAAGAGGACATATTCGAGAATCGTGCCGGTTTTCACCGGGCAGCATTTCCACAGGTTGGCGGCGGGTACGAATTGACTGCCTCTTGGCCATTGGTACAGGCGGTCGGTGATTTCGGTGGCATTGACTTCTACTTTCGCGCGAAATACGGGGAGTGGGAATTTCAGA
Source organism: Tepidisphaerales bacterium (assembly GCA_038244055.1). Taxonomy (GTDB): domain Bacteria; phylum Planctomycetota; class Phycisphaerae; order Tepidisphaerales; family Tepidisphaeraceae; genus DASPKW01. The sequence goes on along the minus strand of JBBRTW010000465.1, from coordinate 771 downwards.
CAGAGAACAAGGAAGGCCACTTATTCGCTGAAGGACATCCGAACTATTTCGTTCGGCGCGGGACGTACGACGAGAAGAAGCCGAACGCAATGACTGTGGAGTGGTCGCTGCGAATCCTTCGGAAGTGCTTCGTAGAGTTCTGGGATCGTCCCGCACAACCGAGAAAGTAGGCCCGGCAATCCTCGACTTACCGCTTCGCCTGATGCCAACCGCTCCACCGCCGCCCCCCATCGCTTCAATTGCCGCCCCGGAGGGGCGCAGGATTGTAGCCACGGGTGGAGCCCCGCTGTACTCAGCGCGGGCGCAACCCGTGGATCGCGGGATCGCACTGCACTCCTCCTCCACGCTCCCACCGCCCCGCGAGGGGCGGAGGAAGCGCGGAATGAAGACCGATCGCGCTCTCCCCATCGTGCGCTTCCTCCGGCCCTCCGGGACGGAGAGGAAAGACGGGGAATTCGTTTCGCGCCGCCGCGCGGGGGGGGACCACGGGTTGCGCGTACGGAGTACCGCACCGCTCCACCCGTGGCTACAATCCGCCGCCCGCTCCGGGGCGAAGACGTCTCATCCGGCGTGAAATCCCCTTCCCCGCCTGCGTCTTTCTTTCCCGCCTACCGCCTACCGCCTACCGCCTACTGCCCTTCGCGGGATGGCGGGACGGTGCATTCCTGGGCCGCCCCATTCGACTGCGCTCAGGGCAGGGTTGGGGGGATTGAGTGAGAGCCAAACAACCGCCTGTACTCAGTCCTTCCATTCTTCTTCGTCTTCTTCCGA
>JBBRTW010000464.1:0-5614 GCA_038244055.1 Tepidisphaerales bacterium | reverse complement strand
CGCCGCGTCTACGAAACCGGCCGACAGGTCGCCAACGACTTCAAAGCCAACCTGCCCCTGCTCTTCGACAAAGTTCTCCCCAAGTGGAATTACATCGCCGTGCCCCGGTAGTCCCGACCGCTATTCATGCGCCGATCCTTAGTAGCATCGCCCGCTCACATTTTCCGTTCGTTTTTTCTCATTGGCATGCCGCAAGCTCAATCCGGGATCGGCTCATTCTTACCGACCGCTTTTCCTTCCCAGTTCACATTTCCGGTGGCCGGATCGTAGGTGAGGATGCGCTGCGCGCTCTGCGGGACAGGGGCTTTGTTCACCTTGGGTAGCCACTGCGCCAGATCGCGCTTGGTCTCGGCGAGATTGGGATCGCCGGCGATATTCTTCCACTCGTTGGGGTCGGCCTGGAGATCGTACAATTCCTCCGAGCCATCGGCGTAGCGAATGTAGCGCCACTTCTCGGTGCGGATGGTGTGATTGTCATGGTTATGCGTTGTGATGGCGGGCCACGCGCGCGGGGCGGCGGCGTCTTTCAACAAGGGGATGACACTGTGGCCTTCGAGGTCGGGGCGATTGGGCATGCCCGTCAGTTCCAGAAGGGTGGGGAAGATGTCGAGCAGTTCGACAGTCCGGCCGCATTTGGCGCCGACGGTAATACCCGGGCCGGCGAAAATCAGCGGCACATGGGTTGATCGTTCCCAGAGCGTGTTCTTGCCGGTGATGAGTTTTTCGCCCAGATGCCAGCCGTGATCGCTCCAGAGAACGATGAGCGTATCCTTCGCCCGGCCGGTCGCATCGAGCGCATCGATCACCCGGCCGACTTGCGCATCCATCAGGCTCGTGCTGGCCAGGTACGCGCGCACCAGTGGCCGCCATTGATTCGCCTCGCGCAGTGTATGCAGGCGCGGCTCGGGAAGCCGCCAGTGCAAGTACCAGGAGAACCTCGGCGTATCATCGCGATCGTTTTCCAGCACGGGCGGCAGGATCAGCCCGGCATCGGGATAAAGATCGAACCATTTCTGCGGCGCGTAACAGGGGACGTGTGGCAGGCGGAAACCGCAGGCGATGAAGAACGGTTTATCGGCCGGGGCCGCGCGCAGGGCATCGACGGCCGCGCTGGCGATTTTGTAATCGCCGGCATCTTCATCCTTCTCGGGCCACGCGCCCCAGTCCATCGCCTGAAGCTGGTTGGGCAGCGGGAGATTGACGATGCGCTTGGGCGGCTTGAGCGTGCTGGCGGCGATGCCCCAGGTGGTGAACTCGGCCGCGCGGTCTTTGGGCTTGATCGAGCCATCGTGATAAATCTTACCGCAGGTATAGGTGTGGTAGCCGGCGCGGGTGAAGGTCTGCGGTAGCGTGATGTGCGCTTTGAGCGCATCGACATCGCGAATGCCGGGGGCGAGCCCGTAGATGCCGATGGATGAAGGGCGCAGGCCGGTGAGAACGCTGGCGCGGGAGGGGTTGCAGAGCGGCGCCTGACAGTGGGCATTGGTAAAGAGCGTGCCCCGCACGGCCAGGCGATCGATGTTGGGCGTCTTGACCTGCGGGTGGCCGCCGAGGCAGCCGATCCAGTCGTTCTGGTCATCGATGACGATGAAGAGGATGTTGGGTTTGCCCGCGAGCTCGGCCGCGCGGGTGCCGGGGCAACTCATCGCGGCAACGATCATCGCGATGATGAATCCGAAAACGCAGGGGCGTTTTGGGTGGCGCGAGGAATGGCATAATGGGTGGCATGGGTCATGGTACTCCATTACCCGTGTCTGCAATTTTCGCGTCATGGCTTCTCTCCTTTAGAATCCTTCGCTCCATCCTTCCCCGGCCGGGCATCCCACGATTTGCTCTTGCTGCCCACATACTCGTAGTGGTCGAAGACCTCACCGTTCCCAAGCATGCGAGGATCCTTTTGGTCCTCAAGCTGTTTCTTGAGCTGCTGCCAGAGCTGATCCTTCCTCGCTGCAAGCGCGGCTCGATCCGCAACATTCACCGCCGAAGCCGGATCGGCGTGGAGATCGTACAACTCATCGGCCGGGCGCTTGCTCATCGCCAGGTCGAAGAATTTGTACTCGCCGGATTCCTTCTGCTTGAGGAGGAGCGACTTGGTCGGGCTGTCATCGGTATCCTGGAAATTCGTCTCCGGATTTCCGCAGGGCCAGCGATCGGGGGCGAAATTGTGGACGTAGAAAAAGTCCTTCGTGCGGATCGCGCGAACCGGATACCCCACATCGCCCGGCCGGCCGACATCGGTGCGCTCTCGGCCGAGGATGACGTGATCGCGCTTCGGATCGACCTGCCCGGAAGCGGCAGACTTGAGGAGAGGAATGAGACTCTGCCCCGACATCTCCGCGATCGACGGCAAACTCGCGACTTCGATAAAGGTGGGCGCGAAATCGACAAAGCTCACGAAATCATCCACCACTCGCCCCGCCTTGATCGCACTCGGCCAGCGAATCGCCAGCGGCAGATGGCAGGCATCTTCGAAGATATGACCTTTGACGCGCGGGAAGGGCATGCCGTTGTCGGCCGTGACGATGACGATCGTTTTATCGAGTTCACCGGCCGCTTCGAGTGTTTTCAGCATCCGCCCCAGATGCGTATCGAACCATTCGATTTCCAGCCCGTAGTCGAGCAGATCGGAGCGGACAATCGGATCATCCGGCAAATAGGGTGGCACCGTGACATCGGAGAGTTTTTTGCCCGCCTTCAATCCCGACCCGGCCTCGTAGGCGCGGTGAGGTTCGTGGCCGCCGTACCAGAAGCAGAAGGGCGCGCCCCTGGGGCGATTCTTGAGAAAGGCCTCGAAATTGGCCGCGTAATCGATCGCGGCGATGCCGCTGGTGGGGGGCTTGTTCTTCAACTGGTTGTACTGCTTGCCGACCGGATTCTGAGTGAACCCGCCGCGGAGAAAATCACCGGGGCCCCACCCCTTTCCGGTGAAGCCGACGTGGTAACCCGCATCGGCCAGAATGCTGGTGTACACCTTGAATTTGGCGGGGAAAATGCCATTGTGATCGCAGGCCTCTTCGTTCTGCCAGGGATACCGGCCTGTCAAAATCGCCGCCCGCGATGGCGAGCATTTGGGCAGGGGGGTGAAGGCATTATTAAATAGAATCCCTTCGCGGGCGACGCGATCGAAATTCGGCGTGTTGACGAATTTGCAGCCATAAGCGCCCCAGTGCGACCAGGAGGCATCATCGGCAATGCAGAAGAGAATATTTGGCCGCGCGACCTGTTCCGCGGCGCGGGCCATCACACTCATCGACAGCATCGCGGCCAGAGACAGAATGGTTGAAAGCTTCATCGGTTCTCCAATTCCCCATTAACGGGATGCCGGACCAGGCGAAATCAGGCGCGATGCGATATAATCGCCGATCGTCCATCGTCTTCGTCCATCGTCATCGTCCGCGTATCGATTCACAAGCCTCTTGAGTGAGAATACACATGACCCGTCGTGGCGTTCTTGCATCTCTTGTCGCGGTGGCGTTTGCGTTTGGCCCGTTTGCCGGGTCGAAATCGTTCGCGGCCGAGCCGCGCAAGCCCAACATCATCTTCATTCTAGCGGATGATCTCGGCTACGGCGACCTCGGCGTCACCTTCCAGAATTCGCGCGATGCCTCCAAGCCAAAATTCGCGACGCCGCATCTGGATCAGATGGCGGGGCAGGGGATGATCCTCCGCCAGCATTATACCGGCGCGCCGGTGTGCGCCTCGGCGCGGGGATCGCTTCTGCTCGGCCAGCACCAGGGGCACTGCGCGATTCGCGACAATCAGTTCGACAAGGCCCTGCCGGATAATCACACGCTCGCGACAGTCCTCAAACAGGCCGGGTATCGAACCATGTGCATCGGCAAGTGGGGTCTGCAAGGCCAGAAGCCGGAATTCCCCGGGCACCCGCTTCGCCGCGGTTTCGATGAATTCTTCGGCTTTCTCGAGCATGTATCCGGCCACACTTATTACCACGATGCCACCAAGCCCCTGCGCGATGGGGAAAAAGATGTCACCGCGCAGTACGCCGATACCTACTCTACCGATCTGTTCACCGCCCGCGCCAAGAAGTTCATCGTCGATCGCTCGGGCGTCAATCCCGCGCAGCCGTTTTTTCTCTATCTCGCCTACACCGCCGTCCACAATCCATTGCATGTCCCCGGCGAAGCCTACCCGGCCGGCGCGGGCAAGGGCGGCGGCTTGCAGTGGCCGCCCGCCGCCACGCCGAAAACGCGCGATACCTGGATTCATCCCGATTACGCCGGGACTTCATGGACCGCTCCCATGAAGCGCTACGCGACCATGGCCCGGCGGATGGATGATGGCATCGGCGATATCCTGCAACTCCTGGCCGACCTCAAGATCGATGACAACACGCTGGTCGTCTTCTCCTCCGACAATGGCCCGGCCAATGAGGGCGGCGCGGACCCGCGCAACTTCGATTCCTGGGGACCCTTCGACGGCTTCAAGCGCGATTGCTGGGAGGGCGGCGTGCGCGAGCCCACGATCGCCCGATGGCCGGGGCATATCCCGGCCGGTAAGACCAGCGATTTCGTCTCGGGATTCTGGGACTGGATGCCGACGCTGGCCGATGCGGCGGGGCTGGTTTCGCCCGCGCAGTCCGATGGTGTTTCCCTCCTGCCGACTCTGACCCAATCGGGCACCCAGCGCAGTCGCGGCTACGTTTACATCGAGTATTTCGTCAAAGGCAAGAACCCCGCCAGTGGCGATGTCTTCACCCGCAAGGGCGTCAATGGCCGCGGCCAACAGCAGATCCTGCGAATCGGCGATTTCGTCGGCGTGCGGACGCAGATCGAATCAGCCACCGATGCGCTGAGGCTCTACAACGTCATGTCCGATCCGCATGAAGATCACAATCTCGCGGCCGACCCCGCGCACGCTGGATTGCTCGCGAAAATGAAGCAAATGCTGCCAACGGTCCGCCGCCCCGATCCCGGCGCGCCGCGGCCGTACGATTCCGAACTCCTGCCGGCGGTCGTGGCCGATGGGGTCGAGCCGGGCGCGCTGCAGGTGGCGGCTTATGAGGGCACATGGCCATGGGTTCCCGATTTCGATGCCCTTACGCCGACGCGAGTTGCCCGGTCATCAGGCCTGGATCTGAAATCGCGCACCCGCGATGAAAGCTTCGGCCTGCGTTTTTCGGGTTATGTGAAAGTCCCCGCCGATGGCGAATACACCTTCTATCTCACCTCCGACAGCGGCGCGCAGATGTGGCTCCACGATGCCCACGTCCTCGATGATGATTTCAAGCACGATGGCAACGAAGTATCGGCCAAAATCCTGCTCAATGCCGGCCTGCACCCCATCCGGCTCTTCTATCGACACGCCAGCCGCGCGATGCGTCTCGACCTGAGCTACTCCGGCCCGGGACTCGATAAACAAACCATCCCCGCCGCCGCGTTTTCGGCCTCACGATAACTGCACTTAAAATGTTCCGGTCCCCTCTCCTGTACTCGGGAGAGAGTTAGGGTGAGGGTCTTCGGTGGATTGCACGGGAATCTGATTTTCACGGTTACAAAAGACCCTCACCCCCGCCATCTCCCGAGTACAGGAGAGGGAGTAAGTTGTCGATCTACCTCCATGACCCTCCTCGAACGCATGCTCCGCCACGACGCCT
>JBBRTW010000463.1:0-5625 GCA_038244055.1 Tepidisphaerales bacterium | reverse complement strand
GAATGGCGAAGCAATCGCGAGCGGCGAAGCAATGGCCGAGGGGGGAAATGGGTGAATGGCGTTGTGCATGGAAGGGTCTCCTTTGATACGCGGGGTGTCACGCCGGGGTAGCGCTGGGCGTGCACGGGGCTGGGTTATTGGGGCGGGAATGCGGGATCTTTTTTTGTTTTTGGGGAGATCACCGGTGGCGCGGGGGTGGCGTTGCGGGCGCACGGATGGCGTTGCGGGCGCACGGATGGCGTTGCGGGCGCACGGATGGCGCTGCGGGCGCAGTCGCGAGAACGTGTACAATGAATATTGCGAACAATGCAATTTTAATTAAACGAATCCTGACCCCTTTTTCGGTCCCCTGCCGCTGCGTTAGCGTATTCAGCGCGCATCGTCAGGAGAGTGTCGAGAGCGGCGGCCTTGGATAGTGCCCCCAGCGGCAACATGCCTTCGATCGTGCGACCTTCATAAACGTTTTGCATCCCTAGCGATTCGAGGTCTTTGCGAAGTGCCAGAAGATTGTCGCCTTCTGGAATTGCAACAACTGGGACCATGCCATCTATAACCGGCAAAGCCGACGCGAACTTCGGTCTAAACTCCGTCCCGTTATCCGGCGACGTTTTAGCAGCGGAGTACTCCTGATACGTCACCGCCAGTTCAGTGCTTAACTTTTGCAGGGGTCCGCTTTTGAGTTGGAGTAAGCCAAGGGGATCCGAATAGTCGTCGGCGATTGTTGTTACGCCAATTGCACTTTGACCCGCATTTCCTAATACGGCTATGGATTCTAGACGAGCACTGACAAGACTAGCCAAGTCAGGAAGAAGTTCGATGCTTGTGATTGGAAGTTGCCCTTGCACGCCCCCGCCGACATCGTCAAACAGTTCGACCATGCCGATGGCTCTGAGATCGCTAGCAAGCCGATCCCTGGCTTGTGCAGTGGAAATCGTCGGCACCGAGTTCGCAACGGCCTCGATTGAAACCCGATCGCCATTTAAAACAACGTTTGGCTGGAGAGATCCAAACGTCCCGTGTCCGCCGTGAGCGAGAAAGGCGAGGTATTCGTCGTAAAGATGAGAAAGTGCCGAGTCGACTTTGCGGCTATTGATGGTCGTATGACTCTCGGGCTGAATAGCTTCCGCTGATGCCGAGCCGATGGCAGCTGCGGACAAGTCGACGTTCATCCGTCGGCCAACTGTCTGTGCGTCGGCATCATGGTTAAACTTTGAAATGAATCCTGTCATCCCGTGCCCGTTGTGTGGGTCATGAAGAAAAGCAAGACGTTCCATGTAAATTGAACCCGCGACCGACAGCATAGTGCGGCATTCCATTGCTTCTATTACGGCATGGGTTGCCCTTTGAATTGAGCGGGACTTTGACTCATTTGAATGACGCCAATTGAATTTCTGAAGCCACCACATAGAACAACCTTTCACCTTTGGAAGATTTGAAATAACTGCCCCTCGCCCCAGCGAGTAGATATATTTTAATGTCGGGAAGTAGATCCAACAACGAAAATGAGCAATATTAAACTTGCATCGCGCCAATTCATCGCAGGCGGATGCGGATTGGTGAAAGCAGATCCAGTTTGTGGTCGTCCACCGATTGGTAGTTCTTGGGATTCCGAACCTCGCGATCATCGAGAAGTTCGAGGGGGCATTTCGCTCATAGCGGCTCTCGCAACAGGTTGATAGCGCCGGATGCAGTCATCTTAGGTCACATGCCGCGTGCGATTCTCGCCTTGTGGTGCCTCCGCATCGAGGACGGCGCGGCCGTTCATCGCACGATCATCGGTCAAGTGCGTAGTGCGTATCCATGCCCCGTCCTCGTCAAGCCCCTTTTCATCCTCGTGAGGCCCTCCGCAGCGGCGGAAGAGGCTTGCGAGGCGGAGACCCGGGTGCAGCGCTCCCGGGGCGGCGCTGGATCGCCAGCGTCGCCTGGACTTCGATGAGCGCGTTCCAACGTATCCATTCGGCCTGGGGAACATCGCGCACTTGCGCCCGCGGCCCCGGCCCATTTTGTCGCATCCGAGCGGCGGCTCATGTAGGGTGACGGCCTTGTTGCCGGGAGCAACCCCGGCTCAGGCCTACGAACTGTCAGCCTGCGACGCCCGGATCGACCAGTAACGTCTGCCGGGACGGCCGCCTGGTGGATCGGAACAGGAGGCCAGGGGCCGGCCCCTTCCCCGTAGGCGGGCGCGGGGCCTAGGCCGGAGTTGACATGAGCCGGCGGCGGGCCACCCAGGCGAGCGGGAGCGTCGCGAGGCCGGCCCAGACGGCCGGGGGCAGGGGGACGCTGGAGCCGCCGCCGTTGCCCGTGCCGCCACCCGTGCCGCCCGTGCCCCCCGTGCCGCCGGTGCCGCCGGTGCCGCCCACATCGGCGCAGTTCGTGATGTGGTTGCCGTCCAGCGTCACCGCGCCGTTCATCGCCAGCGCGCTGCCGAACCGGATGTCCGCGCCGGTCGTCATCGTGATGCTCGAATTGGCGAGGATGTGGCCTTCGAAGTCGGTGCCGGTGCCGAGCGTCGCCGAACTGCCGACCTGCCAGAAGACGTCGCATCCGGGCACCGTCGAGGTGCTGTTGATCGTGACGATCGAGGAGTTGCTCGCGGTCACGAGCGTGCTGCCGATCTGGAAGACAAACTGCGCGTTGGGGTCGCCCTGCGCGTCGAGGGTCAGCGTCCCGGTGAGGAAGGCGGATGTGGAGAAGAAGTAGGTGCCGGCCGTCAGCGTAAGGCCGCCCAGATCCTGGCCCGTGAGGTTCTGGTTGGGGACCAGTCCGGCGGCGGCGTTGTACGCGGCGGTCAGGTCCGTCTGGGCCTGGAGCGCGACGGCGTCGGCCGTGTGGATTGTGAACGGCGCGGTGACGATGCCGGGCGGGAACCCGATGACCGCCGCGCCGGGGCTGACGCCCACGCTGCCGCCGTCGATGATCGTCGAGCCGGTGTTGGTCACGGTCGACCCGGCGAGGACCGCGAAGGCGCCGGCCGTTCCGAGCGTGATGGGGGCGCCTCGCGCCTCCAATATGACGCCGAAAATCGGCGCGAGCGCCAATAGAAACAGTGTCTTACGACCCATGGGAAACTCCTTCAATCAAATGGCCGCCGCCGCCGGCCGTGCCAAGGGCGTGAACGTCACGTCCCGAGACCGTCGACCGGACATCGATTGCATTAAATAAATCAAATCGTCGCGACGTACCTTTAATGATCACCCACGTCGCGCCGCCACTAAAGTTTCCGACATGCCGCCGGCCCCACTTCGGAACGGGATGACCGTTCGCGAAGATCGAGCCGGCTCACATCGGGCTGCATGGATTTTGTGCCAACCTCGCTGTGTCCGCTAACGGACTATCGATGTACCTTCGTCGGGGCATAGTGCCATGCTCGATTGCTAATACAATGACAATAGCGAGGGCAGCCATAAAAACGCAACGTGTAAAATTTCTCGGTGGAAAGAATAGAATTCGATATCTGCCCCTGCGGGATCGCGAGCGGATTATCGCCCCGATGGAGCGGGTGACGCCGCCGGTTATTGCTTGAACTCCGGCATCACGAAGCAATAGGCGTCATATTTCAACTCGCTCCAGGCCAGGGGCTGCATGGGGTTGCCGGGGAAGAGGGGGCGATCGACCGGTGTGAATTTGATGCGGATGCGGATCGAAGATCGGCCGGCGGTGAGGTCGCGGGAGATGAGCAGTTCATCATCGCGGAAGCGGCGGTTGGACGTGCGGAGGTTGTGCTCGGCCGGGCCAAGCTCGGGCTTGGGATTGGAATAGATGCAGACATTCGAGCCGGCCAGATACCAGATGCCGGCGGGCTTCCAATCCGAGGCGGCGGGGGCTTCGAGCGCGGCATCGGCGATGAAGACTTCAGCGCGCTGGTTGGGGAAGGCGTAGTCGAGTTTGCGGCGGAGCATCACGCCGAGATTGTCGGGGCGGATTTTTAATGTGAACTCGGAAGTGCCGGTGGTGTGACGGCCTTTATCGGCGGTGGCGGGATAAATCTCGATGCCGCCGGCGGAGTCGGGGCCGAGTTCGTAGCGTGAGACGATCTCCTCGGGCGTGCTGGCATCGGGGGAAACATACTTGTGATCCTTCTCGCTGGCGGGGTCGGCGATTTTCAATTCATCGGTCTTGACCAGCGATGAGCCGGGCAGGCCGTACCAGTAGGTGATGGTTTCATAATGCTCGGCCGATTCGTTGGTGCCGCCATGTTCGAGTTGAATGCGGGCGTTTTTGCCGAAGGGCATGAGATCGGCCAGGAGAAAGCGGTAGGCGGATTCGATGGCGTCTTCGGGGGATTTGGGTTTGCCCTGGGGCGCGCCGACGGGATGGCCGGCCAGGGGCAAGGTCATCGTGCGCCCGCCCCAGTAGTCGCCGCCGCCGCCCCACTCTTCGGTGCCGGTGCCCTGGGCCTGGGGGGTGTTGGAATCATCGAAGAAGAAGCGCGGATCGCCTTCGAGGGTTCCGAGCTTGGCATCGTGGGAGAAGATGAAGCTGGTGCCGATGAACTGGCCGGTCCAGTCGCCGCCGCCTTCGGCTTTTGTGGTGTCGAGGAGGACCAGGTCCCGGCCGCGCTCGGGTTTGGGATGGTCCTGGTAGGTGGCGTGGAAGTAGGCGACATGCTCGGGCGGGCCGGAGTAGGGGATAGTGCGGAGGGACCAGTGCATGAACCCTAGTTCGCCCCCATCGTTCACCAGTTGCACCCTGGCCGACTTGAAGAAGGGCATGGGGAAATAACAGGAGAGGTGGATGCGCTCCTTGTCGAAGCGGATGTTCATGGGGAGGGCTTTGACGAGGTGCTCTTTTTCATCGCGGTTGTAGAGACTGCCCGCGCCGAAGAAGAGGGGTAGGGGCGCATCGATCGATGGCTGATCCCGCCCATCCCAGGTGATGCGCAGGCGGACCTTCGACAATTCCAGGGCAAACTCGCGCGGCGCGGAGAATTCCATCGCGCGAATCATCATCGGCCCGTCTTTCAATTCGACGATGTCGGCCGTCGCCCGCGCGGCCAGGCGGACATTTCCGGCCTGCTCCTTGAGGCCGATCTTTTTTCCCTCATCACTCTCGGCGCGCGGCATCAGGTCCGTTCCCGCGCGGTTTAAGAGATCGAGGACGTCCTGCGCGGGGTATGTGTTCTGATCCCACGATTTGATCGGCTGCGAGAGCTTCGTGCCCCCGACGTACTGATGATAGATGTAGTAGCCGGTGCCGTAGTGCGTCCGCGAGTAGGCCATGCGGAAGGATTTTTCGAAGCCGATGGGGACCCAGCTTAGATCCGCCCCCTTGGTGGCGGACCAGGTCCAGGCCAGAGGCTGGGGGAAGGATTTGGCGGGCAGGAAGATCGAATCGGGCTTGGGATGGTCGGGGTCGGCGGTGCTGGATTCCTGGATGAGATGATCGGTTCCATCGACGACGTAATGCCACGGGCTGCCGTGCCAGTGGTTGTAGCGGGCGAAGTAGAGGATGCCGGGGACTTCGAGATCGAGCGTGACGTTGTAGTCGTCGGCCAGTTGGAAGAGGAAGTGGGATGCATCGGCCGATTCGTTGCCGCCTTTGCGGTCGTAAGTGCTGCGCATGTAAGCGCGCGCGCCGATGCGCTGATAGGGCCAGCGATCCCATTGGAGGTAGGCGTCATAGCCG
>JBBRTW010000462.1:0-5636 GCA_038244055.1 Tepidisphaerales bacterium | reverse complement strand
ACGCGCATTGAAGGCATGTGCAAGCCAGCCCTTGAGCTTCTCTGTTTCATCGGGCTTCAGCGATTCCGTCCGCGCGAGATTCCGCGAGAAAACCGCTTCGTCTACACCGCATGGACCACGCCATTGCTGCCATCCGCCGCATCGGCCATCGCGTGCGGCGCAATGAATTCTGGCGATGATCCGCGATACGAGTTCAAGCTGCTCTATCGAACCAAGTACCTGAAAAGCTTCTTACCTTCCATTCCATTTCAAGGAGATCGTGATGAGTGATCTGAACAAGTACGATAATTGGCTTACAGCCGATTCCGCAGCCGCGATCGTCATCCGGGAACCGCTCGTGCCCGTGGAGGGCGCAGACGGTGTGATTTTCCCTGCGACCTATGCCGCCGCCGAAGACAAGAAAGTCTTTCCGGGTGGATACAATATCGATCCACCCGAAGGAGAGAAGAACGTTTGCCTCGTCGATAGCGTCGGCTCTCAGGCAAATCGCATCGAGCCGATTTTCGCCAAGCCGGAGTATGCCGGGCTTGTGCCGCAGATCATCATCTCCGCCGGTGAAAAATCCGTGAACCTGCTTGAAGCGGGTCATCGTGCGGGCGATGCGATCGTCCGCTGTACGCCACTCCAGAAGTCGATTCAGGCCGCGTTCAAGGCACTGCTGCAAGGTGACGCGCTGAAGATGGCGAAAATCGCGCCGACGTCGCTCGTCTTTGGCGTCTGGGATTCGCGCGATACGCAGGCAAAGCTGCCGCGGCTTATCGCTTCGACGATCCGTGCATTTGATGTCCAAGCGATTCGGCGTGGTGCGGTGTATGTTCCGCCTCTGAACTATGTCAACATGGAGGTGTTCACGGAAGAAGAACAACAGAAGGCAACTGGCGATAGCAAGAACCCCTTGTTGAAGCGCGGATTCGTCAATGCTCTGGCATCGGCAACCCACGGTGGTGTGATCGCTAGAGGCGGCATCCGGCGCGATGTAACATTCAGTCTGGCGGCGCTTCGCCTGCTCGCCGCGGGCGATGATGCAGAGCAGACTTTGGCCCTCCGTCGCTATGTGCTCGGGCTCGCCCTCATTGCTCTCACCGCGCCCCCACGAACCTATCTCCGCCAAGGCTGTAACCTCGTCCCGGATATAGACAACCCGCGCAAAGTCGCGCTCGTCAATGCCGATGGCACTCGCGACGACTTTAAGCTCACGCACGAGCAAGCCATCGCCTTTGCAAAGCAGGCAGCGAAAGAATTCGGCGTTGGTGAATCACCGAAAGAGCCCGTGAAGTTTGATCCCGACCTGGCCAAGAAAGACATCACGGGTGAAGGCGATGTGGCGCCGACGAAAAAGGGGCGAGCACAGGCAAAAGTGAAGGCCGCAACAGACACTAAGCCGGAGTAACCCATGAAGCCCTCGCTTTGCATCAGCTTCCGTTTCATCCAGCCCTATCCACTCTACCACGGCCGCGGCGACGCCAACGAGCCCGAATGGCCGCCGTCACCGATGCGCGCGTTTCAAGCGTTGCTCAACGCCGCCTGTCTGCGAATGCGCGGAAGGCCTCTCGCGACCGAAGTGCGATCGGCGCTTCAAGTGATTGAAGTGTTGCGTCCATCCATCGTCGCGCCGTGGGCCACGCTTAGCACGACGGGCCATCGAGCGTATGTGCCGCACAATCACACCGACCTCGTCACGGCCGCGTGGGATCGCGGAAATCCCGACGCGAGCATCGCCTCTCACCGCATCGAGAAGGATTTCCGCCCGCATCGCATTGAAATGATTGGCGACGACCTCCCCACGATCCACTACCTCTATCCGCTCGATGCCACAAACGCCGATCCGAAGGAGTTGCTCAATGCCATCCGCCCGGCGGTGCGTTCGATCCACTGTCTCGGCTGGGGCATTGATCAGGTCATCGCCGATGCGACGCTCGTTGAGTCTTCATCGAATCGTCCAGTCGGCGAAAACTGGAGGCCCACCCCCCGTGGCGGACGACGCCTTCGCGTCCATCGTAACGGCTCGCTCGATGCGCTTTCCGCACGGCACGCCAAGTTCCTCAATCGACTGGTTGATGGCGACTGGACGCCGGTCCCACCCCTAAGCGCCATCGATCAGGTCCGCTATCGCCGCGACAGCGATCCGGTCCCCCGCCCATACGCCGTCTTCAAGCTCATCGACGCCAATGATGACACGGTCACCTATCCCCAATCCAAGCTCATCCACATCGCCGGCATGGTAAAGCACGCTTCGATCGAGTTGATGAAGCAGAATCCACCGCGCGACTTGCGCGGACGATCGAAGGACGAATGGGTCGAGGCCTACGTCGCCGGGCATCAGTCGAAGGACGGCAAAGATGCGGGGGCCGCTCACACGCAGTTCACCTACATTCCGCTTCAATCAATCGGAACTCCGAACACTGATCCCGGCGTGCGACGAGTGATGATCGTCGCGCCGCTTGGCGATGATGCGTGGCTTGAGCATCTTGCCGCGCGGCTTGACGGCATACCGCTCAAGCCGTTGCCCAACACCAAGCTTCCGGCCGGCACACGGCTTGAGCGCATCGATGACAAGAAATCCGACGGTGTGCGCGATGCCTATCTCACGCCGTCCGCCAAATGGGCCAGCGTCACTCCCGTTATCCTGCCGGGCCATGATGATCACAAACCCGAAAAGACCCGGCGGCTCATCGAGAAAGCGCTGCAACAATCCGGCATCGATCAGTCATGCAAGTTTGACTGGAACTCGTTCAGCCAGTTCCGCAAGATGCTCCCCGCCCACAAGTATCGAAAGGACCTGGCCGATCCATCGAAAAAGATCCTCATAAATTATGTTCGCCCAGACCACCTGCTGGATCAATCAGCGGTGCATCTGACGCTACGCTTCGAATATCCCATCCCCGGCCCCCTCATTCTCGGTGCCGGCCGCCACTGCGGGTTTGGTCTGATGGCCGCCGTCACTGATTAACCTCCTCCTTCATACACGCACCATGGGGAACCCATGACCGACGATGATCCCTCTCCATCTTCCGGCGACCCCTCCCCCGACCCTCTCCCCCTCCGCATGCTCAACGAGTATGCCTACTGCCCTCGTCTATTTCATTTCATGCACGTGGAAGGCCGCTGGGAGGATAACGCGTTCACGGCCGAGGGGCGGCTGGCGCATCGGCGGGTGGATCAGCTCGATCATTTGCTGCCCGATCCGGATGCGGCGGCTGCGGCCGCGGATGAGCCCCAGCTCGAAACAGGTGGCAAGTCCAGGGCGGTGGACATTACCGCGGCCGGCGGCAAATCGCCGGCCGACGGCAAGTCCGCGGCCCCCGGAAAACCCACGCCCGGGGATGAGCCGCCGGTCATCTTGCGCTCGGTTCCGCTTTCATCGGCCGCGCTGGGGCTCTCGGCCAAACTGGATCTGGTCAGTTCCGACGGCGCGGAGTCGGTGCCGGTGGAGACCAAGCGCGGCCGGGTTCCTGATAATGCCCAGCGCTCGTGGGAGCCCGAGCGGGTGCAGCTCATGGCCCAGGGGCTGCTGCTGCGCGAGCAGGGGTATCAATGCGATCATGGCGTGCTTTATTTCGCGGGCTCGCGCACGCGCGTGGATGTGCCATTCTCGGCTGAGCTCGAATCGCGCACGCGCCAGCTCCTTTCCGAGGCGCATGCGGCGGCCGGGCGCACCGAGCTTCCGCCCCCGTTGGAAGACAGCCCCAAATGCGCCGGCTGCTCGCTGGCGGGGATTTGCCTGCCCGATGAGACGCTGGCGCTGCGGGCGCTCGTGCCAGCGTGCAAGGACACGGTCGCCGGGCCCGATGTTTCCGCGCCGACCGGCGCAACGGCGCGGCCGGGTGCGGACAAGACGCCCGGCATGAATTTACCGTCCGATGCGGGCCTCTTTGCCCCCTTGACGAACAAGCCGCGCAGCGGGCCAGGCGAAGAAGATTCCGCCATGATTCGCCGGCTCTATCCGGCCCGCAGCGATGCCACCCCCCTCTACGTCCAGGAGCAAGGGGCCTACGTCGGCAAGAGCGGCGGCAGCCTGGTGGTGAAAGTTGAAGGAAAAGAAGTCGCGCGGGCCTCGCTCAAGGATGTCAGCCAGCTCGTGCTCTGCGGCAATATCCAAGTTTCCACGCAGACCATCCACATGCTCTGCGAAGCGGGAGTTCCCGTGGTCTACCTATCCAGCGGCATGTGGTTTTATGGCGTGGCCCAGGGGATCACGCTGCGCAATGCCTACGATCGCGCCGCCCAGTTCGCGGCCGCCGCCGATCCTATGCGGCGGCTGGCATTCGCCCGCCGGCTCGTGGCCGACAAGGCCGAGAATCAGCGGACGATGCTGCGTCGAAATGTATCGCCGGGGGTCGAACTCGATCGCACCCTGTCGGAGATCGATGATCTGATCGCCAAGGCGAAGGAGGCAGAATCGATCGAATCGCTGCTGGGGTTGGAAGGTAATGTGGCCCTGCGCTATTTCGGGAAGTTCTCGGCCATGCTCAAGCCGCGCGATTTCGATGCCGAGTGGGATTTCACCAGCCGCAATCGCCGTCCGCCGCGCGATCCGGTGAATGCGATGCTATCGTTCGCGTATTCGATGCTGGCCAAGGAATGCACCGTGGCCCTGCTCGGCGAGGGGCTCGATCCGCATTGGGGCTTCTACCATCGCCCGCGCCATGGCCGGCCGGCGATGTCGCTCGATCTCATGGAGCCCTTCCGCCCGGTGATCGCGGATTCGGCAGTGATCTCCGCCATCAATACCGGCATGGTCCGCGCCAGCCAGTTCGAGCGCGCGGCCTCGGGATGCGCGATGAACTCGGCCGGCCGAAAGGCATTGCTGCGGGCCTATGAGGCGCGGCTGGATCAGTTGGTCACCCATCCACAGTTCGATTATCGCTGTTCGTGGAGATCGGTGATCAAGCTGCAAGCGCGCCTGCTGGCCCGCTGGGCGCGCGGGGATGTGCCGGTGTTCGCCAACGTGGTGACGCGATAACCCGCCGGGAGGTATGCGATGGGACGCCGGCATTACCTGGTCACCTACGACATCGCCGATGACAAGCGGCGCGATGGAATCTTCCAGGCCCTGCGCGATCAGGGGGATCATACCCAGTTCAGTGTATTCCTCTGCCAGCTTGATGCCCGCGAGCTGGCCGAGCTTAAAACTGTGTTAATTCCTTTGACGAACCAGGCCGAAGATCAGATACTGATCGTGGATCTGGGCAAGGTTCACTGGGCGACCGATTTGGAAATCGAGGCGATCGGCAAGGCTTTTGCGCCGCCCGTGCGGACGATGATTGTATGATAACCCGCGCGAGCGGTAATGGCGGCCGCTGAGAGGCGGCCATCGCGGCTCGCGGACGATGTTCGTTTGATTTCCCGCGCGAGCGGCGAAGTGGTGAGCCAATGCCCGGAACCGTGCGAGATCTTTGGCAGTTCAATAGTTACGATTTACCCGCCCCGCGAAGGTCGGCCATTGTCCGGCCTAACATCGCCCCATTGGGCGTCCGCCGCATTGTAAGCGGTTTGGGGTGCGATGGTTGCGAGGGCGGGCTTTCCGCGCTGATCCCAGCGCGGCCCCATTGAAGCGTGTGGGCATTGTCTCACTACTGTGCTGCTTCGCCCTTTCCGCGCTGATCCCAGCGCGGCCCCATTGAAGCTCCAGAATT
>JBBRTW010000461.1:0-5672 GCA_038244055.1 Tepidisphaerales bacterium | reverse complement strand
GGCGCGGCCAGCGTCGCCGGTTGGGCGGCGGGCTGCGGCGCATCGCCAAAAATATTGATGTCGTCTTCACCATGCTCCTCATCATCGACAATGCCCGAGATCGCTCCCGCGTTGGATGCGTGCGGTTGCGGCGGGCCAAAATTCGAAGGCTGATAAGCGGGGGCGCGATAGCCGCCGCCCGGTTGGGGCAACCCACCTCCGCCCTGCCCGGCGTATTGCGGCGCACCCACCTGAGGCAGCCCGGCCGGCGCATAGCTGGCGGCCGGCTGTGGAACGCCGGCGGCGGCGCTGTCATCATCCTCCTGCGTCCCCAATCCATGCGGATCGATGAGAACCGTCGGCGGATTGTTTCCACCGCCGAGCGTTATCACATCGCCGGTGTTCAAGAACGAAGGCTCGACAATCTGCTCGCCATTGAGATATGTCCCCGGCGCTGACCCCGCATCCTGCACCACCCAGCGCCCTTCATGGACGAACAGCAGGCAATGCTGCCGGGCGATGTTGGCCGAGGGAATCTGAACCTGCGCCGTCGACGATCGCCCGATGACCAAGGCTCGATCCGCCGGTTGGGCGGGCAGTTCGATCAGCCGTTCCCCTAGCGAATGCGAAACCCGCACTTGCAGTCCCATGGAAGTACCTCTCGATGGTTAGGAGAACGATTGTACATCAAGGGAGGCGTTTTTCGCGCGAAAATTTTGGGCGCGACGCTGGTGGAGAGTCTTACCCCCTCTCCTGTACTCGGGAGAGGGCGGGGGTGAGGGTCTTTTGCAGCGAAAACAGGACTATATCGCAATCCACCGAAGACCCTCACCCTAACCCTCTCCCGAGTACAGGCGAGGGGACCGGATCAGGCGGCTTTTACCGCGCCGACGACCTTTTGGGCGGCATCGGTCAGGTCGGTGGCGCTGACCAGGGTTGGCAGTTTCGACTTGGCCTGATCCAAAATCACCCTTGCCTTGTCGGCGTTGGTGCCCTCGAGGCGGACGACTACGGGCACCTTGAATCCAAGATCGGTGCCGGCCTTGACCAGCGCTTCGGCGATGACATCGCACTTGGCGATGCCGCCGAAGATGTTGACGAGAATGCCCTTCACGTTGGGGTCCGAGAGGATGATGTTGAAGGCTTCGGTAGCGCCTTCGGAGGTTACGCCGCCGCCGACATCCAGGAAATTGGCCGGCTCGCCGCCGTGGAGCTTGATGATGTCCATGGTCGCCATCGCCAGGCCGGCGCCGTTGACCAGGCAGCCGATGTTGCCATCGAGATTGATGTAATTCAGGTTGGCCTTCTTGGCGCGGACATCGAGCGGGCGTTCCTGCGATTCATCGGCCAGAACTTCGATGTCCTTGTGCCGGAACATGGCGTTGTCATCGAAGGAAATCTTCGCATCGATGGCGATGAGCTGACCCTGTTTGGTCACCACCAGAGGGTTGATCTCGGCCAGGGCCGCATCGGTCTGGTTGAACACCTTGGCGAGGTTCATCATGATCGAGGCGGCCTGATTGGCCATCTTGTCGGTAAACCCGAGCTTGAAGGCGATCTGACGCGCCTGGAAACCCTGCATGCCCAGCGTCGGATGCAGGGGCACCTTCAGGACTTTCTCCGGGGACTTTTTGGCGACTTCTTCGATCTCCACGCCGCCCTCGGCCGAGGCGATGAGCGTCACCGTATTGCGTGTGCGATCGACCGTGATCCCCAGATAATATTCTTTGGCGATATCCACGCCTGGGGCCACGAGCAGCACGGAAACGGGCACGCCTTCGGGACCGGTCTGGACGCTGACCATTTTGTGGGTCAGCATGAACTTGGCGGCATCGAGGGCTTCATCGGCCGACTTGACGAGCTTGACGAAGCCCGCCTTGCCGCGGCCGCCGGCGTAGACCTGGGCTTTGACGACGCACATTGCCCCGCCGAACTTTTTGAAGGCGATGGCCGCCTCGTCGGGGGTGAAGACGACTTCGGCCGGGGGAACGGGGATTCCGGCATCGGAGAGAATCTTGCGGGCCTGGTATTCGTGAATCTTCATGGGATGGGTCCGTGGTCAATGGTCAATCGTCCATTGCCTTTTAGTGGGAAGTTAATGACTTGCGGGAACGATACAGGGATCGGGCGATCACGGCAATAAGCGATCTGCGGCAACCCATTGTCCGGGTGCCTTCAGGGGCTCAAGTTTGTCTCCTCGACGGTGGATCGTGATCGAGGAATAGCGCCATTTGAATGCCACGGTTGCATCTTTAACCGGCGCGCGATGCACCTCAACCTGATCATCGGGGATGTTGACCACCCAATAATCCTTGATGCCGCGGGCCGCGTACATGCTCGCTTTGTGGCCGCGATCGTAGTCAAGCGTCGTGTCCGATACTTCGACCACAAGAAGGGGCAGGTCATGGAGCGCTCTGCCCGTATCCTTTCGTTCGGGGAGGACCATGACATCCGGCTCGGGTGCCGAGCGTTCGCCGAGTCGAAATGTCGATTGGGATTTTACCCATCGCGGGCGGGGAAAGATCGGTAGCAGTTCTTCAATGACATTGCTGATCGAGAGCGAATGCGGGTCCTTTTGTGGCGCCATTTTAATGATTTCCCCATCAATAAGTTCAACCCGCTCATTTGCCAGAACGCCCGTCTCCGCCATATCCAGATAGCGGTCCAGCGTCCATCGATAAGTCCTGACGTCACTTAAGCCCATAGTTTGATTATAACCTGATGCTCGACTTTTGACATTTGCCTTTTGCCTTTTGACATCATCGAGTAATCACCTGCCCCAGCGCCCGCGCCCTTTCCTCCCTTCCGCCATCGCCGGCCGCCCGCACGCCGATGGCCACGATGTACATCGCCTCCCAGCCCGTCTTGCCCAGGCCGAAAAATCCGCGGGCGTCTTCATCGTAAAAATCCTGGACGGCCAGGCATCCCAGGCCGAGGCTGGTGGCCGCCAGGTACATGCGCTGGGCGGCGATGCCGGCTTCGATGTTGGCGAGGCGGTAGGTATCCGGGCCGCCCTGGGTCATCAGGGTATGAGTATTGGCCGTGAGCACGCAGACGGCCGAGGCATCGCCGAAGGCGGAGACATCCCCGGCGATATATTTCGCTTCGCGCCGGAATGTTCCTTTGGAAAGCTGGTGCCATTTGTCGGCCGGCGGATGGTAATACCAGAGACCGGTCTCCAGGCCGCTGACTTCCTGCACGATCCAGAATGGGCGGACGGTCGCCAGATGCGGGCCATCGGGGAAGAGGGGGAAAAAGCTGCCGCCGCGAAAGGCCAGCCGATTGATCGCCAGCAGGTTCACGCGCGTGATCGCCTGGCGCGACAGGCCGATGGCTGGCTGGCGTTCGAGCAGGACCTGGCGCACGGGCAGGCCGCCGGCGGGATCGCGATCGATCTCGATCGCCGCGGGCGAATGCGTGGCCGGGAGGGGGCCGAGTTCGGTCATCGGCGGGCGGATCTGCTGGACGGCGACACCCGGCGCGACGCAATCCTGATGCACGAAGAGCGGCTCCTCGCATGCATCTCCCGTAAGCACTTTTTCCGACAGGGGAGATCGGGCGATGGCCGCCATTTTGCCGGCCGCCGCGCGGGGTGGAAGCTCGATCGGCGCTCGCGCCCGATCGGCCCAGGCGACCATGGCGTGAATGCTCTCGGCCGAGGCGAGCGGCTCATTATCCTTCATGCCGATCAGGTCGCGCGAGGTCCAGTCATTCATCCGCAGGCGGGTCATCGTCTGCATTCCCAGCCCCGCGCCCGCGGCGACCAGATTCTGCACCATCTGCCCCACATCCAGGAGCATGGTGCGGTAACCGCGCCGGCCGAAACGCCAGGCGGCGCGCCAGTAGTTCCCGGCCACCAGGATCGCGGCCGGAAGCGTCTTGAGAAACTCCAGATCGGGGCGGCCCTTCTTGAGCTGGAGCAGGGCTGCCGCGCCTTCGCGCAGGCGGCGGAGGGAGAATTCGCGCGGGGAAAAATGGTAGAGACCGGCCGGGAGGTCGGCCATTCCGAAGACGGCGACGTAAATCTCGACGGCGAGCATTTCGCCGCCATCGGGGAAGGGACGGGCGTGCATTTTCTTGGGCGTGCTGGTGCGATCCTTCGGAGCCGGCCGCACGGTTTCCCCGGCCGCGTAATAGAGCCAGGTCGCCAGGGTTTTAAGGTCCTGCGGGGGCAGGCGCATGGAGTCGGGGACCGCCTCCTGACCCGAGTTGAGCACGGTGAGCATGCCGGTCGGGGCATCGAGCAGTGAAGTCGGCAGGGCGATTTTGGGGCAATCGGCGAAGATGCGCACGCCCGGCCGATAGGCCGGATCCTCCGGCGGGGCGGGCCGCGTTCCCATGGCGACGGTCTTGGAGCGCTGGTGATAGGAATGCACCCGCTCCACCCGCTCCATGATGTGACGCGGTAATGCCATTGCTAGAACAGTTGGTCTAGAATTTTCTCCATCGGCAACTGCACGCAGGTGATGATCGGCGTATCGCGCTGCGTGTATTTACTGCTCTGGGTCTCGCGCAGTTTCATCACCAGATCGAGGAAATCACCCGGCGATTCGCTCTCGAAGGCCACGACGAAATCCTGATCGTCCAGGCCGAACGAATAGGTCGTATTCAGCTTCACGCTGGGGAATTCATTGCCGACCTTGATGTGAACATCCATGATCGCCTGGCGCTCTTCGAGGGGCAGGAGATACCAGTCGCGGGTTTTGACGAACGGATAGATGAAGAGGTACTTGCGCTTGCCGGGGATGATGTGGGTGCGGCTCTCGGCGGTGTGGAAAGGATCGAGCTTGTCGACGTACATCGAGCGCTTGGTCATGGAGAGGAAGGAGAGCGAGTTGGTGAGGTAGCCGGCCAGGCGGGTCTTGTTCATCGCCTGGGTCTGCGCGCCGAAGGCATCGGAATTCAGGCTGATGCGCCAGAGGAGAAAATCGGTTTCAGCGCGCAGGCCGACGGTGCTGTAGGTCAGGCAGATCAGTCCGGGCTGGCGCTGATTGATGACGGCCGCGAACTCCGCGCGGGCGGCCTCCTGCTCTTCTTTAGGGAGGCGGCGGAAGGCGGGGTCGAGTTTCCAGAAGGAGAAGCTGACGAACTGGCGGTGGACGGCCGGCCCGCCCGAAGGTGCAGGTTGGCCCGAAGGCGCCGGTTGGCCCGAAGGCTGCCCCGCCGGCGCGCCGCCGGGCATAGTGCTCGCAGGCCGACCGCCCGCCGCCCCCGGGTGACCCGCGACCCCCGCCGAATGAGACCCGCCGGATGTTGATTCACTCATTTCATTACTCCTTGCTCAGCAAAAGGATAGACCCCTCTGTCGATGAACATTGTACCGTCCCCAATGCGATGCGTCACCCCGTTAGCCGCCGGGCTTGCCCGGCGCGTCTGCTGACGCGATTCCATCGAATACCAAAAGTGAGGAGAAGGGATTCTATGTCAAAAGTAAAATGTCAAATGTCAAAGGGAGGAGGAAGGGTATAGGCTGTAGGATGTAGGCCGGACGATATCGCGTTCATTACCTGCCTCTTCCACATTTGACATTTGACATTTTACTTTTGACATGCCTTCCCAATGAAATGGCTCCTCATCCAGTTCGTGATCCTCTACCGCGCCACGCTGGGGCGGCTGCTGGGGGGGCAGTGCAGGTTCCATCCGAGTTGCTCGCAGTATGCGATTGATGCGATCAACAAGTACGGGGCGTGGAG
>JBBRTW010000460.1:0-5675 GCA_038244055.1 Tepidisphaerales bacterium | reverse complement strand
CAATAGCGAGAGCGCCGCCAGCGAGATGAACCCCGCGATGAAAATCATCAGCCCGGCCGCCCCCATCTCCTTCAGCCACGGCCCGACCGTTTTGATGAACCCCAGCAGCACGAAACCGCCCAGTGGCGGAAAGACCGAAGCCATCACCGCAAGCGGCCCGGCCGGCCCCAGTCGCTTGA
The DNA here is from genome assembly GCA_038244055.1 of Tepidisphaerales bacterium. GTDB lineage: Bacteria > Planctomycetota > Phycisphaerae > Tepidisphaerales > Tepidisphaeraceae > DASPKW01. Next base: position 5,496 of record JBBRTW010000460.1, on the reverse strand, counting down.
CTGAATGCTTCACCCACGCCCAGGTCAACGGGCGCGGCTTGATTTCCTCCGGACTGGCTTGGCTATCCAGAGTCGCAGTGGTCCGCTCGCGGTCGGCCGGGTCAGGTTCCATTGATCTCAAGCATATTCCAGTGCGGCGTGTTCACCAAATGAATGTCAGTTGCCTTCTCCTTCGCGCCCCCGCTACGATATCCAGCGTGCGGCGACGTGGGTCGCCGCGCAGCACATCCCGCTTTCGCGAAGGAGACGACATGTTCAGCATCACCAGGTCCACGGCGCTCGGTCTGTTTGCAGGGTTTGGCATCGCGCTGGCCGGCGCGGGCTGCGCCAATTCCGATCACCAGCACATGCAGCATTCGAGCACGATGCAGGCGGCCGACATGGGCGCGGAGGTGAAAGAAGCGGTCGCCGTAATTCGCGGCACCAAGGGCAATGATGCGGTCAAGGGAACCGTCAAATTCACGGATACCGGATCGGGCGTCAAGGTCGTGGCCCATCTCGAAGGCCTGCCCGCCAATGCCGAACTCGGCTTCCACATCCACGAATTCGGCGATGGCACGGCCGAGGATGGCACCAGCGCTGGCGGCCACTACAACCCCTCCGGCCACCAGCACGGTTCGCCCGGCGCGGCCTCCCATGTTGGCGACATGGGCAACCTCAAGACCGATGACAAGGGCATGGCCCATGTCGAAGTGACGCTCGACCAAGCCACGATCACCGGCAAGAACGCCATTCTCGGCCGAGGCGTCATCGTTCACGGCAAGGCCGATGATCTCAAGAGCCAGCCCGCCGGCAATGCCGGCCCGCGCATCGGCTTCGGCGTGATCGGCGTGGCGAAGGTCGCGCCGCCACCTAAGTAAACCTGATCGGCTGAAATCCAAATGTCAGGGTCAGGAGCCGGCCACCAGGAATTTTCCATACGCTGACAATCGCCCCCCGGCTCCTGACCCTTTCGGCTAATTGGCGGATGATTTCAGCAGAGCAAAGTAATTCTCAAGCCAGGTCCAACCCGCGCATCGTCCCCGTTGCCGAGGCGAATTTGCCGACTTCCAACCCCATGCGCTGCAGCATGGAGACGAAAAGGTTCGGCAGGGGGTAGTTGCGCTCGCGGTCGAAGGCCAGGTGCTGGCCGTGCTTGAAGCCGCCGCCGGCGAAAAGCGTGGGGAGGTTGGTGGTGACGTGGGTGTTGGCGTTGCCGAGGTTGGAGCCGTAAAGGATCATCGTGCGATCCAGCAGCGGCTCGCCATTCTCCTTTACCGCCTTCAGTTCGCCGAAGAGGTTGGCCAGCAGTTTCATGTGCCATTCATCGATCGCCTTGAGCTGCGAAAGCTTGGCGTCAGACTTGCCGTGGTGGGAGAGATTGTGGTAGCCATCGGTGATCTTGATGCCTTCGACATCGATGGCGGGGGAGTTCACGCTATCCAATAGCAAGGTGACCAGGCGCGTCGAATCCGTCTCAAAAGAGAGCCGCGCCATATCGTACATGAGCTTCACCTTTTCCATGTACTCGCGCGGGCTGGCGGGGTCGAGGGGGACGCCGGCGCTGACCTTGGGCTTGGGCTTGTGCTCCCACTCGCGCGACATTTGCATGCGCTGCTCGAGCTCGCGAACGCTCGTGAAATATTGATCCAGGCGGTCGCGGTCCCGCGTGCCCACGCTGCGCTGCAAATCCTTCGCTTGATCCGCCACCGCGTCGAGGATGCTCTTGCCCAGATCGAGTTTGCGCACCTGCTCATCGGTCTCCGCCTTGGTGCCCTGGATGAACATGTGGCGGAAGACATCGGAGGCCTTTTCTTCGCAGGGGATCAATACGCCCGACCCGGTCCAGGACAAGCTCCGCTGCCCGCGCTGCACGTTCACGCCCAGGGTCATCGAAGGGAAGCGCGTCAGATGGCCGATCCGCTCGGCCATGAATTGATCGAGCGAAATGGTGTTCCGGAAACCGCCGCTGCCCGGATGCGGCGCGGCCGTCAGGAAGCAGTTGTCGGCCGGGTGCCCGCCATCGACATCGGGGTGGGATACGCCGCTGAAGACAGTGAAATCCTTTTTGTGCTTCTGGAGATGTTCGAGGTACGGGGAAGGCGCGTAATCCTTGCCCGCCTGTTTGGGGAAGAACTGATCCGGGAGCAGGCCCAGGTTATTACAGATCGCCAGCATGCGCCGCGGTTTGCCATCGGGGCCGGCGGCCGCCGATGTCGCCTCGGTCGCCGCCCGCGCGAAGGCCGGCACCATCGATTCGAGCAGCGGAAGCGAGAGCGCGATCCCCGCTCCGCGCAGGAATCGCCGGCGAGAGATCGAGCGTCTGGTGGCGATCTTCATAACTTGGCCTTTCGAAAACAGATATTGACTCAATCAGGCAAATAGTACGGGCAAGCGTGTCTTGCCGGTGTCCCGGGTAACATCGAATGTTCCGGATGGGTCAGTATGGTCTGATCGTCCCATTGTCTCATTGTCTCATTGTCTCATTGTCTCATTGTCTCATTGTCTCATTGTCTCATTGTCTCATTGTCTCATTGTCTTCATTTCGTTCGGAACAAATCGCTCTGAACAATCTCGCGCACCACATCGCGCACGGCATACTGGCTGGCCGCGGTTCGATCGAGAATCGCCTCGATTTTCGCCCGGTCGGCGAAGCGAACCGGCGCGCCGGTGGCATAGATTACCAACTGTTTCGTCAAATTCCTCGCAATTTGTCGCTCATCTTTCAAGAGCAGAGCCTTGAGTTCCTTCACATCCTTGAATTTTCGGCCATCCGGCAACTCGCCCGTGGCATCGACCGGCAACCCGGGGTGGAAGGTGAATTTCTGGCCATTCTTGCCGATCCCCTTGGCCGGGGCGCCTTCGGTCAGGGCGCGGTACTGATCGCGCCAGCCGCCCATCACGTCGAAGTTTTCCAGCGCGAAACCGGCCGGGTCGATCTTGGAATGGCAAACGTTGCAGGATTGCTGGGTGCGATGCTTTTCCAACTGGGCGCGGATGGTGGTTGCGCCGCGCGTGTCGGGATCGATGGCCGGGACGCTGGCCGGCGGCGGGGGGGAAGGCATCCCCAGGATTCGCTCTATGATCCAGGCCCCGCGCACCACCGGCGAGGTGGTCGTGCCATTCGCGGTCACCTTCAGCACGCTCGCCTGGGTCATCAATCCCCCGCGCGGGCTGTCGGCCGAGAGCGGCACCTTCCGAAGCGCCACTCCCTCCACCGCCGGCAACCCGTAATGGCTCGCCAGTTTCTCGTTCAGCATCGCGAAATCCGAGGCCACGATATTCCGCGCCGGTAGATTGCTGCGCAGCAGTTCGGCGAAGAACAGTTGCGTTTCCTGCTCGGCCGATTCGGTGAGCAGATCGTCGAGATAATAATCCGGGTAGAGCGTTCCATCCGGCGCGGTGGCAGTCATTTTCCGCAGGTCCAGCCAGTAATCCAGAAAGGCATCGACGAACTGCCGCGAGCGCGGGTCATTGATCAGTCGATCCGTTTGCGCCCGCAGCACCTCGGGCTTGTGCAGTTCTCCGCGCCGGGCGAGGGAGCGCAGTTCTTCATCCGGCGTCGAATTCCAGAGAAAACTCGCTAACCGCGCCGACAGGGCGTAGTCATCCAATGTCCCCGGTTTTTCCTCCACGCAGACGAAGGCTGGTGAGCAGAGCACGCCTGTATATCCCGCGATCATCGCATCGGCGAAATTGCTTCCCGTTTTCATCGCCCCTTCGATCACCTTCAAAAACCGCTTGACCTCTCCCTCGGCGACCGGCCGGCGATAAGCATGCTCCATGAACGGCTTCAGCAGTCGCTCGGCGTCTTTCGATGCATTGGCGGAAACAACTTCAACCCCGCCGCTGGCCGATTTCTTCAACGGCAGATCGGCGAACATCAACTGGTGCCCGGCCGGCGGCCACTGCTCCTGAATCGGCCCCTCCACTTCCATCCACCCAAACGCCACGCCCGGGCATCCATCCTTCTCCGCCAGCGGGTTCTGCCAGGCCGGCGGGCGCGAACGAAAAAGCCGCGCCGCATCCGGCCGAATCGTCTCACCCGCCAAAAGCCACACATCGAGTTCCTGCACCGCCGGATCGGGAGTCGCATCGAACGCCCCCAGACGCCGCAGCAGGCGCGGGGGAATCTCCGAATAAATCGTCACCGGCTCGCTGCGCCGCCCGCGCGACACCACATCCAGGTTCGGGATAAACCATTTCGTCCCCTCGCCCGGGCCGACCCAGACGGAATAAGTGTTGAATCGCAGTTTATAATGCCCGGCCGCCGGGGCGTGGAATTCGGTATAAGTGATTTCCAGCGGCTCGTAAGTGCTGGCGACGACCCCCACCGCCTCCAACTCGCGCGACTTGGGATCGGCCGCGCCAACCGTCATCGCCGCTTTGCCCGCCCGCACGTCCGGCTGAGCCTTGAACCCCATGAGCGGAAACGTCGCCCGCTCCGGCCGGGTGTTGAAGACACTGAACTTCATCTTCCCCGTGAAGCTCCGCTGATCGCGCGTGTAGTAGCGGGTGGTCTTCGTGGCCGGCTTATCGATCTGCGTCGCCATCACCTGGCGCAGGGCGTAGTCGGCCGTGCTCAGATAGCGGGCCATCTGCACATGCGAAACATCCAGCGCATCGCCCACGCGGTTGAATCGATACGCCTCGCCATCTTCCGGCAGGGCATCGCGAATCTGCAGCCAGGGCGCATGCAGGAGATCGCGAACCGCGTTTTCGTATTCGTAGCGGTTCAGCCGCCGCTGGGTGGACCGCCCATCCTTTGCCTCGGCCGCGCTCTCGGCCGCCAGCAGGGCGGCCGACAGATTCTGCGTAAACGCTTTAGCCACGGCCGGTTCGGGCTGGGCCTTCTTTTTCGGCGGCATCTCCCCGGCATTCACTCGATCGAATATCGTCACCCATTTCGCGAAATTCTGACCATTGGCAGGCTCGAATTTCAGGGCCGCAAGATCGAGCCCGCCCTTTTGCGTTTCCGCGTCGTGGCATTCGAGACAATGTTTCTGGATAAACGGCCCGAAGTCCGCCGGCGCGGCCTGGGCCCGCTCGGCCACCGATGCAAGAATCGCGATTCCCCCCAGCCAAAGCGTACCGCATATCCTTGCTGCCAAATTTGACGCGAAAGGGGCCATACCGATGAATACAGCCCTCCACGCAAAATGTTCGAAAATGGCTGGCCGGAACATCAGCCGGAAAATTGCTTTGGCAGGCGTTCCATCCCCAGAGCCGCTTATTTAATCGGCCGCGGTCCATAATGGGGCAATGGCGCGCCCAACTCATACGCGCCCAGATCGGGGGCCTTCCCTGCAAAGCCATCGTTGAACCCCGGCAGGGGGAGCCCGCTATCGATGGCGGGGGTTGACGGTGCCAATCGCAGGTCCGCCGTCTCCTGCTGCTTGTTCCCATCGGCCGGGGGCAGCGCGCCCGAGGCGAACAGGCCCTCGATCGCAACCTGCGTCGCATGTTTCTCGATCGGGGCTTTGGCTTTCATCGCATCAAAGGTCGCGTAGCGCTGAT
>JBBRTW010000459.1:0-5679 GCA_038244055.1 Tepidisphaerales bacterium | reverse complement strand
TCAGTTCCCGGAAATTCAACACCGCCTGCTCGGCCACCAGACGCTCGTCATCGTTCGCGTATTGCATGCGATCCTCCATGAAAGCACCCACATCCCCGGCCAGTTTAACAAAAGTGCCAAAAGTGCGCGCTACACCCCAACACACAACGGACGCACTCGCCGCGCTGGATATCCGCCCACCCCGCCTGTATAATTCTCTGGACTACCCGCGTCCGGTCGTCTTCAATCTGACCCAGCGGAATTCTTTTGAGCCCGCCAGTCAGATCGGAGATTCCCGCGACGTAATTTGAGTCGGAAGGTATACGGTTTATGGTATTGCACCCGTCAACTTCGACTCCGGGGGCCCCGCTTGGCGCGGGCGCGCTCTCCCTGTCGCCCGCGCTGTCGGCCAACGTCCTGGTACTCAATAAGTTCTACCAGGCCATTCGCGTCATCAACGTTCGGCGGGCGTTCTCCATGCTCTGCCGGGAAATGGCCGAGGTGGTCCACATTGAGACCGACTCCAAGGGCCAGTCGCGCTGGCAGAATTTTAACTTCGAATCGTGGCAGGAAATCTCCGCGCTCAAGGCTGAGTTCGAACCCGATGAGCACGACTGGATTCACACGGTTCGCTTCCAGATCGCGGTTCCGCGGATCATCCGCCTGCTGATCTACGAGAAGCTCCCGCGCCAGGATGTGAAGTTCAACCGGCGCAACATCTACGCCCGCGATTCGAGCCGCTGCCAGTATTGCGGCCGGAAGTTCGCGACCACGGATCTGTCGCTGGATCACGTTCTGCCGCGCAGCCAGGGCGGCAAGGCGAGTTGGGAAAACATCGTGTGCTGCTGCCTGAAGTGCAACGTCAAGAAAGGCGGCCGCACTCCCGAGCAGGCGCACATGAAGCTCATCGCCAAGCCCGTCAAGCCGCGCCGCAGCCCGGTGATCAACATCCGGCTCGCGGATCAGCGGTATGCATCGTGGAAGCAGTTCCTGGATAATGCGTACTGGACTGTGGAGCTGAAGTAGCACAAGGCGCAACCGCGCAGGAGCTCATCGATAACTACGATGGGCTCTAATCCAGTTCGGCCAATCTGGCGCGGACCAGATCCTTCACCAATTTTTCATCGATCTTCCAATCGGCAGGGGTCTGAAAGCAGTTCATCTTGACGACGAACTTCTTCAGTCTCTTCTTAAACGCCGCGATGACACGAGGACTCCAGGGTGCCAAGGTGAGATGATTCTTGAACGCGCAAACGCCAAATACATACTTCCCATCGCGATGGATCTGGGGCACGTTCCAGGAAATCTTGCACTCCAGCTCAGGGAACTTGGCCAGAATCAAATCGATAACGGCCCGGAGGGTCCTCGCCTTGGCGGGGTCAACGGAGGCCAGATAGTCCTCCACTGTATTGAATCTTTTTTGGGGGGAGCTCATTTTTTACGGGCTGACGTGGGTTTCGCTGACTTGGGTTTCGCTGAATTGGCTTTTTCCGACGGTTTTAACTTGGATTGCCCGGAAGTGTTGAAGGCGACGGCTTGGCGAACCAGGGCTTTGAACGCGGACGCATCGACTTCTTCTCCTTCGTGGATGTCGATTGCGCGGCGCACGTTTCCGTCGAGGCTCGAGTTGAAGAGATGGGCCCGGTCTTTCAGAGATGCACCTTTTGCGAAGGTCAGCTTCACGACCTTCTTGTAGGATTCGCCGGTGCAGATGATGCCGCTGCTCCCCTGGGTGGGGTGCGACCAGACCGGAGTGCCCATCCACTTCCACTCCTCGACGACATCCGGGTCCGCTTCATGGATGAGCTTGCGCATTCTGGCGAGGGTTTGGCCGCGCCAGTCCGCAAGTTCGGCGATTCTTTTGGAGATGAACTCCGCTGCCGATGCTGCAGGCTGGGCCTGTTTCGCGCCCGACTTTTTCATGGTCGCATCCTGATGAGTTGCGGGTTGTTAGTTGCTAGTTGTTATTTGTGAGTGGAAGATGGGAAGGGTGGGCAGTCGGGGGGCTTGCGCTGGAAAATGGGCTACTTGTGGTCCCACAGCGCGCGACAGTGAGCGATGAAATCCCCGGCTGCGACGGCGCGGCAGGCGAAGCGCACATCCTGCCACTCGAACGATTCGGGCTCATCGCCTTCATCGAGCGGGAAGGTCATTGCCAGAATGCTCCTGCCGATGGTTGACTGGCCGGGCCGCTTGAAGCCTTTGGCGGTCAAGGAGTTTGGTTTGACGACCCGGCCGCCGCGCAGGCGCAGCGCTGCGTTCAGGTTTCCCTCGTCCGGGCGCTGCACCTCGAACGCGACCACCGCGAAGGGGGCGCGCGGGCCGCCCCGGTCTGGAGGAGGGACGGCCATGTTCAGGAACCCCTCGAGCCGAGTCGTATCGTCCGCCCCGCCGCCGGCTGGGATGAGGGGGCCGGCCGCCTCGCGCACCAGCAGGATTGGCGTCGCCGAGACGCCGCGGCTTTGGCGAATGACCAATGCGATGAGCACTGCGATCACCAGGGCGGCGACGGCGATCACGATGAGTTGCGGTCCGCGTTTCATGAGGGGGATCATACCGGCGCCCCAGCGCAAATGGGAGAAGAAAAGAGAGTGCGGAAGGAGGGCGTCAGGGCAATCGCATGTTGCATGAAATGGGCGACAATTGCGGATTTCGGATTGTGGATTGCGGATTGAAATGCGGTTTTCAATCCGCAATCCACAATCCGAAATCGATGCGATAGGATTTACATGCGATTGTCCTGATTGTCACCGCGTCTTACCTGGCCGCCTTACCGCCGTCGACGACTTTGATTTCCTTGACCGATCCATTGGTTTTGAAATCCTCGCCATAGATCATGACGACTTCGACTTTCAGGCCGGCGATTCCCTGGACGGAAATGGCCGGGGGTGAACTGTAACCCGCGCCGGGGTCGGTGAGGGTGAAGCCGGTGACCGCGCCGTCTTTGAGGATGGCGGTGGCGCTGGCCGGGCGGTTGCGCCACATCTGGCCTTTGGAGCCGTTGTAGCGGCGGGGGGATTTGGGGGCGTGGCTTTCAGATTCGCAGTCGGCGTGGAGGGGGTGGGTGTGGATGTAGGAGATTCGATCGCAGTTCGTGGTCGGGAGTGATTGGAAGCATCGGACGGCACTGGACGTGCTGGGACGCCGCTGGACGCGCTGGAGCGCCGCTGGACGCGCCGGGCAAGCCCGGCGGCTAGTGCGCCTGTGTGTGTACCAGATCAGAGAGGTGCAAGTCCTCTCCGGGCAAGCGTTCTGCAGCCCGTAACCGACGGTAACTGCGTGGCCTTGAGGCCAGGTGGAGAGCAGCTGGAGGTGAACGACCGGTTCGCAGAGCCTGCCCTGAGCGCGGCCGAAGGGATGACGAACTCGATTCGGCCTGGTGTGGTGGCGAGCGCGTGATGGAAAGACCCAGGGAACAACCCCCGGCGCCAGTGCCCCCAAGGGCTAAGCAAGCCGGAGAAGCAGAGGCCCCGGCGGTCGCGGCACGCCGCGTCCGCTGGGTCTGGACCCAACCCACGGTCTGGACGGATCGCAGGTTGACGGCCCTGGATAACGGGGTCCAAGGAAACGTTTGCTTCAGCCTGATTGACAAGGTTCACTCGCCGGAGAACCTGCTGGCGGCATGGGCGAAAGTCCGGGCCAACGATGGAGCGGCGGGAGTGGATCGCCAGTCTACGGTGATGTTCGAGAAACACGCGCCATCAGCCGATCGGCCGATGAATCGACGCGCTGCGAACAACTTTCGCGCCACGCCAATCTCATCGGCGCGGATGCGGGGCCGCTTAACACCGCGCCCGAAATTCCGCGATTTTCCCCCGCGAACGTCGCATAACTGCCCGCGGGTGTGACTCCCGACGGCAGAAGCGCAGCCCCCGCGGGCGGAAGCGCAGCCCCCGCGGGCGGAAGCGCAGCCCCCCTGAGCCCGCTGGATCACCTGATGGCGGGCGAGGGCTACGAGATGGTGCGGTACGCGGACGACTTCGTGATCCTGTGCAAAACGCTTGAGGAGGCGCGGGCCGCGCTGGAGGCCGGCATCAACCGGCCTTCCCTACCCCTATACAGGGAGGTTTTTGATATCGGGGCGACGATTTCAGGTTCGGGGCGGGCGCAGGATGGCGTGGGGAGTGGTACAGTCCGCGATGTGATCAGGCGCATTTGGAGAATCCTGGCGGCGATGTCGCTGCTGCTGTGTCTGGGGGTGGTGGGGGTTTGGGTGCGGAGTTATTGGGTGGCGGATGAGTTTCGATTAGGCAGCTATTCGAGTTTGAACGCGGAGGGAGGCGATCGAGAATTCGGGCTGGCGCTTTGGCACGGGCGGGTTGTGCTTAAACGCGATATTTGCGACCCGATCTACGGGGTTGGCCGGCCGTTTTTTTCATGGGAGTCGACGCCGGCGGAATTTGGTGGCTACGGGAGTTTTGAATGGGCTGGCGGGAAAACGTATTTGGGATTTGGGGCAGCCAGCCAGCGCTTCCGAAATCCCGGCACGGGTGGTGATGAGACGCCGAATCTGGAAGCGAGCATCGTGTTTCCAATGTGGTTCACCGCGCTGGTGCTGGCGATTGCGCCGGCGTTGGGGTTGCGAACTGTCCGGCGGCGCTGGCGGGAGGCGCGATGGGCGCGGCGGGGGTTTTGTACGAAATGTGGATATGACTTGCGGGCGAGTCCGGAGCGGTGCCCGGAATGCGGGGAGGCAATCGTGGTCGGGAAAGCGCATGGAGATGGAGCAGGAGCGGAGAAAGGAGCGGCGGTGGTGCAATCGGCGTCGATGGGATCGTTTTATGGCGCGGAGATGATGCCAATGGTGTGGGCGGTATTGCTGCTGGCGGGAATGGGCTGGGGGGGATATGCGTGGGGACGGAGTGTCTACGAAGGGCAACTTGATGCTTGGACGCGGTACGATCACATCCGGGAGGCCACGCGGCAAGCGTGGGAGGCAATTGGCAACCTGGATGAACAAGGTCTAAAACGGTTGCTGGGTGAGGGGGCACATTTAGATCCTGTCGAAGCAGGCAATTCGCTATATGAGCAGATCACGGGGTACGACCAAGTCGCGGGGTCGCGCAGGCTCGAGATAGCGCGCGTGCTGCTGGACTCGGGCGCGGATGTGAAGATCAACGGAAGTGCATCACTGCCCGATGCAATCGTGGCGATGAGCATCGACCGGGGATGGTTCGATGTGGCCAAACGCCTCGTGGAGAAGGGAGCGAACGTCAACGCCGTCAGTCCTATCTGGCACAGGACCCCGCTCATGGAATGCGCTCTTCGGTGTGGAATCCCGGAAGATATGGAACTGGTGCGAATGCTGCTGGAGCGCGGGGCCGATCCCAACGCCAAAGTTATTGAAGGCTGGACACCCCTTCATTGCCTGTGCCAGAGCGATTCGCAGAGAGAATTCGTCATGGCGCTGGCCGCGCTCCTGATTGAGAAGGGAGCGGATGTCAACGCCAAGGCTGACGGAGTCACGGTACTGAGATGGGCACAACTGAATGAGAGGAAAGAGCTGGTGGCGTTTTTGATTTCAACGGGGGCGAAGGAGGAATAGGTGATTGGATTGTTGAAGTTGTGGGAGGGTTGGATGGGTTGAGGGGAAGGGGCGTGCGCCCACCGGGCGGGGGATTCCGGGGGGGGGGGCCGGGACCAGGGGCTGAGGCCGCCTGGCAACTTTCGTGCGCCCTCCGGGCGGAGGATTCGGGGGAG
>JBBRTW010000458.1:0-5742 GCA_038244055.1 Tepidisphaerales bacterium | reverse complement strand
GCACGTTCGGGGGTCATTTGCAGGCCGGCGGCCTCGTCTGTATCAACAGCCCGTGACCGAGGCACATCGTCCGATTTTCGTCATAGCACCGAGCGCGAGCGAGGCCCGACAATTCCACGTCCAGGTTCCGCTCCAGCCCGGTCAGCACTCCCGACGGGGGATGGAGGTCAAACAACTCCGGCCAATCCTGTTCATCCATCAGGTGATAAAGTTCTTCGTCTCCCTCATCCATCCGCGCACCGGCGCGAATGACGAAGGGCGAAGCCACCAATTGCCGGTAGATGTCCCTGCCGCCTTCCAGTGGAAATATGGGCGACAAGGTCAGCACCGGCCCCGGCGGGCAGATATCGCGCACTTCTTCGCCCACCCGATGCACCTCCAACGGTGCCCAGCGCGCCAATTGACTGGGGTGCCGAACCCCTTGATGGGCAAACAGGCCGATGCCGATCATTGCGACCGCGATACAGGATAGCACTGGCCGTCGCGTCAATGGCCGGCCGTCAGCCGCCGCGAATGCGATCAGAAGAATCGCGAAAGGGACCGGAGCGTAGAAATAGACCAGGAACAGCGGTGTGGGTGCGAAAGTCCCCACCAACAGGCACGCGATCAATAGGAGCAGCGAGCCGACCGCGAACCGCTGGGGATGAGGTGAATCGCCGCGCCGCCGCCAGACGACCGTCAGAGCCACGACAAACAGGATGAACAGAAGCAGTGTCGCCGGGTGTGCCAGCACATCGGTTACGACGTATGCCGCCTTGCCGCCCACGGTCATTGCCTTCTCAAAACCCGCCTCGCGGTGGTACCGAGTATTCAGCGCTGGATAGAGGAAATTGCCGAAGATGAACTGCCGGGGCGCTATCGCCAGGAGCCACCAGGTCGGGAGCAACGCTATGACCGCGCCGAGTGAGAAACGCACCAACCCCGCGATTTTTTTTCCCGGCGGGGATGCCGCGAGAATCACCAGGAACGCCAGCGCAGCCGGTGCGAAGGTCAGCCGAGTGCCGATGGCCAGTCCAACCAGCGCTCCCGATGCCAATTGCAGCCAGCCCGGCCGCGCCTGGGTCCGCGCCCGCAGGATCGCCCCAAACGCCAGCAGGGTCAGCAGCACTGGCAGGTCGTGGTTCCAGGCCCGTCCGCTCGTTCGCGCAAACAGAGGCTGGGCGATCAGCGCCCCGCCCGCCAGAAATGCGGCGTTCCGCCTCATGCGTGGCTCCAGCCCCTGGCAGGCGCGGTAGACCATGGTCGCCAGCACCCCCGCCGTTGCCGCTCCGCAGACGATCGAGAACGCCCGCGCGGCCAACAGCAGGTGATCGGACATGCGAAACAGCACCGCATACACGAAGATCAAATTCGGCATGTGGAAGTAGGGGTAGTCCCTGTACGGCAGCAAACCCCGCCGCGCCAGCATCGCGGCACTGGCGATGAACTGGTGCTCATCGTGGTCCAGGTGATTGCTCATGCCCAGCATCAGCAATCCCACGGCGAGCAGCGCCAGGCACAGCAAAGTCGTGAAGGCGGCGCGGAGGTAAGATAGCCGGGCAGTGCTCATGTAGGGGGCGATGAAAACAACTTCAGCGCGGAGTGCGGACGGGCGTGGTTGTGGGTGCGCGAATGCCAGAGCGAGAACATGCCAGTATGCGACCCTCAAATGAAATGACTGTGAACGATCGGACGGAGGGCGCGAATACTCAAAGCAGCCCGGGGCAGCGGCGCCGTATGTCGCCGTGAAATTCCCCCGCGAATCCTCCGCCTCGTTCATCACTTCGTCATTCTCGATCCTTAGGTTGAAAGGCGATCGCTTCCGGGGATCTCCCTGGCGGAGAGATTCGGGCCGACCCTTCCGGGCGGCATCTGAGCGAATCGTGAAGGAGACCGATCATGTCCCACCGTAACCGCATCGTGTCCTTTGGCCTGGTCATGTTTCTTGGCGCGAGCTCACTCATCTGGGGTGCGAAGAAGGATGATGACGCCCTGACCAAGGCACCGGCGGCCGTGCAGGCGGCGGCCAAGAAGGTTCTGGGCGATAAGAAGATGGAGGAGTTCGCCAAGGAGAGCATCGGTGGGACTGTCGTCTATGAGGTCGGTTTCAAGGTCGAGGGCGTTGACCACGCGTACATCATCAGCGTGGCCGGGGAACTGATCCAGGAAGAGGCCGATGTGGCGATCGACAAGCTTCCCGCGGCGGTTGCCGCGGCGGTCAAGAAGGCTCAGCCCGAAGGCAAAATCGCCGAGGCGGCCACCGCCACGGCGGGCGACAAGCACTTCTACGAAATCGATGTGAAGGTCGGTGATGAAACTCACGCCATCAAGGTCAGCCCGGAGGGCAAAGTTCTGGCCGACGATATCGTCAAGAATCTTCCAATCGACTAGCCCGCATTTCTCACCATTAATTTAATTTTCCCGCGCCGCACCTATAGCGCCAGGGCCTTTCTGCTGGTAATTCTGCAACTTATCAAGAGCAGCGGAACACCAGACAGAAAGGCCATGGACAGGGAAATTCAAAGGGGACAGGGTGCGCCGGCAAAAGCCGGTGAGGTGCAGTGAATGAAAGTTTCATGCAACCAAGGCGTAGCGAGCCAGGTTGGCCCCGAGTCATGCGGGGACGATCGCAAGGTCGTCGTCGAAGCGTTGACAGGGGAAAGTGCGGGCCGGGTATTGAGCCTCGAAAACGTTATGCTCCGGAGTGCCGACGTCGTCCTGTCTGACGGAAGGCAACAGCGGCTGTCCCGCCATCGCAAGGGACTGTCGCACTCCGCGTGGTCTGAGACCCCGCGCACGCATCGAAGCATCTCACGCGGAAGCCGGGAGGTCCCGGGTTTGGCTTGGGCGGTGTCCCAAGTCCGCGCCGTGAACTCGCAAGAGGAGCGACGGCGATGAACGAACCCGGGAAGTCGGACAAGCCCGTAGTACCATTGAAGCCTGCGAACATGGATTTCTGGCAGTTTATGGAATCCCTGGAGCCGGTGGAGGGAAGGGGCTTGGCCAAGGAGAACGGGGAGGGCGTCCAGGACGAACTCCCCCCAGTCGATCCAGCAAAACAGGTTGATCGGACACAGAGCCGGAAAAGGGAGGGCGCAGCCCTCCCCCAAGACCTGCACAGCGCGCTGGATCGGGTACGACAGGCAGCCTGTCGGGATAAGAAGCTGAAGTTCACGGCGCTCTGGCACCATGTTTATGACGTCGATCGACTCCGCGAAGCATACCTCGCCACCAAGCGGGATGCGGCGGCGGGCGTCGACGGGCAAACATGGCAGGCATATGGGAAGGAGTTGGAGAGCAATCTTCAAAACCTTTCGCATCGCCTGGCGCGTGGAGCGTACCGGGCGAGGCCGGTCAAACGGGTGTACATTCCCAAGGCAGATGGCAAACAGCGACCGATCGGCATTCCCGTGCTGGAGGACAAGATCGTCCAGCGCGCGGCCGCGCAAGTCCTCAATGCCATCTACGAGACCGATTTCCTCGGCTTCTCTTATGGATTCCGGCCCGGGCGCAGCGCCCACATGGCACTCGATGCCCTGGCGGTCGGAATTCAGACGAAGAAGGTGAGCTGGCTGCTCGACGCCGATATTCGCGGATTCTTCGATACGCTGAATCACGAATGGCTGGTGAAGTTCGTCGAGCACCGAATCGCGGATGATCGCGTCGTGCGTCACATCCAGAAATGGCTGGGCGCAGGCGTGATGGAAGAGGGCAGGCGCGTGGAGCAGGAGCAGGGAACACCGCAGGGCGGAAGTATCTCGCCTCCTACAATAGTGCAAAACAGCTTATAATCGAGTCAATTCTTCCGCGGGCGTCGCTCCGGCCTGTATACGGCGGATGTTCGGCCGGGGTCGGGGCGGCGGCTACTTCATCTCTTTCCGCGGACACAACATCGGGAGATACAGGTCATGGATGACACTGCGACCTCTCCATCGGCGCGATTGACCGTGAACCACTGCTGCGAGACCAGCAGGCTTGAGCGGCAGTTGCTGGCGCGAGCCTATCAACACGTTTTCCCCGAAGTTCGTCGATCGCTGGCGGATTCCCTCATTAAGCCGCCGACGATGAGCTCCGGCCTCTCCGCACTTCAACAGCCGCCCGGATGGCGGCAGGAGGATATGCATGTTGCAATGTAATGCCACTACTGACAACCCATCCATTCGCGCCGCCCTTTACGCCCGGGTGTCTTCCGAACAGCAGGCCCAGGCCGGAACCATTCAGTCGCAGATCGCCGCGATCGTGGATCGCGCGCAGGCGGACGGATTGACGATCGATCCCGAATTCCGCTTCATCGATGAAGGCCACAGCGGCGCGACGCTGGTTCGTCCGGCGCTGGAGCGGCTGCGCGATCAGGCCGCCGCCGGAAGCGTCGACCGCGTCTATGTGCTGTGTCCCGATCGGCTGGCGCGCAGCTATGCGTACCAGATGCTTCTGGTGGATGAACTGCGGCGCTGCGGTGTGGAGCTGTCGTTCGTCAACCGCGATCTGGGCAAGACGCCGGAGGATCATCTGCTGCTGCAGGTGCAGGGAATGGTGGCGGAATACGAACGGGCCAAGATCATCGAGCGCTGCCGCCGGGGCAAACTGCACGCCGCCCGCCAGGGGAGCGTCAATGTACTGGGCGGCGCGCCCTACGGCTATCGCTACGTTGCCGCCGCCGATGGAATCGGAAGTGCGCAGTACAACGTGCATCTGCCCGAAGCCGCGGTCGTGACGCGGATGTTTCAGTGGATCGGCCTGGAGCGGCAAAGCATCGGACAAGTGTGCAAAACGCTTAAAACAGGGGGGATTTTGTCGCCCAGGGGCAAGGATCACTGGGATCGCTCGACGGTGTGGAGCATTCTCAAGAATCCCGCGTACAAGGGAGCGGCGGCATTTGGCAAGACCCGGACCGGGCCGATGCGTCCACGCTTGCGCGGGGGCCGCAACCGGCAAGAGCAGCCGCGCAACGGACAAAGTTCATACGATCAGCCGATTAAGGAATGGATCAGCATCGCGGTTCCGGCGATCGTGGAGGAGTCGCTCTTCGACGCCGTGGCAACGCAACTGGAAGAGAACCGCCAGCGCAGCCGCCAGGGACGGCGCGGCGCGCGGTATCTGCTGCAAGGACTCATCGTATGCAAAAGTTGTGGATACGCTTACTATGGAAAGCAAATCAGCCTCTCGGGAGGAAAAGGCAAACGCCGGGAGTATGGCTATTATCGTTGCGTGGGAACCGATGCCTATCGCTTTGGCGGCCAGCGCGTCTGTCAAAACAAACAAGTGCGCCAAGACCTGCTGGATGAGGCGGTATGGAACGATGTCCGCGCATTGCTGGCCGACCCGGCACGCGTCGAGCGCGAATTGAATCGAAGGCTCGACGGAGGGAACGAAGGCGGTCAGCGGCAGGGGGATCAGAAGCTCAACGCCCAGGTCGACAAGGTGCGCCGCGGCATCGCGCGGCTCATTGATGCGTATGGCGAAGGACTGGTGGACAAGAAGGAGTTCGAGCCGAGAATTAAATCGGCCAGGCAGCGTTTGTCCCAGTTGCAGGAGCAATTACAGTCGCGTGTGGACGAAGAGGCCAGGGCAAAAGAAATGCGATTGGTGATCGACAACCTGGAAACCTTTTCACGCGAAGTGAAAGCGGGCCTGGATCATGCGGACTGGCAAGCCAAACGAGAGATCATTCGCACACTGGTCAAACGTGTGGAAGTGGAAGGCGAACAAGTGAAAGTCGTTTACCGGGTAGACATCCGCCCTTTTGAAAGCGGCCCCGACAGG
>JBBRTW010000457.1:0-5752 GCA_038244055.1 Tepidisphaerales bacterium | reverse complement strand
GGCCAGCCCGTCCCGCCGTCGCGCTCGCAATCGCAGGTTGTCGCTGCTTGAGAAGCCACGAACAAGCAATAGTGCCGGGGCTGAGGCAACTCAAATAATATGAAGCGCAATGTATAAGTCGCGGGTATAAAATCTCGCAGTTCGATTGTCGCTGGGGCGCGGCCCCGGCGAGTGAACGGATTTGCATAAAGCAGCAGGGTGATCCATGACGATGTCGCTCCCCGTGCGCGTCGTGCTGGCGTCGGGACAAACGTTCAATCGCGGCCGATTTGGACTCGCCGTGATGGGTATTCTCATGGTGCAGGGGCAGGACTGCCGGATCATTGATGACTGCGCATCAGTCGCAGAGATTCAATCGATGTTCGCAGGCAGGTCAGAAGCAGATGACGAGTCGCCGGCTGAGCCGATAGAGGCAAGCATCCGCATTGTCGATCCGACGTTTCTCTCGCGACTCTCGGCCGACATTTCACCGCTCCCATCGGGCGACTTTGCCTACTTCGATACGGCGATGATTTGCGGTATCACACGGTTGGACGGAGACGAAGTCGTGCTGGACGAGATTTGGAGCGCCATTGTGTATCGAGACGGCAGGGAATTCGGGCAATAGAGAGGCCGAGTCCGTGATCAAGAATGAATCGGATCTTCGACAGACCTTCGAACAGCTCGAACGCATGCAGCGCGTCCTCGCTTCGCTGCGCGATGAGGTCCTTCCCGTGAATCCCCGGCTATTCGCCGTGATGGCGGAAGGGCCGCTCGATTACGTCCGCGAGTTCCACGATGAGCTGGAGGCCTACCGGCTTTCCCTTCTGGGGCCGATATCCAAGCAGCCCGCGTGACAGCGCAGAAGCGGTCTTGCGCGTCACGAAACCTCGGCTGCGCGTCACGAAACCGCGAGGGCGGCGGAGCAAAACCAGCCTTGCGCGTCACGAAACCTCGACTGCGCGTCACGAAACCTCAGTTGCGCGTCACGAAAGCCCGGCTGCGCGTCACGAAACCCCGGCTGCGCGTCACGAAATCAGGCTCGCGAAACGTGGAAAATGGCGTCTGCGGCGCATCCGAGCCCCTAAATTCCATGCCCGGCCCCGCGATAATGGGATGCGGGCGGGTTTTATCGCGCCTGGCGGCCCGGTCAGTCAGCGCGGGTCTTTTTTTCATGCCGGCGGGGCGGCGGCCGATGAAAAGGGGATGGAAAACTTCAGTTTTCAACCGCGCGTTAAAGGACACGCCATGACCGCCGCCGAACGGCAACGCCTCTGCCGCGAACGGGGCAAGGGCCGCCATCGCGGCTATCGGCCGACGCGGGCGGACTTGCAGCGCGACCGGGAACAGCAGGCGGCCGCCGCACAGGCCGCGCTCGCAGCGCCCGCGCAAGCCGTGCCAGA
The DNA here is from genome assembly GCA_038244055.1 of Tepidisphaerales bacterium. Classification (GTDB taxonomy): domain Bacteria; phylum Planctomycetota; class Phycisphaerae; order Tepidisphaerales; family Tepidisphaeraceae; genus DASPKW01. The sequence goes on along the minus strand of JBBRTW010000457.1, from coordinate 4,370 downwards.
GACGCAAGCGCCCTCACCGGCATGACTGCACCTCCTCAAATCGCGGCTCAACCACGGCCCCCTCGCCGGCACGATCAGCCTCGCTCTGATGAGCGAAGTTGAACGCTGCCTGCTTCGCTCGCTGGGCCTGATGACATAGGCGCTCCGAGCCAACATCGCCCCCGCAGATGCGGAGCACTCGGCCAATTTGCATTATCCCGCCCAAACCGCAATCATCCAGGGAACCTTAACTCTTTCAAGAAGGATCCCCATGAAATACATCATCAGTTGGTTCGAACGCCCCCAGGGCTCGCCCATCGAATACGAGAATGCCCAGAAGCGAATCCTCGAAGTGTTCGGCCAGTGGAAAGCCCCGGCCAATTTCAAGATCGACTTCTTCGTCATCCGCGTCGGCGAATGGGGCGGGCATATGCTGATGGAATGCGACGACCCGGTCACCATCCACAAATTCTGCTCGATGCTGCCTTCGTTCGTATTCGAAGTGCATCCGGTCATCCCCGTTGAAGAAGCCGTCCGCGGCGAATTGGAAGTCATCAAGTGGCGCGATGGGCTCAAGGGAAAATGATCACCGTCATCGCCCTCGATCGCGAACGTACGGAGTTCCAATCCGTTTTCCTTCCTCACCGCCGCCACCGCCCGGGTCGGCCGAACCCTCTCCACCCCCGACGCCACTTTCTCCGCCGCCCAGCCTGCACAATGACAATCATTTTCTCGCGCATTACCATTCACCTCCCATGCCTCCCCCCCTCGCAAACCAGCGCGTCACCGTCATGGGCCTGGGCCATTTCGGCGGCGGAATTGCCGTGGCGAAATGGCTGATCGGCCAGGGTGCCAAGGTGCTGGTCACCGATCAAGCATCCCGCGAGAAGCTGGAAGATTCGCTCGAACAACTCACCGGCCTGCCGATCGAATACCGCCTCGGCGAGCATCGCGTCGACGATTTCACCTCCGCCGATCTGATCGTCGCTTCGCCGGCCGTGCCGCTGACGAATCAATATCTCGCCGGGGCCCGCACGGCCGGGATTCCGATCACCACCGAAATCCGACTCTTCATCGAGCGCTGCCCGTCGAGGAATGTCCTGGCCGTCACCGGCACCAAGGGCAAGAGCACCACCACCGCCATGCTGGCGGCCATTCTCAAGCGCCGATTCCCCACCAATACCTGGGTCGGCGGCAACCTCGGCAAATCGCTCCTCGAAGACCTCCCGCGCATCGGCGCGGATGATCCGGTGGTACTGGAACTTTCGAGCTTCATGCTCGAGCACCTGCGCGCCGCCAAGTGGTCGCCCCATGTCGCGGTGGTGACGATGGTGGCGCGCGATCATGTCGAATGGCACGGCTCCATCGAAGCCTACATCGCCGCCAAGCGCCTCATCATCGAGAGTCAAACCCCGGCCGACTTCGCCATCTTGAACCAGGCCTGCCCCGCCTCGCGCGAGTTCGCCCGGCACACCCGCGCCCAGGTCAAATGGTTCGGCGGCGATGAACAGTCCGCGTTCGACCTCACGCTGGCCGGCGCGCATAATCAGTTCAACGCCCAGGCCGCGTTCTCGGCCGCCAGTTGCCTCGGCTGCACGCTCCAGGACGCCCGCCCGGCGCTCGCGGGGTTTCATGCGCTGCCCCATCGCCTCGAACTCGTGCATGAGGCCCACGGCATCCGCTATTACAACGATTCCATCGCCACCATCCCCGAGGCCGCCGTCGCCGCCCTCGAAGCTTTCCCGCCCAGGACCGTCATCCAGATCGTCGGCGGCCGGCTGAAAGATCACCCCATCCAGGCCATGTGCAACGCCCTGGCCGCCCGCGCCAAAGCCATTTTCTGCATCGGCGAAAAAGGCCCGGAAATCGCGGCCGGAATCGCCCGATCGCCCGCCGCCCATCCCGCCCCCGCTACCCTCTGCGAAGACCTTGCCGCCGCCGTAAAACAAGCCAAACGCCTCGCAGCCCCCGGCGACATCATCCTCCTCTCCACCGGCTGCAAATCCTACGACCGCTTCGCCAACTTCGAAGAACGAGGCGAGTTGTTTACGAAGCTCGTGCGCGGAGATTGAACCACGAAGGACACTAAAGGCACGAAGAGGAATTGAGGGTTGAGGGTTGAGGATAGAGGGTAGAGGGTTGAAAATTGAAAAAGATAGTTCCGCGACGCAAATGAATCTGCCTTCTGCCTTCTGCCTTCTGCCTTCTGCCTTCTGCCTTCTGCCTTCTGCCTTCTGCCCTCAACCCTCTACCCTCCACCCTCAATTTCTTTTATCCTCCCTCCATGGCCCGCCCCCGTCATTCTTCCGATCACCGCGCCCCGGCCGATGCTTCGCGCCGATATCACGATCGCGTCGCCCGCCAGTACGATGCGATTTACGAAGACCCGTACTGGGCCTTCCACGATGAGATCACCTGGCGGGCCATCAAGCCGCACATCCCGCGCGATCTTTCCATCCCCTGCCTCGACCTCGGCTGCGGCACCGGCAAGTGGGGGCTGAAATTCCTCAAGACCGGCCTGGCCACCACATTCGTCGATAACGCGGCCGCAATGGTCGAGCAAACCCGCCGCAAGACCGAAGAAATGGGAGAAGCCAAGGCGAAGAAGGCGACACTGCTTGCGGCCGATATCATCGATCTGGCCGCGCTTCCCAGCGCCACCTTCGGCCTGACGGTCGCGATGGGCGATCCGCTTTCGATCTGCTCCGATCCCGGCCGGGCGGTGCGTGAAATGTTCCGCGTCTGCCGGCCGGGCGGAATCGTCATCGCAACGGCCGACAACAAGCTGGCCGCCATCGACCACTTCATCGACCGAGGCAACCTCGATGCCCTGGAAGAGTTCGTCTCCACCGGCCGGACCCACTGGCTGACGGCCGACCCGAGCGAGCAATTCGAGACGACAACATTCTCCCCCAAGCATCTGCGGAAGCTGTTCGAGAAGGCCGGCTTCGAAGTGCTCGACCTGATCGGCAAAACGATCCTGCCGGTGCGGCAGAACAAAAAGCTCTTCGAATTCGGGGGAGCGGTGGATCGCCTGATTCGGCTGGAAGAGGAACTGGCCCGCGATCCCCTGGCGGCCGCGCGGGCGGGGCATTTGCAGATCACGGTGAAAAAGCCGGCAGCCGCGCCCGCCGAAGCCCCGCCAGCATGATTTTATCGCGGCGCGAGTTCAGCGGGGAGCGAGTTGCGCATCGATCCAATTTTGCAGGTCTTCAGCGACCGGCAACCCCACCGGCTTGTGATATTTGACCAGTTGATCGTAGGGCCCGCGCTCGAAGGTTACGTTAAACACTTCCTGCAAGTCGATCGCCACATCCCCATCAGGCGTCTCCAGCGGAATGGGAATGACCGGAAGCGGATCGCGAATAGTCCATGAGTAAACCTCGCAGTCTGGCCGGCGATCGGCGCGCGAGATCATGGCAAAATAATGCCCATCCGGCAGCGACTGGCGGAGAGGCATCCGCGTGCCGCGCATCAACAAATCCACCTCCACCAGATGCACCGGCTGATGGAGCAATTCATCCCGCTTGACGAGATACTCGCCCCGCCCGACGCCGCGCTTATTCGTGGGGGACAATAGCTCCAGCACCGCGATCAGGCCCTCATCCGATTTGCGCAATATTTCAATGTAGCCCTCGCGGAGCGGATCGCCCATGATATGAGGGATAATCCTGGGGTCGAGCGCAATCGGTCCGCCGTCAATCGATTGCGACGCTCGCACTCTGGAGCCTTGGGCAGGAGGCTTATTCGAACTTCGCGGCGCCAATTCATAGGCGCTGCCCCGATCGAGATAGACTCGTCGCTCCAGCCGCGCCACATATTCCCGCGGCAGCCAGCGCATCAACAGTTCACGCCAACATGCAATGAAACCAAGATGGAAATCATGCCAGATACCCTGCCCTTCAAGAAACGGATCGACTCCCGGAAATTGACTTGCCATATCCACCACCTCGACCCTTATGATACCTCGACATTTGCCCCCATCTCCACACCCGTTATCCTATTCCCATGCAACTCCACTGCCCCACCTGCGGCAGCGCCGTCCCGGCCGAGGATGTGAATCTCGCCACCACTCTGGCCAAATGCCGGCGGTGCAACGCCATTTTCGACATCAAACCCTTCCTCAGCGCCGAGCAGCGCCAAGGCCCCCGCGCCGGCGTGCGCGGGCCGTCGGCCATCAAGCCCCTGCCCGCGCAGACGCGCATTCGCGTCGAGGAGTTCGCCGGGACGCTCACCCTCACCTGGCGCTGGTTCCGGTTCATCTACATTTTCCTCGCGTTCTTCTGCGTGGCATGGGATGGATTCCTCGTGTTCTGGTATTCGATGGCATTCACGCAGAGGGGCGCGCCCTGGCTCATGATCGTGTTTCCGGTCGCCCATGTCGCGGTCGG